>CAMLRA010000008.1 GCA_946482325.1 uncultured Chromatiaceae bacterium | reverse complement strand
GCTGGAGCGCGATAACAACATTTCTTCGATAATGCCGGTCAGGCTGTCGGCGTCGGATTCAATAGCGCCGGTCAGCGGATAACAACCCAGCGTACGGAAGCGCACCAGTTTTTGCTCCGGCTGTTCGCCAGGATTAAGTGGCATGCGGTCGTCGTCGACCATGATCAGCGTGCCATTACGTTCCACCACCGGACGATACGCGGCGAAATACAGCGGCACTATGTCGATGTTTTCCTGATAGATGTACTGCCAGATATCCAGTTCAGTCCAGTTCGACAACGGGAACACGCGGATACTTTCGCCTTTGTTGACCTGACCGTTGTAGGTATGCCACAGCTCTGGCCGTTGGTTTTTCGGGTCCCAGCGGTGATATTGGTCGCGGAATGAATAAATCCGTTCTTTGGCGCGGGATTTTTCTTCGTCACGACGGGCGCCTCCAAAAGCGGCGTCAAACCCATATTTATTCAGCGCCTGCTTCAAACCTTCGGTTTTCATCACGTCGGTGTGTTTGGCACTGCCGAAGGTGAAGGGGTTCATGCCCATCGCCAGCCCTTCCGGGTTTTTGTGCACCAACAGGTCAAAGCCATATTCCTTCGCCACTTTGTCGCGAAATTCAATCATCTCGCGGAATTTCCAGTCGGTGTCGACATGGAGCAGCGGGAACGGGATCTTGCCCGGATAAAAGGCTTTACGCGCCAGATGCAGCAGCACCGACGAGTCTTTGCCAATCGAATACAGCATCACCGGATTATCAAATTCGGCCGCTACTTCACGGAAGATTTGAATACTTTCCGCTTCGAGCTGTTGTAAGTGCGTTAAGGTCGGCATATCAGTTACCTTGCTATAAAACCTATTAAATTCAATCTGTTTAAGTTGTTATCCGTGTAGTGGCGTCAGCAATGCCCGTGGCGCCTGTGCGCCGTACCAGGCCAATTTGGCTTGCAGCGCCACCACTTCGCCAATCACCAGCAAGGCCGGTGATTGCACCTGCCGGGTTTCAATCAGTTCCGCCAGCTGCCCGAGCGTGCCGGTAATCACCCGCTGCTCAGGCCGGGTGCCGTTTTCCAGAATCGCCACCGGCGTGTCTGCGGCTCGGCCTGCGGCCAGCAGCTGCGCCTGAATATGTGCCGACTTCATCAGCCCCATATAAATCACTAAGGTTTGGTTCGGCCGGCTGAGGCTGTGCCAGTCCGGCTCTTTGCCGTCTTTCTGGCAATGGCCGGTGACAAATTGCACGGCCTGGGCATAGTCGCGATGCGTCAGCGGAATACCGGCATAAGCCGCACAACCGGCAGCTGCTGTGATGCCCGGCACCACCTGAAATGGAATTTGATGCGGCAACAAGACTTCAATTTCTTCTGCGCCGCGGCCAAAAATAAAGGGGTCGCCGCCTTTTAACCGGCAGACTTTCTTGCCTTCCAGTGCGAGCCGTACCAGCAGCGCGTTGGTCTCTTCCTGCGCGACCGAGTGGGCGCCGGCTTTTTTACCCACACAGATAAGCTCAGCGTCGCGGCGCACCAGCGCCATAATGGGTTCCGAGACCAAGTAGTCGTACACCACCACATCAGCCTGTTGCATCAGCTGCAAGGCTTTCAGCGTCAATAACTCCGGGTCGCCGGGACCAGCACCGACGACAAACACTTCACCGCGCAGCGGCTGATGGCCGTCCAGCATTTGTTCCAGCGTGTCTTCTGCGGCCTGCGGCTGGCCGCTTTGCAGCAAGCTCACCACTTTAGAGCTGAACACCTGTTCGTAAAACTGGCGGCGGGCCGCGAAGTTGTCCAGCTTCTGCTGCACCTGCTTGCGGAATTTGCCAACCAGGGTCGCCAAAGGCCCGAGGTGCTGCGGCAATAAGGTTTCTAACTGTTCGCGCAGGCGACGCACTAATACCGGCGCCGCACCGCCGCTGGAAATGGCGATTTGAATGGGGGCGCGGTTAATAATGGACGGAAAAATAAACTCGCATTTGTCCTGGTCATCAACGGTGTTCACCCAGACTTGCCGCGCCGTGGCAGCCTGATGCACGGCGGCGTTGACCGCATCATCGTCGGTGGCAGCAATCACCAGCCAATGGCCGCTGATTTGTTCTGGCTGAAAATCGCCTTGCAGCAGTGTAGCTTTGCCTTGGCTGGCCCAATCGTGGAAATCCGTTTCAAACTGATGCGACACCACCGTCAGCACAGCGCCGGCATCGAGCAGTGCCCGCGCTTTACGCAGCGCGACATGGCCGCCGCCGACCAGCAGCACGGCCTTGCCGGTTAAATCAGTGAAAATCGGTAAATACTGCACGCTAATATCCCCACGGGCTCCTGCCTTGAACAGGCTCAGATCGTCGACTCACCATACTGCATTTTTTGCAAAAAGCGGTGTGATGATTTTATCTGGCTGCGATATTAGACGTCTAAACGTCCTGAATCCAAGAAGCAAATCGGCTCAGATATAACGAAATGGAATTAGCGGCTTGGTTTTCGTGCTTTAGAAGGATTCAAAGGCGGACTACAACCCAGGACCAGTACCCACAGGTACCGGCCCTGGTTGTCAAATTAACTGCCAGCGCGCTGACTGACTGCGGCGGTAAAGACTACATCGGTCGAACTGTTCAGTGCGGTTTCACAGGAATCCTGCACTACACCGATGATAAAACCAACAGCCACCACCTGCATCGCCACTTCTGCCGGAATACCAAACAGGCCACAGGCCAGTGGGATCAGCAATAACGAACCACCAGCCACGCCAGAAGCACCGCAGGCACATACCGATGCAACCACGCTGAGCAACATCGCTGTGGCGAAATCAACCGGAATGCCGAGTGTGTTCACGGCCGCCAGCGTCAGAACTGTGATAGTGATCGCAGCACCGGCCATATTGATAGTAGCGCCGAGCGGAATGGACACAGAATAGGTATCTTCATCCAGTTTCAGCTTTTCACACAGCATCATATTGACCGGGATATTGGCGGCAGAACTTCTGGTGAAAAAGGCCGGGATGCCGCTTTCACGCAGACAAGTCAGCACCAGCGGATACGGATTACGCTTGGTGGTGATAAACACCAGCAGTGGATTCACCACAAAAGCAATCACCGCCATTGAACCCACCAGCACCGCCAGCAACTGGCCATAACTGGCGAGGCCAGCAAAACCGGTTGTGGCCACCGTTTCGGCCACCAGACCAAAAATACCAAGAGGTGCCAAGCGGATAATTAATGTCACTAAATGCGACACGCCGTGTGAAATATCACTGAAGACTTTTTTCGTCGTGCTGTTGGCATGGTGCAGGCCCAGACCAAAACCAATCGACCAGGTTAACACGCCGATAAAGTTGCCGGTCAGCAGCGCATTCACCGGATTATCGACTGCCTGGAACAGAATGCCTTTAATCACCTGACCAATACCTTCCGGCGCAGTGACGGCTTGCTGGACATCGCTTAATACCAGACTGCTCGGAAAAAGAAAACTGGCGCCCACCGCAGTCAGCGCCGCCAAAAAGGTGCCGAGTAAATACAACACCAGCACCGGTTTCATCTTCGCCTGACCACCGATTTTGCGGTTAGCAATAGCCGATGCGACCAGCACAAACACCAGAATCGGCGCGACCGCTTTTAAGGCTTTAACAAATAAAGCGCCTAACATCGCGACCGATTGACCCGCCTCAGTGGACCAGCTTGCCAGCGCCACACCTAAAATCATGCCTAATAGAATTTGTGGCACTAAACCGAAATGGGCAAAAAAGCCTTTTTTCGGCAATTCTGTACCTGCTACTGTTGTTTTTGTTGTCATTATAGGGATTTCCGCTTGAGTTGCTGCCTGATTCTGCCGTGTCCGGGCGGACGGGGCAAGGCTGACCAGCATCGACAAGGCGAAAGTGTGCGACGAATGCGGTAGACACCCCTCATTTTCCGCTGGAATTCGCTGCAATTCATGTGTTAACAATATGAAAAATATTTCAGGAGTCTGAACATGCACCGGTTCGCTTTATGTCTGATGCTGAGTTTGACTGGTTGTGCGCAGCATCTTACGGTGACGCCACCAGATAGCTCAGTTGAGTCACAGGCAACAGAGCGCTTTAGCGCGCCACAAGTACCAGCACAGATTTTTGCCGCAGCCGCGCCAGTGGTGCAGATGCAGGATTTGCTCGCTTTGACTCCGGAGCAAAAACAAGATTTTCTCAGCTATTTTCACCACCCACGCTATGCCAATGAGACACCTGAATACCGCCTGTTCAGCTACATGCAAAATGTGTTGGCGGTATTTCAGTTCAGTGGCAGCACCAGTCCGGCGCATGAAGTAATGCGCAGTGGTTCTGCCAACTGTGTTAGCCTGGCGTTGCTGACCAAAGCACTGGCTGATGTCGCCGGCATCGACGTGCGCTTTCGTGCTACTTACCGCGAGCCTGTGATTGACGTCCGCGGCGATCTGCTATTACAGGCCACCCATGTGCGCAGTTATCTCAGCGCTGCAGCCAGCGCCGATTCGATAAACTTCCGCCAGCTTTATATCGATTATTTCCGCGGTCCACTCAGTTATCAGGGTGATTTTCTCAGCGAAGTCCGGTTCAGAGCCACCGTTTACAACAATTTAGCCGCCGAAGCTTTGTTGCGTGGTGAGCTGGACCAGGCCTATGCCCTGGTACAAACCAGCCTGCAGCAAGACGACCAGTTTGTCCCGGCAATTAATCTGATGGCGGTGTTGTTGCGACGCCAGCAGCAGCCTGAGCTGGCGCAACAGTGGTATCAATATGGCCTGGCAGTCGCACCGCAACACCTGGCGTTATTGCACAATTATCAGGTGTTAGCGACCCAGCTTGGTGACCAACCTTTAGTACAGCACTTGGAACAACAGCTGGCGATGGCCGACAGTGATGACCCTTTTGAGCTGTATATCCAGGCGGTGCAGGCGGAACAGGCCGGACGGGAAGCGCTGGCGATCAGTCTCTATCAGCGTTTACAGAAAAAGGTCCCATACCTGCTACAAGCCAATCAGGCATTGGTCCGGCACTATCTGAAGCATCATCAATATCAGGCGGCGCGGCAATTACTGGAAGAAGCGCTGGAATACAGTTACGAGCCGGAGAAACGTTCTCTGTTGCAAGACAAACTGGCGGTGTTACGCGCGATGTAACCGTCCATTTTGACAGCTGGTCGGCAATTTTGACCTTTGGTCAGCCCAAAGAGCAACACGATCAGGCACCTTTTATCCTGTCAGCATCTCCGGTGTTATCGGGCTGAGCGGGTAGAAAAGGAGCTGAGCAATGTTTCTGCGGTATCCCATCGTTATCGTGTTGTTGTGCTGTGGCCTGAGCAGTCAGGCTGCCCAGCCAGATCTGCAATACCGCGTGCTTGGCAGCCATGCTAAAGGCGATAGTCTGCTGCGTGGCCCGCAGCGTCAGCAGTTACTTCTCCAGACGCTCGACTTACAATGGCAACACGCGCCTGGCGCGAACCAGCAAATCCAGCTCGCCAGCACTTTGTGGCGTACAGACCCGCAATCCCCGGCACATGCCACACCAGAGCAAAAACTGGCATTCTCCGAAGCCTATTGGAGCTTTGACGCTGGCAACTGGAGTTTTAGCGCCGGTAAGCGCAAACGCGATTTTGATGTCAATTATGGCCTGCGTCCGCTCGATTTATTTTCGCCAACCGACACGCTAGCGCTCTATACCGTCGTTGCGCCCGGCGTCTGGCAAGCGTCTGCCGACTGGTTTGGTAGCGACAACGCCTGGACTTTATTGTGCAATCAGACTGAGCTGGGATATCGTCGTTATGGTCGGCCTTTGCCGGCCAGCAACGGCTGTGGCGGGCGCTATTATCAGCAAGCCGGTGACCTGGAGTGGCAGGCATTGGCCCACTATGACGACGATATCGGCTGGCGGCTGGGTGCCAGTCAAGTCTGGGTGTTCAATGATGGCCTCGCGCTACAGGGCAGCCTGCTGTGGCAACAACATTATTGGACCAATCTGTGGATCCAATGGCTCACACCCGGGCTGCCGGCAGGCATTGCCATAGATCGGCCCCTGGCTGATGCCGTGCAGAAACAAGGCGCCTGGCAGCTCAGTGCCGGGCTGAATTACACGAATGCTCACGGCTGGAATCTACTGCTGGAATACAACTACGACGGTCAGGCCAACGTCAACGCTCACTGGCAGGCACTGCAACAGCGGCTTCGCGGCCCGGCTTTGCAAGCGCAGGAGCAACAAAGCAGTCTGCAACTGTTCAGCGGCCGCCAGCTGACACGGCAACAATGGTTGCTGCATCTGCGCGCAGAAGGGGACTGGCAACCATCCCTGACGCTGTTGTATCAACCAGCGGTAACAGGATTGTTAATTTCCGGAGCTGTCAGTTATAGTGTCAGCGACAAAGTTAAAATTAACATAGGGATCAAGCACTTCGCTGGGCCTGCTGACAGCAGTTTCCGTCTGCTAGGCAAAAAACACGAAGTCGTGGCCGGAGCCCAATATGCCTTCTGACAGCCCACCCATCCATTGCAAAGAGCAACCACCGTTCTGGCGCGATCAACTCAACCTGATTGTGCCGTGCTCACTACTGGCGCTGATGTTCAATTTTTTTGGCATGGGACCATTGTGGCTGCAATTGATCTACGCCAATGGTATTGGCCTGACGATGCGAACAACCATTCGCTGGCTGCAACGCAACAGACCTGCGCTGTCAATGACATCTAATACCTGTCTGGCGTTGGTGTTGGCCGGATTGCTTTGGTTTGGCTTACCAATGGGCTGGACCTGGTGGCAGTTCAGTGCTGCCGGCAAAGAGTTCAAGCCAGGCTTTGATTTGTCGTTGCTCGGTATTGTGGCGTTGGTCAGTCTCGCGATGACGGCATTTTATTATCTGCTGGATCAAAGATATCAATTGCAGCAACAACTGATGCAAACCGCGCTGAGACAATCCGAGCAGGAAAAACAGCTGCTGGAGCAACAACTGAAATTGCTGCAGTCGCAAATCGAACCGCATTTTTTGTTTAATACCCTGGCTAATGTGCAGGCGTTGATCCGGCTTGAACCACAACAGGCCAGCCAAATGCTGGCCGCCTTAACCACCTTATTGCGTCAGAGTCTGGATCAGACCCGCACTCAGCTGGTGCCGCTGGCCGATGAACTCAGCTTTAGCCGCGCCTACCTGCAAATCCAGCAAATTCGCCTGGGTGAGCGTTTGCAACTGGACTGGCAACAAAGCGACGACTTGCCACTGCAACTACAGGTGCCGCCGGTGCTGTTGCAACCCTTATTAGAAAACGCCTTGCAACACGGCATTGAACCGCTGCGCAGTGGCGGTCAGCTGCAGGTGCGGCTGTTTGTCGAAGCGCAGAAACTCTGTTGTGAACTGCGCAATTCCATGCCGCCAGTCGCTGTCGCCCCAAAGCCAGATGACCGACAGAACCACGGCATTGGCCTCAGCAATACCCGCGCCCGCCTGCAACAACGCTACGGCGATTTGTCAGCTTTAACTTTAACGCTGGCCGACCAGCAAGTCACAGTCCGTCTGGAGATCCCGCTTTGAATAATGCATTGAATACTGCAGCCCCAAGATTGTTAATTGCTGACGATGAGCCTTTGTTACGCCGCCATTTGCAGGCGCTGCTTGCCGAATTTTGGCCAGAAGCACACACCACTTTGGCCGAAGACGGCGGCGCTGCGCTGGCACTGTGCCAACAGCAGCGCTTTGACATCGCTTTTCTGGATATTCAGATGCCGGGCTTAGATGGCCTGCAGTTACTCCGTGAGTTACGACAGTTAGCGATGCCGCCATTAGTCGTGTTCAGCACAGCATATAACCAGCATGCGGTCAGCGCTTTTGAACTGGAAGCGGTGGATTACCTGTTAAAGCCCCTGGAAGAGGCGCGCCTGCAGCAATGCATCACACGCTTAAAACAGCGGATCAGCCTGCAGCAAAAGCCGCAGGCTGATTTACTGCACTTACAACAGTTACTGAGCCAGCTGATGCCGCCCGCAGCTACGATGCACGAAGCTTCGCCTGCACCAACGGCAGAGCCACTGCGCTGGATTAAAGCCAGTCAGCGCGACACCATTCATTTGCTGGATATCGCCGAGATCGACTTTTTCCTCGCCGAAGATAAATACACCACGGTCGACTGTGCCGGCCAGCAATACCTGATCCGCACCGCCATTGCCACACTGGAACAACAACTCGACCCACAGCTGTACTGGCGCATCCACCGCGGCTGCATTGTGCAGGTGAAGAGCATCCTGAAAGTTGAACGTGACGAATTTGGTCATATGACGCTGGTCCTGAAAAATAACCCGACTGAACTCGCCGTGAGCCGGGCTTATCAGCATTTGTTCCGGCAGCATTAAAGCTCTGGGTGCGGGCGCGTCTTTTTTCAGCTGGTGGCGAGATGTATTGTTCTGTCTGACAGAACAATACATTCTGGATAAGGCGGTTTTTCAACCATTCTGAGGGTTTTACACTGCATGTGCTGGCAATAATGCCATGTCCATCCGGAGAACCCTATGTATCAGCTTTATTTCATGCCAAATGCCTGCTCACTCGCAACACAGGTCATATTACGCGAACTACAGCAGCCTTTTACACTGATCCGGCGTGATCAGGTACAGAACTATTCAGAGTTAAATCCTGCCAATCAGGTCCCTCTTTTACGCACAGACAAACAAATCATCAGCGAGGGCGCCGCTATTATCTTGTTCCTGCTGCAACAACACCCAAATCGCTGGACTCACGGACAATGGCCAGATCTTGGCCAACTGCAAGACTTATTGTTTGCAAATGCCACTATGCATCCGGCATATAGTAAGTTGTTTTTTCTGGCCGGCGCAGAACTGAACTCCGACGACAAAAACAACCTGCTACAAAATGCCGCCCAACGCATCAATATTCTTTGGCAAGTGGTTGAACAACGTCTGCAACATCAGCCATTTTTAGCTGGCTCAGCCGCTGGAGTTGCCGACATCTTGCTGGCCGTGTACCAACGCTGGGATCAGTTTTTTAATCTGCCAATTGTGCAGGGTCCATTCACGCAACAAATGTTGGCAAAAGTACGAGCCTTGCCCTCCTTTCAAGCGGCTTTAGCAGCTGAGCAGGCCGCATGATGTCTACGCTCTTATCTGCCGAAGCTGATTTCATCGCAGTGGCTGAGGTTGCAGACCAGTATGTCCGGGGTTTGCATCACGCTGACACTGCGTTGTTGGCTCAAATCACTGATCCGGACCTCCTGCTGATGGCTCCCGGCGTCAGACGCAACCGCAGCCAATGGCTGACATTAGTCGCCAGCAGGCCAGTCCCAGCCAAAACCGGTGCACAGTTCAACTATCAGTTACAGAGTATCTCGTTGCATGGTTCACAGGCATCCGTGCGCATTTATTGCCCTTTATTGGGTGAGCACTATCTGGATTTGCTGACATTACACCGCACCGCTGATGGCTGGCTCATTGTAAACAAGGCCTACGCCAGCTATCCGACCGGGTGGCCATTATGAAAGTACTGGAAGTCGGTTTTATCCATGACCTGGTTTGCTCCTGGTGCCCACTTGGGTATGCCCGTCTGGCAGAAGCAATAGAAGTGCTGAGCTCAGAGCTGGAGATCAGGGTCCGCTATCTGCCATTTCAATTAAATCCGCAGTTATCCGCACAAGGTATTAGTATCCGCGACTATTTTTTGTCCGGTCACGGCTGGAGCGAAGCCAGACTGCTGGAGTACCAGCAGCATGTCACGCAAATTGCCAAAGAGGCTGGCGTCATCATCGACTTTAATCGCAGGCGTTATTACTACCCAACCGCAGATGCACATTTTGCGCTGTTGATCAGCAGCAAATTTGGTCTTCAGTCTGAAATGCGCGCCCTGCTACAGCACGCCTATTTTGCAGAAGGCCAGAACATTAGCCAGAAATCACTGCTGACGGAGCTGGCAGTGCAGGCTGGAATATCTGCAACCAGCTTTGAACAGTGCTGGCAGGATAGCCGTTTGCAGCAAGAGATGGCAGATGACATCAGGTTGGTACAACAGCTGCAGGTCAGTTCAGTGCCGGCATTAATGCTGGCAGATCGGGTCATCACAGCACCAGCTCACACTGACTTATTGATCCGGTTGTTACAACGGACCGCAATGAACCTACCACAAACAGGAGCAGCAAATGCCTTATATTCACATTCAAATCACTGACGAAGGCGTCAGTAATCAACAAAAACAGCAGCTGATCCAGGGTACAACCGAGCTGATGGTAAAGGTGTTAAATAAAGACCCTGAAACCACATTCGTCGTGATTGAAGAGGTATCGCTGGACAACTGGGGGATTGGTTATCAGTCAGTCCGGCAACGCCGCGCACAACTATAACTTTCGTATGCTCCGGGCCTGCAAACCGCCCGGAGTTTTCTACTTTAAACCCGTCATCGCCATTGGTTTGATGCGTGTTCAGCCAACCAGCTTTGCATAAAACGAATGAATACATCGACTTTAACCGGTACATGGTGACGAACCGGATAGAGGGCATACAAATCCAATGAAGGCCTCGGTAAATCAGCCAGAACTTCCTCTAACTGGCCATTGTGGATTTCCGGCACAGCAACAAACTCTGGTAATAACGCCAGTCCTAATCCGGCGAGCACCAGCTCTTTGAGAAATGGCGTGTTATTTGCTCTGACTTTGCCATCAATCCGCACCCCATCCCCAAGAGGCCAAAAATTACGGCTGCGAAAATAACTGTATTCAAAACAAGAATGCTGCTGCAGATCACTTAACTGATCGATCGTTGCATGCTGGCGCAGGTAAGCGGGACTGGCACACAAGTAGTAACGAAACCGGGCAATCTGTCGTCCGACATATAAAGAATCCAGTGGCTGACTGGAGGCGCGCAAGGCCAAATCAAAACCTTGTTGTACCAGATCAACAACCTCGTCACTTAATTGGACTTCCAGCGCAATCTGCGGATATTGTTGCTGAAAAGCCGCAATAGCCCGCCCAAGAAAAGTGACGCCCATTGCCATGGACGCCGTTATTTTCAGTTTACCGCTGAGCTGGGTTTGCCCTGTCCTGAGCTGATCTTCCAGGGTTTCCATTTGCCCAAGTAAGGCTTGTACCTGCGTCCGATACTGCTCACCTTGTGCGGTCAAAGAAAAATGTCGTGTTGTACGCTGAAAAAGCCGCACGCCGATTTGCTGTTCCAATTTTTTTAACTGGGTACTAACCATTGATTTGGCGAGCTGTTGTTCTTCAGCAACCCGGCTGATACTGCCAAGTTCGGCCAAACGCAAAAACAGCTGCATTGCTTTAAGTTTATCCATTTATTCTCACCCAAGGAACAAACTGTTCTCCATTGGCATTCTTTTGCAGAGCCGAATCACATTTATAATAAATAAAACACAACGCAGAGAACAAAATGAAAAACATACCCCTAACAATACTTACAATCATATCATTGAGCGGATGTTATACCAATCAGCACATGTTGTATAAATACAATGATTTGCAATTAAAAAGTTCTATCCACCCAGGAGCCCAAGGCGAAGTTAGGTATTGTGGCACAGGCCTTGGCTGGCAAATTGAAAAAAGAAAAATGGAGTCCATTCAGCAAATCAAAAAACAGTGCGACCCCAAAGAATATAAAATCATAGCTGAAGGTCCTGCTGATGTCTACGGCACGGATTTCAGTAATATTGCAATTACATCTTCCTGCACAAATGGCAAAGCAATTTATTATCAATGCGGGAAATAAAATGAATATTTTAACAGTTATCGCAATATCAACAACATTATTAAGCTGCTCCACTATATCTGAAAATGATATACATCGGGACAGCATGGGCGGGCAGACATATTATATCCACAAGGTTTCATATGACACTTTATGGCAAGCAGCCATCCATGCGACAGCGGTCCGCGAACGACTGGTCACGGAAAAAGCGCAGGGGGTCATCAAGATCAGAATCAATGATTCGGATAAACAGCGAGTGCTTGCAATCTATATCGAACCGACCCTGGCGACTGCTGAAAAGTACACATTAATCATCAAAAGCCGCGGGAATTTCGATAACGATTTACGTAATGGGGATAGTACCCAACAGGTTGCCAATGCGATCTACCAACAATTTCAGGCTAGATCGCCAGACTTAATGTTCTATTCCTTTTGATACCGGTTCAACAATCCAGTTATCAAAAAGGGAAAAACAGCATCAGGCCCCCCCACTTTCAAAAAACCAAAGGACCCTGAGTTATGTACACACCGAGCGGTATGCAAATGACCGAACAACAAACTATCTCGAACTTTGTCCGTCAATTTGGCTTTTCTACCTTAATTACGCCAGATTTGCAGGCCAGCCACCTGCCTTTAACTCTGGTGAGTCAAGAGGGCTCTCATGGTGTGTTATACGGTCATTTGGCAAAAGCCAATGCACAGATCAAACAACTTGATCATCAGCCTGTACTGGTCATTTTTTTAGGTCCTCATGCCTATATTTCGCCAAACTGGTATCAACAAAAGCCAGCGGTACCAACCTGGAACTATGTTGCTGTACATGCATACGGTGTAGCAGAACTGTTGGATGATGACGCCACAACACAGGCGATGACCGACTTGCTTACCCAATATGAACCGACGCTATTGCAGGATCAAACTGTGCTCCCAGCCCCATTCCGCAGTAAATTACAAAGTGCTGTGGTCGGGTTCAGGATTGTTGTGACCGAATGGCAAGGGAAAGAAAAGCTGGGACAACACCGCCCGAGCGGTGACCAGCTCGGCGTTTTTACCGCTTTGCAAAATAGTCCCAACGCTGACGCCAGAGCGCTCGCCGCGTACATGAGTGGCAGAAATCTGGGCACCGGCTAAATCGCTGCCAGTCTCCCATCTACCACACACCACCCAGCGAACTATATTACCGTTCAGCGCTGTTTTTGCCCCTCTGTCGGCTCGCCCGGCAGCTCGGAAGTAAAACCTTTATTGTCTTTCCATCAGGCCTTGATCACCAAAAGGCCCAACCCAGGAGAGACCATATGAACACCACTCAATTCTTCCGCCCACTGTTACTGACCTCCGCGCTGATGCTGGCCACACCGGCGTTGGCAACTAACTGGATGACGGTTTATCAGCAAGGTGTGCAAGGCGATGCCACGGCTAATGAACAAGCCATTGAAAAACTGACCACCGCCAGCGCCGCAGCGCCGGACGATTTGCAGTTACAGGCCATGTTAGGTGCAGTAGAAACCGCGGCAGCCAAACACGCGATACTGCCATGGAACAAGATGAAGGCGGCCGAACAGGGTCTGAGCAAACTGGACAAAACACTGCGGCTGGCAGACCCGCAAAACCGGACGCAGGCAGCTGTGACTATGCAGGTTCATACCATCGCCGGTTGTACTTTTATCAATTTGCCAGACCTGTTTAACCGCTTTGAAGAAGGTTATGTGCTGTTAAAAAACCAGATCCAAAGCCCGGCTTTTGGTTATGCGCCCAAAGCCGCGCAACAGGCGCTGTATAGCTGCGGCGCCAAAGCGGCAGGCAAAGCCGGTGACGAAGCACTGGCGAAAACCTGGCAACAGCAAATCGCATTGTAATGCGCTGACCACAAGGAGCGGGCTATGTTGAAATTCGAACATTTGAGCAAAACCTACGGCAGCGGTTTGGCGCAAAACACCGCGTTAAAAGATGTCAGCGCCGACATTTGCGCCGGCGAGATGGTTGCATTGTGCGGCCCGTCCGGCAGCGGCAAATCGACCTTATTGAATTTACTCGGCCTGCTCGACGCACCAACCCAAGGCCAGATTTGGCTGGATCAACAACCGGTACCGACAGATGTGGCCGCGTTGAGCCAGTTACGCTGTCGGGCTATAGGTTTTATTTTTCAGCGCTATAACTTACTGCCGGTGCTGACGGCATTGGAAAACGTCGAATATCCGCTGCAACTGCTTGGCGTCACCAAAGCTGAACGGCGGATGCGTGCCATGGCCCTGCTGGATGCGGTTGGCGTTGGCAAATTTGCCAGTCAGCGCCCGGATCACTTATCTGGCGGTCAGCAACAACGGGTCGCGATTGCCCGGGCTTTAGTCAAAGCGCCGCCATTAGTGATCGCCGACGAACCAACTGCCAACCTCGATGGCGTCAGCGCTGCGCAAGTGATTGATTTAATGCAGCAACTGGGCCGGGATGCCAACACCACCTTTTTAATTGCCAGCCACGACCCAAGGCTGTACGAGCGTTGCTCACGGTTATTAACCCTTAAAGACGGCGTGCTGGTGGAAAATCAACCACAACAACTGAACCCAGCACGCCGCACCGGCTAAATCACTCCCGTTAACAAGTCTCAGGAGAATCATCATGTTGCACGCTGCCTGTTTAAATTTATGGCGTCACCGCCGCCGCACCTTGTTCACCGGCATGGTCTGCAGTGCTGCGATGACCGCGGTGTTGTTGGGGGCTGGTTTTGCTCTCTTCACTTACCAATCACTGGCCGAAAAAGCCGCACGCGATTTGGGCCATCTGACCCTGAGCCACCCTGACTATTTCCTCGATAATGAAGATGTGCCGCTACAACATGGCATCGACCGCAATCAAGCGTTGGAAATACGTCTGCTGGCGCGTGATGATGTCAAAGCGGTGCTGCCGCGCTTACAGTTTTCCGGCTTAGTGTCCAACGGCGAAAAATCGACAATATTCCTCGGCAGTGGCGTCGATGGCAGCGAATTCCAGTTAAAAGGCCCGTTTCTGCAAGTCAAAGCCGGTGGTGTATTACCGCCGGCCTACCTCAGTAAAGCGGACGACAGCATTCCGCTGATGATTGGTGAAGGCTTGGCCGCCATTCTGAAAGCCAAAGTCGGCAGCGAACTGAGCCTGATGTCTGCGACCAGCTCGGGCGCATTAAATGCGTTGGATGTGGTGGTAGTTGGCATTTTCTCCAGCGGAGTACCTGATTTGGATAAACGCCAGTTGTACCTGCCCATTCAGGCCGGTCAGCAATTGCTGCAAAGCAACAAAATCAGTGAACTGAATATCTATTTGCTGGACGACCAACAACAAGCCGAGCTCTTGACCATGCTGCAGGCCGACATGCCGGCGCTGAAAATGACCCCCTGGCAGGAGCGCGCTTTTGTATTTAAAGCGGTGCGTGACTTGTACAACCGCATCTTCGGCACCCTCGGCATGCTGATGTTATTGCTGGTGTTATTTGCCGTCGGCCATGGCATTTCACAGGTCGTGACGGAACGCACCCGCGAAATAGGTACTATGGCGGCCCTGGGCGAGCGGCATCACCGTATCGTCGGCAACTTCGTGCTGGAGGCCTTATTGTTAGGCGCTTTTAGCGCCGTCGTGGCAACTCTGTCGACCTTGCTGTGCTGTGAAATGCTGCGTCAATTTAAAGTGATGATGCCCCCGCCGCCAGGCTCCAGCCAGGGTTACCCGCTAATGATTAGTTTCAGTGCGGAACTAACGCTCTATGTCGCGCTGGTGTTGGTGGTGGTTTGTATGTTGTTTGCGCTCAAGGCAAGCCTGAGTGCCGTGCGTAAGCCGCTGGTCGATGCGCTGGGGTTTGTGTAACCGACAAGGAATGGCAGCTGGTCTGCACCGGCTGCCATCTGGCGGCGCCATTAGCCGTTGGTCGGGTCGTCCTGCAACAACGGTCTGACTTCATTAATCTGCTTTTGAACTTCAGCGCAACAAGGAACTGCACTATGACAGTCACACTGAATACCTGTCGTCGTTTCACCCGCCTAATCACAACAAGTGTGCTGCTCAGCAGCATCCTCATGAGTAGCCATGCCAAGGAACTGCCATTACCACAGGCGCAGCAATATCTGACAACCGCCGAACAGTTTCGCGGACCACAACAAAGTTTTGTGCTGCAGGGCCGGATTGAAACCATCAAAGCCGGTCGCAGCGAAAAAATGCAACCGTATCAGCTGTTGTCGGGGGAGAATCGTAAGTCATTGGTGATTTTCACCGGAGGTACCAGTCAGGGCCAAAAAGTGTTGTTGCAGGACCAGCAATTTTGGTTGCAACTACCTGGCAGCCGCCGAGCGCTGCGCATCACGCCACTGCAAAAGCTGATGGGCGAAGCGTCCAGCGGTGATGTGGCGACACTGAACTGGCAGCAGGATTATCAGCTGATGGCCGCTGACGCACAAAGTGAGGGCATTCAACTGAGCCTGCTGGCGAACCGCGAAGGCCTGAGTTATCAAAGGATTGAACTTTGGGTCAGTAACACCGACCATTTCCCGCTACGGGCCGAGTTTTACCTGCCCTCCGGCAAACAAGCAAAATCCGCGCGATTTGTTCGTAGCCGAACCGGTGAGGCGCCGCGTGTGGTCGCGATGGAATTGCTGGATAAGATGCAAACCAGAGATATCACCGTGCTGCATTACGACAAAGTAACACCTCGGCTACTGCCGGCGCGCTTATTTAATCCACAGGCGCTCAGCACTGTGCAGGCGATTTAGGCTGTGATCAGAGACCAATACGCCTGCCGCCACACTGGCGCAGGCGTTTGCTGTTCAGATGCCATCACCAGCGACATGCAAGCCACATTCGCGGCCCATGCCATTAAAGCGGGTGTCTTCTTCGCTCATGCCAAGCGACATTGGCGCACTGGAATGCGTGTCGCCAACCGACATATAACCCTGTTCCCACAGCGGGTGATAGGGCAGGTTGTGGTCCTGTAGATAATAGTGAATATCTTTGTTGGTCCATTCAACAATCGGATTGATCTTCAGCACGCCACGCTGAATACCGACAATCGGCGTTTCAGCACGGCTGCTGCTTTGGCTGCGACGCAGACCGGTGAACCAGCTGCTGATGTTCAGCTCCTGCAGCGCCCTTTGCATTGGTTCGACTTTGTTCAGCTGGTTATATTGTTTCAGGCCTTCCGGCGTGGTCCAGAGCTGGCCAAAACGCGCCTCTTGCCAGGCTGGCGTGATCCCGGCGCGGTAGACCTTAAGATTGAGCTGTAAACGGGCCGTCAGCTCATCAATAAAACGATAGGTTTCCGGGAACAGATAACCGGTATCGGTCAGCACTACCGGAATATCAGCTTTGGCCTGAGTCACCAGATGCAGCATCACCGCTGCCTGAATACCAAAGCTGGAACTCAGCATATGCTGGCCCGGTAATTCACCGAGTGCAAAAGCCACCCGTCCAGCCGGCGACAATGCCGCCAGCCTTTGGTTGATCTCCGCTAAGGCTTGCTGCTGCGCGGCTGGGTCCAGCTGTAAAATCTGCTGATAACTCATCTATTTACCTGTTTCTTCGTGTTTTTGGCGGGTAACCACAAGGGTTACCCCTACGGTTCAATCGTACCGAACGATGCCGTGATCCGGCGGGTAACCATGTGGGTTACCCCGACGGCTTATTTACGCGTGGAAGTCGGTTTTGCTGACTTTCACTTCAGCGACCACACCAACCCGAATCACAAAATCACCGAAACATTCACCGGCATGGCGTTCCAGCGCCCAGCGGCCAATCAGGGTGTCGAGTGCTGCCAAAATTTCAGCTTCTGCCACGTTATCCAAATACAGCTTCGGAATGCGGGTACCGGCAGTGTTGCCACCCAGATACAAATTATATTTGCCAGGGCCACGGCCAACTAAACCGGCTTCAGCCAACATGGCGCGGCCACAGCCGTTCGGGCAGCCAACCACACGTAAGATGATGTGATCGTTTGCCACGCCGTGCTTGGCCAGAATGCCTTCGACATGGGTCACCAAAGTCGGCAGATAACGCTCAGCCTCCGCCATTGCCAGCGGACAAGTCGGCAGCGACACACAAGCCATCGAGTTTTTGCGTTGCTCGGTCACGGAGTCTTCAATCAGACCATGGGCGCGGGCAATGGCTTCAATCTGGGCTTTGTCTTCAGCAGCAACACCAGCGATGATCAGATTCTGGTTCGCCGTCATACGGAAATCGCCTTTATGGATTTTGGCAATTTCCGACACACCGGTTTTGAGCGGTTTGCCCGGGTAATCCAGCAAACGGCCGTTTTCGATAAACAGTGTTAAATGGTGTTTGCCATCAATGCCTTCGACCCAGCCAAAGCGGTCGCCGCGATGGGTAAAGGTATAAGGCCGGCTTGGTTGGAACTGTACACCCACGCGTTTTTCTACTTCTTGTTTAAAAGTATCCACGCCGATGCGGTCGATGGTGTATTTGGTTTTGGCGTTTTTGCGGTTGACCCGGTCACCATAATCGCGCTGCACTGTCACAACATGTTCCGCCACCTTCAGCACGTGCTCAAGGCCGATAAAACCAAAATCTTCAGCGCGGCGCGGGTAGGTGCCTTTGTCGCCGTGTGTCATGGCCAGGCCACCGCCGACCAGCACGTTAAAACCGACCAGCTGGCCGTTTTCGGCAATAGCCACAAAGTTTAAGTCGTTGGCATGCACATCGATGTCGTTATGCGGTGGGATGACAACAGTGGTTTTAAACTTACGCGGCAAATAGGTATCGCCCAACACAGGTTCGGTTTCCGTCGTTTCAACCTTTTCTTCATCGAGCCAGATTTCGGCATAAGCGCGGGTTTTTGGCAGCAGATGCTCAGAAATTTTCACAGCCCATTCATAGGCTTGCTGATGCAGCACCGATTCGACCGGGTTTGAGGTACAAAGCACGTTGCGGTTCACGTCACCTGCGGTGGCAATCGAATCGATGCCTATGCTGTTCAGCATCTGGTGCATCGGTTTGATTTCTGGCTTAAACACACCGTGGAACTGGAAGGTCTGGCGCGTCGTTAAACGGATACTACCGTACAGAGTTTTTTCGCTGGCGAATTTGTCGATAGCCAGCCACTGCTCCGGCTTAATAATGCCGCCCGGCATCCGCGCCCGCAGCATCACGTTATGCAGCGGCTCCAGTTTTTGTTCAGCGCGTTCGGCGCGTAAATCGCGGTCATCTTGCTGATACATGCCGTGAAAACGTACTAATAAGAAGTTATCGCCGGTGAAACCGCCGGTAATTTCGTCTTTTAAATCTGTAGTGATGGTGCCGCGTAAATGATGGCTTTCGGCTTTTAACCGCTCGTTATCAGACAACGCGCCCTGCACCTGCAGCTCAGGGTTAATCGGATATTGGCTCATTAATACACATCCTTCTGATAACGTTTGCTTTCACGCAGTTGTTCAAAATAGTCTGCGGCGGCTTCGGCATTCAGGCCGCCATGCGCTGCGGCAATCTCCAGCAGCGCCTGATGCACATCTTTCGCCATCCTGTTGCCGTCGCCGCAGATATACAGGTGCGCGCCTTGTTGCAGCCAGGACCAGACTTCAGCACCTTTGGCCTTCAGTTTATCCTGCACATAGACTTTCTGCGCCTGGTCACGGCTAAAAGCCACATCCAGTTTGCTTAACACACCACGCTTTAAATAATCCTGCAGTTCGACCTGATAGAGAAAATCGCGGGTGAAATGCGGGTTACCGAAAAATAACCAGTTTTGACCGGTGGCGCCGGCGTTGTCGCGTTCCTGCAAAAAGGCGCGGAACGGCGCAATACCAGTACCGGGGCCAATCATAATGACCGGCGTATCGTTATCCGGCAGGCGGAAATTGTCATTGTGTTCGACAAAAACTCTGACCTTGCCGCCTTCTTCCAGCCGCTCAGCCAAAAAGCCGGAAGCGCCGCCTAAATGGGTCTGGCCAAAGGCATCAAAGCGCACCACGCCAACCGTCAAATGCACTTCTTCGCCAACTTCAGCCTGGCTGGAGGCGATGGAATATAAACGCGGCTGCACTTTGCGCAGGCAATCGACCAAGACTTGTGCTGTTAACCCGGCAGGATGCTGCAAAATCACATCTGCAGTCTGGCGCTCTGCCAGATAAGTACGCAGTGCGTTTTTGTCTGCGGCCAGTTGCTGCAGTTCGGCATTACCAGTCGCTGCCGCATATTTTTCGACAAAAGACGGGTAGGACTGGGTCAGTTCTAATTCACGTAACAACGCATCGCGCAGCGTCAGGGTCTGGCTGCCCAAGCTGACTTCAATGTCGCCTGAAGTGCCGGTTGCTTGCAGCACGGCATCAACCAGCGCCGGATCGTTATCAAAAAACACGCCCAGTGCATCGCCCGGCTGATAAGTCAGGCCGGTGTCGGCTAACGAAATTTCGATATGCCGTACGTCTTTGGTGGAATTGCGCGCGGTAATTTTTTGATTCACGGCAAGCTCGGCTGTGGCCGGATGTTGTTTGTCATAGGGGCTATGACTACCGGCGGTACCGGTACTGCCAGGCCAGGCAATCACTTGGGCACTGCCTGCGCCAGCGGCCTTTAACAGCGGGCTGAACACATCTAATGCACCTTGCTGCCAGCTCGCCGCGGCATCGACGTAATCGACATCCAGGTCAGCGCGGGCAAACAAGCGTTTCGCGCCAAGCGCTTCGAGTTGCTCATCAAAATCCAACGCGGTTTTGCAGAAAAATTCATAGCTGGTATCACCGAGGCCCAGCACGGCATATTGCAATTCCGGCAGTTTCGGCGCTTTTTTGCTAAACAAGAATTTATGGAAGCTGACCGCTGATTCCGGCGGCTCACCTTCACCATAAGTCGAGGTAACAATGATCAGGAACTTTTCTTTGGCTAAGGCATTGGTTTTATACGACGCGATGTCCTGCAACTGCACCGCCACGCCCTGCGCCTCGGCCGCCGCTTTGATTTTAGCGGCAACGCCTTTGGCATTACCGGTTTGCGAGGCATACAAAATGGTCAGCACTGCGGCCTGTTGTGGCGCTGGCGCTGCGTTGACAGCGCTGCCGCCGGAAGCCAGCTGGGCAGCGGCCGCCAGATAACCACTGACCCAGGCTTGCTGAATAGGATTAAGCTGGCTGACCAATTTCTGTAAGTCCTGAACTTGCTGCGCACTAAGCGGGCTGGCTGGTGCGATCAGTGAAGTAAACGGCATAACGACACCTGTACTGTCAAAATTGGCGTTATTTTATCCATATAGACGGCTAAACCAGAAAGAATTGATCGGCACCACTTATTCGAATTGGTTATATACCAAGATTGTCTGGCGATAGTGATGTTTTGACTAATTGTTAGTAAAAACTACTAACCTCTGATTTCACTCACTGCCATCAAAACACAAATAAATCATAAAAATCAATATGATACCAATTGGCACATCCTTTGCGATGCAAATATATCTGTTGCAGTCAGCATAGGTTCAGCCGGACCAGGCCTGACATCATCACTCACCACGACGAAGGAATGGACTTATGAAACTGTTAATTGCCGCTACCTTATTCAGTTCTATTGCTATGGCCCACGAATCTGACCACAACTGTTCGCTGGAATTACATGACGATTTACTGGTGCAACGCGCCGATGTGCAGTTGCTGCGGAACGACGCGCCGTTATGGCGTATCAGCGACCAGGGACAACTATGGATTAACAATCAAGCCGTCGACACCGATGCAGACACCGCAGTGTTGTTGCAGAAATATCAGGCCGGTCTTCGCACAAATGCCGAAGACACTGTAACGCTGGTGGCCGACGCCGTATCGATGGCTTCTGAAGCCCTGACCCGAGTGATGGCGCAGTTCGAAGTCGACAACGGCGAAGCCCAGGCCAATATCGATCGCGCGCTGAATAAAATGCGCACTAATCTCGACCAAATTATGCTGCGCAGCGACAACGGTATCCGCATCAATGGCAGCAAGCTGGCTGGCATCGACAACGGTTTTGACGACGAAATGTCGAAAGCAATTGAAGAATCCGTCGCCGAAATCACCGGCAATGCGCTGATGCTGGTTGGCAAAGCGATGAGCAGCGGCGAAGGCAATTTCGAGCAACGGATGGAAGCTTTTGGCAAAAAAATGGACCAATTTGGTAACGAGTTGGAAGCTGACATGAACGCCCGTGGCGACCAGCTGGAAGCACGTGGTCAGCAGATCTGCAGCTCCCTGCAGCAGCTGGACGGTCTGGAAACACAAATTCAGGCCAAAGTACCAGCAATGCAAAAATTTGATTTGATCCAAGTTTCTGAAAACAAAACTGGCAACGACACTGCCAGCAGCGCTGAATAAGGTTTATTTCCCACGAGAGTTTGCTGAAACCTCTCAACACCCGTTGCCCCGCATGTTGCGGGGCTTTTTTTATCCTGAGTGAGTAGGGGCAACAACAGACAAACAACTCAGTCTTGCGGTAACAACCAGCGCGCCTGTGGTAATGCGTCAGTGAGTTGCTGCCGGATTGGCTGATATTCAGAGTAAGGGATCAAAAATTGCCGGGTCTCGGCAGGCTCGGGGGCTTCATTCTCAATCGTCAGATAGACATAAGCCCGCTGTTGGTCAATCACCCCCATTTCAACCTGGCTGATTGCCTGCAAAGACCAGCTTTCATTACCAATTCGCAACATGTCATCTTCCAAAGCCAATTGCGATTGTAACGATGTGATCTCCACAGCCAACACTGCGGCGCCTTCCCGGCGATGGCGCTGGATCAGCCAAATCACCAACAGCCAGGCGGTGAGTACTGCGGCTAAGGTCAACCAGTCTTGTTGTAACCAGCGCTGATAGCCGCTAATCGCAAAGGCAAAAGTTGCCAGCAGCAACAACAGCCATTTATTCAGGGTCAACTTGGGCACTGTGTTGTTCGTCATATCCACACTTCATTCAGCGAGTAAAAAACCACGTATTCTGTTGTGACAGACATTGGGTTACAACTGTCTGACAGCTGTTTTTTTGGACTTTGATGTTTCAGCTGTTGCGACAACAGGCCGTATTGCCATGCTTGCCAAGTAAATCTCTGCCTGCTACAACAGCGCAACTTCAATGGAGAACAACTGATGATTCAGCGTATTTTACCGGGAACGCGTTATTCCGAAGCCGTGATCGCCGGCGGTTTTATTTTTTGTGCCGGTATGGTGCCAAACGACACCAGTCTGGATATTCAGGGCCAGACTGCCGATGTGCTGGCGCAAATCGATACCTTGCTAGCCGGTTGTGGTGCCAGCAAAGCGAGCATCGTCGATGCCACTATCTATCTGGCCGATATGGCCGATTACGCCGGCATGAATCAGGCCTGGGATGCCTGGGTTGCCGCAGGCCAGGCGCCGGCCCGAGCCACTGTCGAAGCGCGTCTGGCTGATCCGGCCTGGAAAATCGAAATCAAAGTCACCGCATTTCGCGGTTAACCGCTATGGCTGAGTTGCAGGCAGCGGTGTCTGGGCCGCTGTGCTGTCTTCCAGCTGAGTTGCCAGCGCCTTAAACTTCTCGCTTTGGCCAAACTTTTCCGCAAACTGCGCCGCCGTCATCTGACTTTTGTCGGTGATGGCGTCTGTCGCTTGTGTGTTCGTACCTTGATCACAATCAATGGCATAGAGCTGTTTGGCTATCTGCCATTCGGCTTTAATCATCGCGCCCATTAAAGCGGTGTGGCCCCGTTTGTCACGAATACAAGCGTCTGCACCAGCTTTTAGTAATAAATTCACAGCGTTGGCCTGCCCCTGATAAGCAGCAATCATCAGCGCGGTGTAACTGGCCTCATTTTTCAGGTCCACCGGAAAACCGGCCTGGATAAACTCCTGCAACACGGCCGTTTCACCACTTCGGGCTGCGGCAAAAAAATACGGGCTGAGCGCTGTCAGCGTCGTTGGCTGTTGCGTTGCAGATACCGACGTAGCCGCGGCGGAAGTTTGCGGGGCCGGCTGTAGCGGGTCTGCCGCCACATCGGCAAACAGCAAGACCAACGTCGCTGCGACCAGCTGACGATAATTTTTCATCACCCTATACTCCCAAATCAATGAAATGCCTGCGAAGCTCAACCCTAGTTGCAGGAAGGAGCCAAAGAGCCTCGCAGGACTTTAACTCTCAGCAGGTTCCGGCACGCCTGCCCAAGCCGGAACCTTTGACGCTTACAGCGATGCTGCTACCGCTTTCACAGTCTTGATATCGCCTTTGACCGCTTTAGTCAGCGCCGTGCCGTACTCGGCATCCGCTTTATAAAAATGCGCCAGCATCTTGTGTTTGGTGGTGCTATCTTGGACGGCTGCCAAATCACCGGCCAGATTGCGCACCAGATTCAGCTTGGCGGTTTTATCCAAAGCACGGTAGAACTCGCCGGCCTGACTGAAGTTGTCAGTTTTGCTGATAATTTGCTGTTGCACTGTGCCTGACAGTGGCGTAGCCACAGCCCGGGCGGCCACCAGTGCCGGTTTTGGCTCGATACTGCTTGGTTCGTAGTTCACATTCGATTTGGTGTTGCCATAATTCATCGCACCATCCTGATTGTTGCTGTTCACAGCAACCAGCGGCCGGTTAATCGGCAACTGCTGGTGATTAGCACCTAGGCGATACATCTGGGTGTCGCTGTAACTGAAGATGCGGCCCTGCAACAGGCGGTCTTCTGACGGCTCAATGCCTGGCACCAGATTGGCAGGAGCAAAAGCCGACTGTTCGGTTTCCTGGAAGAAGTTATCCGGCATCCGGTTCAACGTCATGGTACCGACTTTCACTTCAGCCACACCGGGCCAAACTTTCGTCGCGTCCAGCGGGTTAAAACTGAAATCATCCAACTGTTCAGGCTTCAACGTCTGCACATACAAATCCCACTTCGGGAAATTGCCGGCGTTGATCTCTTTATACAAATCCCGCGTCAGATGGTTGAAGTCCATGCTTTGTACTTTGGCGACCTGCTCAGCGTCGAGACTTTTAATACCTTGCTGGGATTTCCAGTGAAACTTCACATAAGTTGTTTCGCCTTTGGCATTGATGAATTTAAACGCATGCACACCAAAACCATCCATTTCCCGGTAGCTGGCCGGGGTACCGAGGTCGGAATAAACCTGCGTCAACATATGAGTTGATGCCGGGTCTTGTGACATAAAATCAAACACCCGGTTTGGGTCCTGCATATTGTTTACCGGCGATGGCTTCAGCGAATGCACCATGTCCGGGAATTTGATCGCGTCGCGAATGAAAAATACCGGCAGGTTATTTCCTACCAGGTCCCAGTTGCCTTGATCGGTATAAAACTTAGTGGCAAAACCACGGGGGTCACGCAGCGTTTCCGGGCTGTGATTTCCATGGATCACGGTCGAGAAACGGACAAATACCGGAGTCTTCTTGCCTGATTCAGCAAACAGACTGGCGATGGTTAAGTCCGGGATGGCCTGGGTCACGACAAACTCACCATGCGCACCGGTGCCTCGGCCATGTACGACACGCTCTGGAATACGTTCACGGGCAAAGCGTTGTAATTTCTGAATTAAATGCACGTCTTGCAGCAAGGTGCTGCCATTTGGACCTGCCGTGATAGAGTTTTGGTTATCACCCACAGCGGCACCGTTGTCTTTGGTCAGCGTTTGCGCCTGTACCGCAAAACTGCCGGTGAAGTGCGCCAGCACTGCTAACGCGACGACTGTTTTTTTGTTCATTTGATTGTCCTCTGTCTGAGTCAGCTCTTTCCTGCCTGATCAGCTTAGGGGCATCATATGAATTTAAAAAATGATATAAATGAATATATGCAATCGCAAAAAACGATTAATTGTCTGCGGTATTGGCTGGAGGGAAAAAATGCAGCAGCACATCGTCGAGCAGAGGCTGCCAGTTGTGCCAGTTATGACCAAAACGCACTTCCTGATAAGCGACGTCATAGCCTTTACGCTGCAACATTTGGTGAAATTTACGACCGGCACCGAGGTTGTCGTTCAAAGTACCGAAAGACAACGACATCTTCAGCGGCAACAACGGCTGCTGCTGATAAAGCTTGGTCAGGACGGCGAGATGGTCTTTATTGCCAGGCGATTGCATCGCCAGATTGCCAAACTGATTGGGCAGTAACAGACCAAAACAGGCGGCATTAATAGCGCCAAAGGACAAGCCGAGGATCACTCGATCGGTGCGCGCTGTTGATGGCTGATATTGTTGTTGCACGGCAGGCAGCAAAGTGTCGCGAAAAAACGCCGCATATTGCTGATTGCACATAAATTGCTGATGTCGCCGGTTTACGGATAAATCGGCCGGATCACGTGCATCCACCAAGACCAGCAACAAAGGCCGGATCTTGCGCTGTGTTCGCAGCTGGTTGATCAATGCCGGTAACTGGCCCTGGTCGGCATACCAGGCGCCGTCGGTAGCATAGAGCACCGGGTCGCCTGGCTGATAACCGGGGCTTGGCAGCACTTGGTACTGCAAGTCATATTGCAGCTGCGGGCTATGAATACGTTGCCAGTCTGCCGCCAGTGCCTTGCCCGGTGCAGCCAGCACAGCAATCAGCGTACAGAGACGCAGGCAAATATCTGGCATACGACTGCGCCTTGGCTGATGGCGTCGGCTGACGTCAGATTTTACAAGCACCACCGGCGCAATCATCTTCATCCGGTAAGGCTTCTGCGGCCGCTGCGGCGGCATCTGCTGCAGCCAGTTTCGCTGCATTGTTTTGGGCTGCAGCATCAAAATCCAGATGATCTAAATCCAGGTCAAAATCGTCCACGATGGCTCCTTATTCAGTTTTTTCAGCGGCTTGCGCGGCCAGCAGCTGTTGCACCTGCAGTTCCAGCGCGTCGAGTTTTTCACGGGTGCGCAGCAACACCTGACGCTGCACATCAAATTCTTCCCGTGACACAAAATCCAGCGCACTCAGTTTGGCCTGCAGCACGGCTTTGACCTTGGCTTCAACATCGTCGGCGACTTCACGGAATTTGGGCGGGATGGAGGCGCCAATCTGGCGCGCGATATCTTCAATTTTTTTCGGATCTAACATATCAGGGTCCTCAGACTGAGGTCGGGAATGAAGTCTCAGTGTAAGGGCTGTATTTGGCGCTGGCGACTGTTTTTTCAAGGCTGGGCCGCTGAATTAAAATGGCGGATCTTCTGATGCTGTCTGCTTTGGGCTACACTAGCGCCCTATTGCGAGACAAGGTGCGCGACAAGGTGCGCAACCACCTGCGCGACCTCTGCCTGCCGCACGCGGCGCCTGACCGGACCACCCGGCTTTTAGTGACTGAAAACTCTGATGAAACTGAATACGCAACAAAATGACGCGGTGAAATACATCGCAGGCCCTTGTCTGGTATTGGCAGGCGCCGGCTCGGGCAAGACCCGGGTGATCACCAATAAAATTGCTTATCTGATTGAAGAGTGCGAAATGCCGGCGCGTCATATCGCTGCGGTGACTTTTACCAATAAAGCTGCCCGCGAAATGAAAGAGCGGATTGGGCATACCCTTGACCGGACCAAATTGCGCGGACTGACGGTGTCGACCTTTCATACCTTAGGTCTTGAGATCATTAAAAAAGAACATAAAGCCATTGGTTATAAAGCCAATTTCACTTTATTTGACGATCAGGACAGCATGGCGCTGCTCAAAGAACTGACCGAAAACGAACTACTCGGCGACAAAGATTTGCTGCGCGCACTGCAAAGCAAAATCTCCAGCTGGAAGAATGACTTAATGCTGCCGCAGCAAGCACTGGCGCGGGCCACTGACGCTCAGTCGATTAGTTTTGCCAATATCTATGCGCAATATGCGCAGCAACTGCGTGCCTACAATGCGCTGGATTTTGATGATCTTATCATGGTGCCGACCCTGTTGTTTGCTTCCAATGTCGAAGTCCGGACGCGCTGGCAACAGAAGATCCACTACTTGCTGGTCGATGAGTATCAGGATACCAATACCAGTCAGTACGAACTGGTGAAATGGCTGGTCGGCGAACGCCAGCGTTTTACTGTGGTTGGTGACGACGACCAATCAATTTATTCCTGGCGCGGCGCCAAACCGCAAAATCTGGTGCTGCTTGGCAAAGATTTCCCCAATCTTCGGGTGATTAAACTCGAACAAAATTACCGTTCGTGCGAGCGCATTCTGAAGGCCGCCAATATTCTGATCGCCAACAACCCACATGAATATGACAAAGCGCTGTTCAGTGAGCTGGGGTATGGCGTGCCGCTGAAAGTGTTGCCGACACGCAACGAAGAAGACGAAGCAGAAAAAGTGGTGGCCGAAATCATCTCGCACCGCTTTTTAAACCGCAGCCAATACCGCGACTATGCCATTTTATATCGCGGCAACCACCAGGCGCGGGTTTTTGAAAAAGCACTGATGACCAACCGCATTCCGTACAAAATTTCCGGTGGCACCTCGTTTTTTTCGCGCAGTGAAATCAAAGACATCATGGCTTACCTGCGCCTTTTAGTGAATCAGGATGACGACAACGCGCTGCTGCGCATCATCAACACCCCCAAACGCGAAATTGGCGCGGCGACGCTGGAGAAAATCGGCAGCCTGGCCAATCAGCTACATATCAGCCTGTTTGACGCCTGCTGCGCACCGGAGCTGTCGGATGAATTGTCAGCCAAAAGCCTGGCGGCAGTGCGGCATTTTGCCAACTGGATTGTCGCGCTGGCTGACAACGCGGTGCGGGCAGAACCGGCCGAAGCGGTGCGGGATTTGATCCGCCAAAGCCAATACGAAGCCTATTTGTTTGAAACCAGTGCCAGCACCAAAGCCGCAGAAATGGCGCTGAAAAACGTCAACGAACTGTTCCGCTGGATCACGGAAATGCTCAAGGGCGACGAGGAACATGAGCCAATGACGCTCTCTGAAGTCGTTACTAAACTGACGCTACGCGACATGATGGAGCGGCAGGAACAACAGGATGACGCCGATCAGGTGCAACTGCTGACCTTGCACGCCTCCAAAGGCCTCGAATTTCCTTATGTGTTTATGGTCGGGATGGAAGAAGGCATTTTGCCGCATCAAACCAGCATTGACGAAGACAATGTCGAAGAAGAACGTCGGCTGGCCTATGTTGGCATTACCCGCGCGCAGCGTGAACTGATTTTTACTTATGCCCGCGAACGCCGGCAATATGGTGAAGTCGTGAAACCGGAGCCGAGCCGTTTTCTCGATGAACTACCGCAGGATGATTTGGAGTGGGCCAAAGCCGCACCGGTGAAAACTGAGGAACAACGCCAGCAAACCGGCCTCGCGCACTTAGACCGGTTACGCCAGTTGCTGAAGAAAGACTGATTCTTCTGCCGCCGGTTGTAACTGTTTCACCAGTTCACCTTGCAAATAACAACAACCGGCTTCGACTAATAATGCCCGCACAGCCTGCTCATCAATTCCATCCGCAATCAGGCGGAACTTGTAGTTTTGCGCCAGGGTGATGAGCAAATCCAGCAGCTGACGTTTTTGGCTCTGGCGCAATAAACTGCGGCAGAAACTGGCTTCTAAGCGAACAAAATCAAATGGGTAGCTGGTCAGCAGGCCAAGCGGCATCATCTCAGCACCAAAGTTTTCCAGCGTCAGCCGCACACCGAGCCGTTTCAGGTTATGCAAATAACTAAGTGCGGTATTACTGAGTTTCATCAGCTCGAATTCGGCAAAACCTAGGCTTAAACGGTGCAGCAACTGCGATTTGCTGCTGAGTAATTTGTAAAGTCGGTCAAAATGCTGCGGATGGGTCAGGTGCTGGGCGCAAAGCGGCAAACAAATCACTGCCGGTTGTGGCTGACTACTCAGTAAATCCAGAATTTGCTGCAGCAGCTGCAATTCAATTTGTGGCAATACACCTGCCTGTGCTGCCTGCTGACAAAAATCCTGTTGCAGGCCTAGCTGTGGATGCAGCCATTGCATGCGGGCGGCATAGCCGAGGGTATGATGTTTTTCACTGCAGATAATAGGATCATAGGCGACTGAAAACTGCTGTTCAGTGACAGCCTGATGCAGCGCCTGCTCCAGCGACAGTTCCTGCAATAACTGCTGACGCATTGATTCGGTAAAGATCACAAAACGATTACGGCCCAGCGCTTTGGCCTGATACATCGCCGCGTCAGCATCCCGTAACATGCCATCAGCATTGGCATAACTGGCATCATAATGAGCGATACCAACAGAGGCGCCGGAATAAAGACTCTGGCCCTGCAATTCCATCGGCTGACGCACTGCTTCGATGATCCGATCCGCGACATCTTCAGCATCGGCATCCTGCTGCAACTGCGTCAGCAATACGACAAATTCGTCGCCACCGAGCCGCGCCACTAAATCATGTTCCCGCACCGTCAGCAGCAAACGTTGACTAATCTCAATCAGGAAAGCGTCACCGGCATGGTGACCCAAAGTGTCATTTATCAGTTTAAAACGGTCTAAATCAATGAATAAAAGAGCGAACTTCAGGTTTGCTTCGCGATTGCGCAGCGCAAATTTTTGCTTGAGCTGCAGCATAAACATCTGCCGGTTGGCAAGGCCGGTCAGCGCATCGTGGTTGGCTTCATGGAACAGCTTTTCTTCGGCTTTTTTTCGCTCTTCAACCTGCAGGCGCAAAAATAAATTAGTCTGGCGTAATTCACGGGTACGCTCAAATATCTTCCGCTCTAAGTCTTCCTGATGCAGTTTTTGCTGTTCGATATTGAGCCGGCGCTGAATGGCGACGGCGATATGTTGCGAAACAAAGCGTAATATATTCAGTTCGTTATCACCGTAAATGTAGTCCTGATGATAAGACTGTACGGCGATAACCCCCAGCGCTTGTTGTTCGATTAACAACGGAGCCCCCAGCCAGCTGGTGGAGTGCGGCAACGGGCTGCCGGCGTTGTCCTGCACCAGTCTGATCACCTCGCCCTGCGCCACTAACAAATCTGACAGCTCTTTGTTAATCAACCGGGCTTCACCGACCCGCAACACATATTCAGTAAAGCCTTTACGCAGCGGCCGTTCGGTTGCTGGTGGACAATATTGATCGACATAAAACGGGAAACTCAGCGTTTTGCCGCTTTCATCGAGTAAAGCGATATAACAGTTGTCCGCCGGCATCAGGCTGCTCAGGATCTGATGCACCTGACGGTAAAATGCTGCCATGTCGACTTCCGTGGCCGTCAGCTCCGAAATCTTATACAAGGCTGCCTGCAGTTTCTCGGCATTGCTACGCTCTCGAATTTCGCGTTGCAGCGACTGATTCGTGTTTTGTAGCTGACGGGTACGTTCGCGAACCGTTTGTTCCAATAATTCGCGACTTTTCACCCGATCAATCGCGGTTACGGTATGCACCGCGATTTCGGTCAGTAAATCCACATCGTGCTGCGTGTATAAACGACCTTCATCGTACAGCTGTACCGCCATCACGCCAATGACCAGCTGACCGCGGCGCAGTGGAACCCCTAACCAATGATGACTTGGAGTACCCTGTGCTTCAATCTCGCCTGCGGCGATGAGTTGGTGGAACTTGGCGGCGTCACACAATAACGGCTGGCCTGTCCGACACACATAACCGGTCATGCCGCGGGCAAAATCGGTCGGGTCCAGATTGGGTGCATCCAGACAATCTTTTTCGTCAGCAAAATATTCAAGTTGGAAACGGCCGGTGGGCGGGTCGAGTAACACCACAAAGAAATTGTCGGCGGCAAGATGCTCGTTCACCAGCTGATGGATTTGCGGATAAAACTGCGCCATGTCCGTTAGCGTACTGGCCAGCTCTGACAGTTTCAGCAACGCCTGCTGCACAGCATAAGCCAGCTGATACTTTTTCAGTAATGATGTCAGGCGACGAATTTGGCCGGATTGTTGCCGGTTCGTGGCGTGTGCAGTTAATTCCTTCAACGGACGCTCTTATTTTCTTTATTGATCCGGTGGTCGGATCTTTATTCAGAACCGGTCCTATTATGCACAAAGATTAAACAGAGGAAAGAGCAGCCGGGCATTTTACGGCTGGATTTTTAGACGTTTTAGTTATTGTTGACGACTTGTTGGCAATAAACGGTATTCAGTAAATAGAATGCAAGCAGCTGTAATGGACTGCTTTGTATGGTAGGCAGAAAAAATATCAGAAACGCGACTGCAGCCATAAAAAAGGCCGCCCGCAGGCAGCCTTTTGACCATCACTGAAGCTTAGATACCGTCAGTCATAAACTTAATGGCATTTAAGATATCATCATCAGAACAATCACCACAGGTTCCGCGTGGTGGCATAGAGCGGATCCCTTCAATCGCGTGTTTGTGCAGTGTTTCAATACCTTGTGCTAAGCGAGGTTTCCAGGCCGCAGCATCGCCTTTTTTCGGAGCGTCCAATGCACCCGTAGCGTGGCAGGCAAAGCAAGCGCCCTGATATACCTGCTCACCGGTACGAGGACCCGTTGGTTTTGCCGCGACAGGCTCAGAGCCTGCCAGATAAACCTGCCCGACTGGGGCAATGCGCGCTTTTAACTCTTCCAGGCTTTTGTCTTCAGCCGGTGTTTGCGCCAGCACTGCAAAACTCAGCATGGCCACAGCAACAGTGATTTTTTTCATTGATCGGGGTCCCCGGGGATTAAATGCCTTACAAAATTCAGGGCATTATAGCGTCGCGCTGACAGATTGTGAAAGCCCTGCGATCGAACATCTGTCGCATCATCGTGATCTTAAACAAAAAAGCGGATCTTTCCACGGATCGAAGTGGATCCCTAATCGAACACATCGAAATTGGCTCTCCGAATCAAGCAAATTATTTTTGTTTTTTCTGCTTTGCATTCGCTGTGGTTGTGGTAGTCTGTTTTCCCGTTGGCTGATTTGTGTCGCAAATTTCGATACACCTTATGCAGCAGCCGACGGCGTGGAAAAACTGTTTTCCACACACAGGAAGTAAAGAATAATAACAAGGGTCTGGTTGTTCCCCCCTTCGTTTTTTCTTAATAAACATCATCTTAGCTTTAAACTGCCGAATCACTTCGACGGTTCGCTTAGTCATGCAATAAATTTCTTCACAGACATATTCACAAGATATCCACAGTACGGAGCTGCCTGTATCGCTGGTTGTCTGGCTGCGCTTGTGGCATCCTTGCTAAAATTTCTCCGGAGCTCCTGCTATGCCGCAGATCCCTGCTGATCCCCTGATCCTGGTTGATGGTTCTTCTTACCTGTTTCGCGCTTATCATTCGCCACCACACCTGACCAATTCACGGGGTGAAGCCACGGGCGCTATTTATGGTGTGGTCAACATGCTGAAAAGTTTATTGCGGCAATACAACCCATCTGAGATGGCCGTGGTGTTTGACGCCAAAGGCCCCACATTCCGCAATGAAATGTATGCAGAATATAAAGCGCACCGGCCGCCGATGCCGGATGATTTGCGGAGCCAGATTGAGCCGTTGCATCAGATTATTCAGGCGATGGGCTTGCCGCTGCTCTGTGTGTCTGGTGTAGAAGCGGACGATGTCATCGGCACGCTGGCCACATCGGCCAGTGCTGAGGGCCGGCATGTATTAATATCGACCGGCGATAAAGACATGGCGCAGCTGGTCAATAGTCATGTCACTTTGATCAACACCATGACGGATACCATCCTGGACCCGGACGGGGTGAAGGAAAAATTTGGCGTCGGACCCGAACTCATCATCGATTTTCTCGCCCTGATGGGTGACAAAGCCGACAATATCCCGGGGTTACCCGGTGTTGGTGAAAAAACCGCACAGGCATTGTTACAGGGAATTGGTAGTATTGCCGAGCTGTACCAGCGGCTGGACGACATCGCGGCGCTGAATTTTCGTGGCAGTAAAACCATTGCCGAAAAACTGCGTGAGCACCGCGCCCAGCTTGAGCTGTCTTATCAGCTGGCAACGATAAAAATTGATGTTGATTTACCGCAAGCGTTTCACCAGTTACAAATCCAACCGGCGGCACTGCCCAAATTGGCCGAACTTTTTGCCCTGTGTGAATTTAAACGCTGGCACAGCGAAGTTCTGACACAACAAAAACATAGCGCTGTGGAATCAACGACAGAACCACGACCGGCACAGCCTGAGGCCAATCCAGCAACGGCCGGAGCATTGGCACCAGCTGCAGCGATTGACCGCAGTCAATATCAAACGATCTTGACCGAGGCCGATTTCCAGCAATTGCTGACAACGATCAAACAAGCTCCGCTGGTCGCCTTTGATACCGAAACCACCAGCTTGGATTATATGCAGGCCGAACTGGTCGGTATGTCATTTGCTGTCGCGCCGGGCCAGGCCTGGTATTTGCCAGTCGGCCACGACTATCTAGGCGCTCCTGAGCAGCTGCCTCTTGAGCAAGTGTTAAGCGTATTAAAGCCTTGGCTGGAAGATACACAGGCAGCCAAAGTCGGACAAAACCTCAAATACGATAAAAGTGTACTCGCCCGGTATGACATCGAGTTAAACGGCATTGCCTTCGATACCATGCTGGAATCCTACACCCTCAATAGTGTGGCTGGCCGGCACGATATGGACAGTCTGTCCGGGCGCCATCTGCAGCATCAGCCGATCGCTTTTGAGGACATTGCCGGCAAAGGCAGTAAACAACTCACTTTTAATCAAATTGAGCTGGAAAAGGCCGCCGAATACGCTGCCGAAGATGCCGATGTGACTTTGCAGCTGCATTTGACGATGTGGCCGCAGCTGCAGCAGGCAACTGGTCCGGCACAGGTATTCCGCGACATCGAAATGCCACTGCTCAGCGTTTTATCGCGGCTGGAACGTAACGGTGTATTGATTGACGCTGTGTTGCTTGGCAAACAAAGTGAATATCTGACCGGGCGCATCAGCGAGCTGGAGACGCAGGCACATCAGGTTGCCGGTAAAGTCTTTAATCTGTCCTCACCTAAACAGCTGCAGGAAATTTTGTTCGACGAGCAAAAACTGCCCGTGCTGAAAAAAACGCCGACTGGCGTGCCATCAACGGCAGAAGATGTGTTGGTCGAGCTGGCGCATCAATATGAATTACCCCGGGTGATCATTGAGCACCGTAGCCTGACCAAGCTCAAATCGACTTACACCGATAAGTTACCGCAGAGCATCAACCCGCGTACCGGCCGGGTGCATACCTCTTATCATCAGGCGGTAGCAGCGACTGGTCGGTTAAGTTCGACCGAGCCGAATTTACAGAATATTCCGATCCGCACCGAAGAAGGACGGCGTATTCGGCAGGCGTTTATTGCACCGGCCGGCAAAAAAATCCTCGCACTGGATTACTCGCAAATTGAACTACGGATCATGGCGCATTTGTCGCAGGACAAAGCACTGCTGGATGCGTTCGCGCAAGGGCGCGATATCCACCGTGCAACTGCGGCAGAAGTGTTTGGCGTGCCGCTGGCAGAAGTCAGCAGCGAACAACGCCGAAGAGCGAAAGCGGTCAACTTTGGTTTGATTTACGGCATGTCAGCCTTTGGTCTGTCGCAGCAGCTCGATATCAGCCGCAGCGAAGCACAACATTATGTTGATACCTATTTTGCCCGCTTCCCCGGTGTGCTGGCTTATATGGAGCGAACCCGGCAGCAGGCGCATGAGCTTGGCTATGTCGAAACCCTGCTGGGTCGACGGCTCTATCTGCCGGAGATCCAGAGCAAAAACATGGGACGGCGCAAAGGTGCCGAGCGCGCCGCCATCAACGCGCCGATGCAGGGCACTGCAGCAGATATTATCAAACGTGCCATGCTCAGCGTCGACGCATACCTGCAACAACAGGATCCGGCTGAGATCCTGATGATTATGCAGGTGCACGATGAATTGGTATTTGAAGTTCGCGAAACAGAACTAGCAAAGCACCAAGCGGCTCTGGTGCAACTAATGCAGGATGCTATGCAACTAGACGTGCCACTGCTGGTTGAAGCAGGTTCCGGTGGTAACTGGGATCAGGCGCATTAACGCACTTCAACCTTTAAAAAGCGACATCAGCGAGAAGCTGAATGGTCGCAGGCAGTGGAATTTATGAAATATTTCAGAGAGCTGCTGAACTTTCCACGGGATGATGACTCAGAGTAACTGTGAACATGTCCCGTTCCTGGTACGACACCCATTTAACCCTGGCAATTCGCCGGGGTTTTTTTTACTTTTTTTCATTGTGTCGCAATCGCAAAGGCAGCCACTTGTACTGCCAGTTTTGCCGCGATCAACCTGCTTTTCACCATTAACTGTGGTGCCACTCCGGCATTTTTACCGTAAAAGGTTGTTTAATTACGAAATTAATCAGGAAGGCGAAAAAAAGAACAATAATTGTAGTTTTATTACGGAAATAGCTTGCTTTTTAATCCGCGATGCGTAGAATCGAAGATGTAGGGTACAGAGGTAAGATGTTCTATCTTTCAGTAGTTTCAGACGTTAGTCGTTGATTCTACATAGAAAGTAGGCTTTTTTAGCCGCCCCACTGCTTGCAGTGGGGCGTTTTTTTTTGTCTTTTTCTGAAAATTAATTAGATTTTTTAGAGCAAATACTTCAAACAATCAAAAATTGCTGTATAATGGCCCTGTCTTCTTCGTAAGACACCCTGTTGATTTGAAATTTATTGAATAGCTTCTCCCCGTTTGCTATGCCGGCAGTTCTCTGAACTGCCGGTTTTTTCTTTTTGGGGTATTGCGGACGTCAAAGAGGACGACCCTGTGTATCAGTAAATGGATTTGAGCAGGAGGCGAAAAAGTGGACTCAGGATCTGGTTAACTCAACCAGACCCCGCCGCAACTCAGTTGTTTGCGTTTACTCGGCATCAATGATTGCCGGATTGGTCTCGCCGCTAAACCAACGATCCAGCACTTGCTCCAGCTCAGTTAAACCAATTTTGTTTAATGAGCTAAACGCTTCGACAGTCACATCCCCCATAAAGGCTAAAGATGCTTCGCGCACTTCCAGCACGGTCTTTTTACGCGGGCCCGGGCTGAGTTTATCCGCCTTGGTCAGCAGAATAAGTACAGACAAACCAGATTGAACTGCCCAATGCACCAATTGCTGATCTAAATCTTTCAGTGGATGGCGGATATCCATCAGCACCACGATGCCTTTCAGGCTTTGGCGCTTCATCAGATATTCACTAAGCGACTTCTGCCACTTTTCTTTGACTTCCAGTGGCACTTTAGCAAAACCGTAGCCAGGTAAATCGATCAACCTTTTGTTTTCCGCGAGGTGGAAGGTGTTGATGAGTTGAGTGCGACCCGGCGTTTTACTGGTGCGGGCTAAACTATTTTGCCGGGTCAGCGTATTGAGTGCACTGGACTTGCCGGCATTGGAGCGTCCGGCAAACGCCACTTCAATGCCAGAATCATCTGGCAAAGCCCGGATATCGGGGGCGCTGGTCAGAAATCTCGTTTGCTGGTAGTTAAATATTGCTTTGTACACATCATACTCCGGACTTAAATTTGGCTATAGTTTAGCGGAAATCAATAATCTGCATAAGTATTGGGATTTTCTATCAGCAGGTTTCGTGTAAAATAGGCATAAAAAATAGGGTTATTATCTTCTAAGCCTGTTGCAAGTTGGGCAGGGTCACGCAGAACAGAGACAATTAAACATGAGAAAAATTGCAATTCCATTCATGCTTTTATTAGGGCTGGCCGGTCAGGCAGCTGCGGTTGAGGGCAATGCTGAAGCAGGTAAAGCGAAATCCGCCACCTGTGCCGCCTGCCACGGACCAGATGGTAACAGCCCGACCGATATGTATCCAAAGATCGCTGGCCAACACGCCGGTTATATCTATAAACAGTTAAAAGACTTCAAACAAGGCGCCGCAACAGGCGGTAAAGAAGGCCGCAGCAATGCGGTGATGGCCGGGATGGTTGCGGCATTGTCTGATCAGGACATGAAGGACCTGGCGGTTTACTTCTCCAGCCAAACGATGAAATCTGGCACCACGCCAGAAGATGTGGTGGAAGCCGGTCAAAAATTATTCCGCGCCGGTGATATGCAACGTGGTATTCCAGCCTGTATTGCGTGCCACGGTCCACGTGGTGTTGGTCACAGCCTGGCAGGTTTCCCGAAAATTTCGTTCCAGCATGCCGCTTATATCAAAACGCAGTTGGAAGCTTTCCGCGCCGGGACCCGCGCCAATGACCTGAACGGTATGATGCGCGACACCGCACACAAACTGACCGATAAAGACATCGAAGTGCTGTCAAAATACCTGGGTGGCTTACACTAATTCAGGCCAGCAGCAGGAAAAAACCGGAGTTCGCTCCGGTTTTTTTATTTTCCGCTATCTGAATATGTGAGATATGTCTCACAAACTGCGTGAGAAATAAACCTAAAACAGATCAGAAATAACCGACACTTGGTCGTATTTGACTGGGCAAATAACTGAATTTATTTGACATTAATTTTTGGTTCATTTTTTTTCTGATTTTTTTTTAATCATAGTATTGCCATTCCGGCCAATCAGAGTAAATTAAACCCCGTTACTTTTAGTAACAACTCGACAAAACGGAAGTTTTGCATGGAAAGCAGCAGTGCTTTAGTACATTTGAAATGACATCATCACTGGTGTCGGCGTTTTTAACGCAAGCTACACGGAAGACGAAAAAAGTATTAGGACGATCGCGAATAACAATTTTTGCACGGAAGCGACGCAACAATATACGGAAACTGCTCAGACAGGGTGTCTGCCACAGTTAGGATGACATAACAAAATTCAGTGCTGCTTGCACAAACTTTCAGACGGCGATGGCTTCAGGTTATCGCCGTTTTGTTTTTCTGCGCCACCAGTTGCGCACTTCAATCGACTGTTGCGGAGAAAGCCTTGGGCTTTCCAGCAAAATCTGGTTAAAATACGCGCCCTTTTCTACAGGTACAGACCATGACACGCATCAAAAAGTCCCGCACGACAGGCCCAATCGGCAGCCGCCACAAACCCGCAGCCGAAGCACGGCAAACGCGCGAGCGTCCGGTCGAGACCAAGAAAAAAGGTGCGGGTTTAAAATCCGGCAGCCGCAATGCACCAGTGCAGGAAAAACCACAGCACAGCGGTCAGACCAATAAAGACCCGCGCCATGGCAGCAAAAAGCCAATAGCCCTGCACGGCAATGAGTCTGAGCAACAATTGCTGCAACAGATGGCCGATTTCAAACCGAAAGCGCAGCTGGCCAAAGTCAAAATCGCCCCATTCGCGCCCGAGCAGGAACTCGCCGCGCTGGAGCAGGACGAAAAACTGCTGGCTCTGGTTGAACGCGTCGAAAACGGCGAAATTCTGACTGGCAAAGATGCAAAATATTTCAACAGTAAAACCGCCCGTCATGCGGAATTACTGACCTTGTTGGGCCTCGATGATACAGAAGACTCAGACGAGACCGAACAAGATACCGCAGAAGACACTGAAGAGCTGGATCCATTGGCACAATTTGAACGTACCGACTGGCGTAAAGACTTATTAGGCGAATAACTTCATGACGATTTGGTGGGGATTGCTGGCACTGGGTTTATTGATTGTCAGCGCTTTGGCTTTTTATCTGGGACGCCTATTGTCGCAGTTGCAAAGGCAAAAGCTGCAGCAGCAACAGGACCTGGCCGAGCAACAACGCAAACAGGCCGAACATCAGCAATATCTGCTGGACAGTATTGTGTTAATTGGTCAGGCCACGCTCGAAGACCAGTGTGAGTTGTCAGAAGCCGGTTTGCGTATCTGGGTGCTACTGGAAAATCTGCAGCCTGAACTGGCCCAGGCCTGTCGTTATCCGGGATTGTTCGCAATGTATGATTGCGTAAAAGCCATGCCAACGCATGAAGCCCGCAAAGCGCTCGACAAAAAAGAGCTGCGCCATTTGGACCATATCCGCCAGCAGACCGAAATTCAGCTGGCTGCATCAATCAAACAGGATATCCGCCAGCTGTTGGAAATTCTAAAGCCAGTCCACTAAAACCTGTGCTTTGGAGCCAGTCCACTAAAACAAAAAGCCGCATCACTGCGGCTTTTTTGTGCTCATCGCTTACTGCTTATAAACCTTACCGGCCTTCATGACAAAACTGACTTTACCCATCACACTGATATCCTGCAGCGGGTTGCCCGGAACCGCAACGACATCGGCGATTTTACCGGCTTTCAGACTGCCCAGGCTTTGCTCCATCTGCAGCAGTTTCGCCGCTTCAATGGTTGCACTTAAAATCGCCTGATGCGCGGACATACCGCCTTCAGTCATATAAACAAATTCACGCCAGTTGTCGCCATGCATACCCACACCGGCATCAGTACCAAAGGCGATTTTTACCCCGGCTTTTTGCGCTTTGGTAAAAGTAGCCTGAATCAAAGGCCCGATAGTCGCAGCTTTTAACCGCACCATTTCCGGGAAATAACCCGGCTCTTTGGCTTTTTCCGCGACAAACTTGCCGGCGCTGATGGTCGGTACAAAATAAGTGCCATGCTGCTTCATCAGCTTGATGGTGTTGTCGTCCATAAAAGTGCCGTGCTCAATCGAGGTAACGCCGGCTTTAATCGCGCGCTCCATACCTTCTTTACCGTGGGCATGCACGGCAATAGTAAAGCCATAGTCCTTAGCCGTGCTGACGATAGCCGCCAGTTCTTCGTCGCTGAACTGCGCGTTCATGCCACTTTTGGCGACGCTGAGTACACCACCGGTCGCGGTGATTTTAATCAGGTCGGCACCTTCTTTATAACGCTGCCGCACGGCTTTACGCGCATCATCCGGGCCGTTAATGACGCCATCGTCCGGCCCCGGGTCACCCATCCGCAGATAAGCCACGCCATTGGTCGGGTCCGCATGACCGCCGGTGGTCGCAATCGATTTACCCGCCGTGAAAATACGCGGACCTTTGGTGTAACCGGCGTTAATGGCTTTACGCAGCGCCGTGCTGATCAGATGGCTGTCACCCAATTCCCGCACTGTAGTAAAACCAGCCATCAGCGTTTTTTCGGCATAAGTGGCCCCGCGCAGGGCCACGTCGGCTTCATTCATCGTGAAACCTTCGCTATAGGCGCCCGGGCTGCTCTGGTAGGAAAAATGCGTGTGCATATCCATCAGGCCCGGCAGTACCGTGTGTTTGGATAAGTCAATCAGGGTGTCGGTTGAAGAAGGCTGACGAAAACCGGCTTCAATAGCTTTGATCTGGTCGTTTTCAATCACCAGCGTTTGTTTTTGCAGGATTTGTTCGCCTTCGGCGGTGATCACAGTACCGGCGTGGATCAACGTGGCCGCCTGACCGGCCAGCGGTAACAAACCGGCCAGCAGCATTGCAGTGGTTATTTTGTTCATTGTTGTTCCCGGGTTATGAGGCTTGGCCTCTTATTGAAAGTCCAATCTGTTGTGTTGGATCAATATGCACTTCAACACAGTCTTTATACTGACGCCATTTCCGCTGTGGCAGATGCGATATGATGACGACATTTTGGGACGAAGCCCTGATTAAAAAATATAACGTCAAAGGCCCCCGTTATACCTCTTACCCGACCGCGTTGTTGCTGCGCAGCGGTTTTGCGCCAGAACGCGCTGTGCAGGCACTGCACGACACCGGGCCTGCGCTCAGCCTGTATTTGCATGTGCCGTTTTGCCGTGAACTTTGTTATTACTGCGGTTGTAACAAAGTCATCAGCCGCGACCAGAGCAAAGCCGACCGTTACCTCGACGCACTCGCCACTGAAATGGCGTTGTACCAAGACGCCTGTGCAGTAAAACAAGTGCACCAGCTGCATTTTGGTGGCGGCACGCCAACTTATCTGGATGAACCCCAGTTGCGCCGCCTGATGCAGCTGCTGCGGCAGCATTTTCAGTTTCTGCCGGACGCAGAGCTCAGTATCGAAATTGACCCGCGCAGTTGTGATGTTGAAAAGCTGGCGTTATTGCGCGAGCTGGGTTTTAGCCGGGTCAGCTTTGGTGTGCAGGATTTTGACCTGCAGGTGCAGCAAGCGATTAACCGGGTGCAGCCTTACAGCATGGTGGAAACGCTGGTCAAAGCAGCACGGGATCTAAACTTCAGCTCAGTCAATCTGGATTTAGTCTACGGTCTGCCGCATCAGGCCGTGGCAAGCTTCAGTCAGACATTGGCGCAGGTCATCAGCCTCGATCCAGACCGGATTTCGCTGTTCAGCTACGCGCATCTGCCGGAACGTTTCGCCGCTCAGCGCAAAATCCCCGATGCGGCATTACCGGGTGCCAGCGAAAAACTGGCGCTACTGGCGCTGGCACTGGACACACTGCAACAGGCCGGTTTTGTTGCCATTGGCATGGACCATTTTGCCAAGGCCACAGACCCACTTTGCCAGGCACAGCAAGCCCAACGACTGACCCGCAATTTTCAGGGTTACAGTGTCGATGCTTGTGATACGTTATTGGGCCTTGGTGTGTCAGCCATCAGTCAGGTGGGTAATTTAATCTGGCAACAGCAAAAAGAGCTGAAGCACTATTATCAGGCGCTGGAACAACAGCAGGTGCTCGCCATTGATAAGGGCCTGACCTTAAGCCGGGATGACCAAATCCGCGCAGACTTAATCGCCCGCATAATGTGCAATTTTGTACTGGACACTGCAGCGCTGGCGCAGCAGTGGCACATCGATTTTCAGCAGTATTTCGCCGCGTCACTGGCGCAGCTACAGCCTTGTCTTGACGACGATTTAGTGCGCTGGCATGGAGATACACTGGCTGTGACTGACCGGGGCCGGCCCTGGGTACGGATCATCGCTGCCGCTTTTGATGCTTATTTAGTGGCGCAGCAGCAGAGTTATTCGAAAGTGATTTAACCGGCCTTGCGGTTAAACAACGTCAGCCAAGGCGGCAGCAATAGTCGCCGCTGTACAACAGATAGTGACGCTCACCGGCAACAATTTGTTCCTGCGCCTGTTCGGCCAGCTGGTAATACAAAGTCCGGCTGAATTTGGCGCGTAAACCCCGTTTGAGTTGCAGATAAGGCAACAACTGACCACTGCCAGCTTCCGGCTGCAGCAACAGCGGAAAGTCCGGTCCGGCAATAAAACTCTGCTGCAGGTTGGTGGTCAGCTGCAAGCGGCCATCATCGAGCCAGACCGCATCAACCAGCACAAAAGGCGCATCGTCGACCTCAATCTGCACCTGCTCAGCCGGCGTCGTCAGCAGATAGCGTCCATCAACACAACTCAGCACCGCCGCAAACAACCGCACTAACTCAGGGCGCTGGATTGGGCTGCCTTGAAAATACCAGCTGCCATCGCGGTCAATCCGAATAGGCACGGTGCCACAAAATGCAGGCTGCCATTGCTCCAGCGGATAATCGGTGAGGCCGCCGAGCTGACGTTGTAACGAAAACAGATCCATGCTTTACCTAAATTGCTCCGGCGAAATGGGGTTAATGATGTTAGCATATTGTACGAAGCCATTTTTTAGCCCGCCGGAGGTTTCCCATGCAACCTGAAGTACAGGTCATCGAACAAAGTCTCACTTTTTTACAGAAAAATCAGGATTTAATCGTCAGTTTCTGTCTGAAACTGGTGGTTGCCATCATCATTTTTTACATCGGGCGCTGGGTGGCGCTCGGAGTGTCACGCTTGATTGGCAAAGCTTTGTTATTACGTCATGTCGACCGCGCTGTGGTGTCTTTCCTGTCAAGCATCGTCTATGCCGCCGTGCTGATTGCCTTTGCGCTCATTGCACTCTCGCATCTGGGCATTCAGACCGCATCGTTCCTCGCTATTCTTGGCGCCGCCGGTTTAGCCGTGGCGCTGGCGCTGCAGGGTTCGTTATCCAATTTTGCCTCAGGTGTGCTGATTATCGTGTTCCGGCCGTTTAAATCCGGTGATTTGGTTGAAGTCGCCGGCATCAGCGGCGTAGTGGAGCGGATTGATATCTTCCAGACCATTTTTAAAACCGGTGACAATAAAAAAATCATCGTGCCGAACTCGCAAATTACCGGGGGTGCCATCATCAATTATTCGGCAGAAAAACGCCGCCGGATTGATTTGACGATCGGCATCAGTTACGACTCCGATCTACGCCTCGCCAAACAAATCCTGCACGACATCCTGCAGGCTGACAGCCGCGTGCTGAAAGAGCCGGCACCGGTGATTGCCGTGGGCGCTCTGGCCGACTCCTCAGTACAATTGGTGCTGCGGCCCTGGGTCGAAGCTGCTGATTATTGGGCGGTGTACTGGGATACGCTGGAGCAGGTTAAATTGCAGTTTGATGCCGCAGGTATCGAAATTCCGTTTCCACAAATGTCTTTACACATGAAACCTCACAAGGATGATGTATGAAATATCCAATGCTGCTGGTTGCACTTGCTGCCGGCTCTTTGTCTGCTCAGGCTGCGGACGACACTAAACTCGGCTGGGCAACGTCGGCCGAGCTCGGCGCTATCACCACGTCCGGCAATACCAAAGGGACTTCGGTGACCGGCAAAATTGACGCCAAACAGGAGATGGTGCAGTGGAGCAATGAATATGTGCTCAGTGCATTTTTTAAAGAAGACGAAAAAACTGACGCCAACGGCAATCGCTACAGCGAAAAATCTGCCGAACGCTATTTTGCTTCCGGTAAAGCCGGTTACAAACTCGACACTGACCACGCCAAGTTGTTTATTTTTGGCTCACACACTGAAGATGATTTTGGCGCTTACACCCGCTACAGCCTGATCTCTGCCGGTTACGGCGACCGTTTGTACCAAGGCGATGGCATCAGCATTGATGCCGAAATCGGTCCGGGTTATTACACCGGCAAAACTGCCGGCGATGTCACCGAGAAAGGCGCTCTGGTGCGCACCGCCGGTAGCCTGGACTGGGTGATCTCCGACAGTGCGACGTTCCGCCAATTACTGAGCCTCGAGGCCAGCTCAGACAATAAAAGAACTCAGTCAGAAACGTCGGTCAGTGCCCGCATCAACGGCAGCATGCAGATGAAAGCGGCCTTCACTGTGCAGCATGACTCGGAAGTACCGGTCGGTAAAAAGAAGACCGACACTCAAACTTCGCTAACGCTGGTTTATTCATTTTGATCGATACGGGACAGCACCAACCGCCGGTGTTGTCCCGATTTGCCCTTCTATTCTCTTCGTCTATGCTTAATCGATATATGTAACACCCGGTTCAACAGGGCCTTTGAACGCCAGCTCAGGCGCGACTGTGTCACACTCTGTCGCGCGGGTGAATACAACAGGGAAGATGACAGATGCCGTTGACTGCACCGCACACTGAACCATTTTCGCGCCGCACTGAGCCTCTGCTGCTGCCTGTGTTGTTGTTTTATGCCGTCATCGCCTTAGTGTGGTCGCTAACGCAACAACCAGAATCCACAGCGGCCTGGTTATCTACCAGTCAGCACACAACGTTCCGTCAGATGCTCAACTGGTTGTTCGGCAGCTGTACCGTGCTGTTGCCTTTCCTGCTTTACACTCTGCTACGTGCAAAAAGTCGCTTCGCCCGGCTGATGCAACAAAAACTGGCCAGCACCTTCGATGAAGCCGCCGTCGGCATCGCGCATGTCGCATTGTCAGGGCATTTTATTCAGGTGAATCAACGTTTTGCTCAAATGCTGCAATATGACCCGACCGACCTGGCTGGCAGTACTTTTCAGGACCTGACTCATCCGGACGACCTGGCCGACGACTTACAAATGTGTGATGAACTGGTACGGGGCGAACGCGAAAGTTTTGAGATGGAAAAACGTTACCGCCGCCGGGACGGCCAGTTTGTCTGGGCACATTTATCGGTGTCTTATCATCGCAGCAGCGACAGCTCCCAGTGTTATTTTGTCTCGGTGATTGAAGATATTCATGCCCGCAAGCAGGCGCTGCTTGCGCTGCAGGCCAGTATGGCGCAAGTCCAATTGCTATTGGATTCAACCGGTGACGCTATTATCGGTGTTAATAAACATGCCGAGATCACCTTCGTCAACCAGGCTGCTCAGCAGCAACTGGGCTACGCCAATCCCAGCCAGTTAATCGGGCTACCGGTGCAGACGCTGGTCAGCAAACAAAAAGCGGCGTTGGCGCTGTGGCGGGAGATCCACAAAGCACTGGAACAACCACAGCAAATCAGCGGCGAGGCTGATTTGTTTATCAATTTGCAAGGTGAAACATTACCGACAGCATATCGGGCCATCCCGGTACCAAAATCACAGGACGGCACAGTGCTGGTGATTTGCTGGCAAAACATCCGCGAACGCAAACAACAACAGATGAAGCAGCAGGCGCAAAGTTACCTGCTGCATCGACTCCTCGACGATGCAGCGTTACCCGATTTGCTGACTGAGCTGGTGAAATTTATTGAGCAGCAGCTGCCATACCTGCGGGGTTCAATCTTATTGGCCGACAAGCAGAATCAGGTGATGCGGGTCGTCGCCGGACCAAGCTTGCCGGCGGATTACAATGATAAAGTTGATAAATTACCCATCCGCTATGGCAACGGTTCTTGTGGTACTGCGGCCGCCACCGGACAGCCGGTCTATGTCGCCGACGTACATAACGACATGCTCTGGTTGAATTTTCAGGAGCTGATTGCCCCCTATGACTGGCTGCAAGCCTGCTGGTCGACACCCTTTTTTGACACAGAACGCCAGTTGCTGGGCACCTTTGGCATTTATCTGGCGGAAAAACGCGACCCGACGCCGGATGAACGCGACCTCATCCAGTTTACTGCCAGTCTGGCCGCATTCTTAGTCGAGCGCAGTGATGCAAAAGGCCGGCTGGAGCTGTTTTCCAAAGCGATTGAACAAAGCCCGGTCGGAGTGCTGATCTGTGGTATTGAAGGCGATGTGCAATATTTTAATCAACGCTTTGTCCAGCTAAGTCAAATCCCTGCCAGCCAGCTGGAAGAACTCCCGCAGCTCAAAGACGTATTGCCGGCCGACCAGCAGCAGTGGTTGGATACCGTGTTTACGCAATTACAGTCCGGCCAGCATAAAGTCAGCCGGCAGGACCAACGCACGCAGGAGTCACAAACTCAGCAACAGCAATGGCTGGAGAGCTCGTTGTATGCCATTGTCGACCGGAACAACCAAATCAGCCATGTCCTGCTTGAACTCGAAGATATCACCATGCAGAAACAGGCCGAGCAGCATTGGATGGAAAGCGAACTTCGCTTTAGGACTTTGCTGGACAATACGCCAGAGATCTCGGTGCAGGGCTATGAGGCCGACGGCACCACTTTTTACTGGAACAAAGCCAGCGAAGTGTTGTACGGCTACAGCAAAGAAGAAGCCGTCGGCAAAAGCTTGCTGGATTTGATTATTCCGCCGCCGATGCACACCGATGTGAAGGCCGCAGTGCAGCACATGGCGGACAGCGGCGTGCCAATCCCTGCCGGTGAGCTGATCCTGCAGCGCAAAGGCGGCGAGCCTGTCCATGTGTTCTCTGGTCATGCTGTGGTGCAGTTGCCGGGGCGGCCGTCGCAAATTTTCTGTATGGACATCGACTTATCAGTCCGCAAACAACAGGAAGCTAACCTGCGGCTGGCAGATGCAGTATTTAACAGCAGCCGCGAAGGCATTCTGATCACGGATACCGAAAAGGTCATTATTTCCGTCAATCCGGCGCTGGTGAGTCTGTTTGGTTATAGCGAAGCTGAATTACTGGGTAACACGCCTTCGATGCTGCGTTCCGGCCAACACAGTGACGAGTTTTATCAGCAGATGTGGCAGCAGCTGACTGAACAACATTATTGGCAGGGCGAGGTGATCAACAAACACAAAAATGGCACTGTATTACCGGTGCAGCTCAGCATCAGTGCGGTATTTAACGAAGCGCGGCAAATCAGCCACTATGCCGCTGTGTTTACTGATTTGTCCGAGATCCGCGCGACTGAAGCAGAAATGATATTCCTCAGTGAACACGACGAGCTGACCCATCTGCCAAACCGGCAACTGTTCCTGCAAATGGCTGACCAGGCAATCAAGACAGCACGACGGGATCACCAGCACGCCGCAGTGTTGGTACTGGATTTGGACCACTTCAAAGACGTCAACGATTCTTACGGTCACCAATATGGCGATGAGTTATTGCTGCAGGTTGCCAGCCGGTTGAAGCAAAAAGTGCGGGACACAGATGTGGTAGCCCGGCTTGGCGGTGACGAGTTTGCTTTGTTGTTGACAGCACTACCGGATAGCGGTGATGCAGCTGTTGTTGCCAATAAGCTGCTGCAACATATGGGGCAACCCTGGAGCCTGAGCGACCATGTTGAAGTGTCGCTGGGGGCCAGTATCGGTATCGCGCTATTCCCGGATCACGGCGATAACACCACAGCTCTGCTGCAAGGTGCTGACGCAGCTTTATATAAAGCCAAGGCGGCCGGTCGTAATACTTTTACTTTTTACTCAGATGCTTACACTCAGGCGGCACGCGATCGGCTAACTATCGAAGCCCAACTGCGTAAAGCAATTAAGGCCAATCAATTGCGGGTGTATTACCAACCGCAAATTGAAATTTTCAGCGGCCGTATCATCGGCGCTGAAGCCTTAGTGCGTTGGTTTGACCCGGAACAGGGCATGATTTCGCCGATGCGTTTTATTCCGGTCGCCGAAGCTTGTGGACTGATTAATGATATCGGTGAATTTGTGCTGACCGAAACCTGCCGGCAAGGCCAACAATGGTTGGAAGCTGGCTTGCCCCGCCTGACACTTGCAGTCAATGTGTCACCGGCACAGTTTAAGCGTTATGACATGCGCAAGCAGGTCACCCAGGTGCTGAATGACACCGGTTTTCCGCCACATTGTCTGGAACTGGAACTAACCGAGAGTGCGCTGATGGAAAATCAGGAACTGGTGGTACAGGTACTGGATGACTTACGCCGGCTCGGTATCCGACTGGCGATTGACGATTTTGGCACCGGCTACTCGTCTTTGGCTTACCTGAAACGTTTCCCGCTGGACGTGCTGAAAATCGACAAAAAATTTATCGATGACATTCCGCACAGCCAGGATGATATGGCGATCGCCACTGCGATTATCGGCATCGCCCATACGTTGGGCTTTAAAGTACTGGCTGAAGGCGTTGAAACGGCGCAACAGCTTGATTTTCTGCGCCTGCAACGTTGCGACCGCTATCAGGGTTATTTGTGCAGCCCGCCAATCCCGGCCGACAAATTCCAGCAGTTACTGGAACAGCAACAGCAAGCCTTGCAATTGCAGCTCGTGCCCTGATCTGAGCCATACAGAACAGGGCAGATCCATACGGACAGCCGCCCGGTTAATCTGCCCAGCGGCGCCGTACCAGGCATAACAACAGTAAGCTTACAAAACCAACACTCCCGCCGGACGACGATTGCGCCGCAGGTTCGGCTGGCGTCACCACCACCGGCGCCGTGACTGTCACACTCAGTGTCTTCTGCACTTTTTGCCCGGCACTGTCGCTGACTTCCGCCAACGCCTGATAAGTGCCGGCCGCGGCAAAAGTCACGTTGACACTTTGGCCACTGAGCGTCTGATTATTTACTGTCCACTGCACAGTCCCCACTGCACCATTGGCGCTGCTGGCGCTGGCAGTCAGGGTGCAACTCAGGTTCTGGCAATTGCTGCTGAGCTGTAACTGCGGTTCGGCAAACACCTGCAGAGTTTTGCTACGCTGTTCGATTTGACCGGCCACAGTCACCTGCAAAGTGGGCTGATAAGTACCAGCCGCACTGTAGGTGTAAATCGGGTCTTTTGCCGTGCTGGTCAGCCCCTCAGCGAAGATCCAGCTGAATTCCATAGGCACACTGGCATCGATGAGTGTGGTATTGCGGAACTGGCAGCGCAGGAACTGACATTCGACGCTAAAATCCGGCAACGGCCGAGTGACCACCACCGCCGGCGCGGTGACCTCGATATAACGGGCATACACCGGGCCATTGTTGCCGGCACTGTCTTTGGCACGCATGTACAGCGTGTGACGGCCTTCACTGAGGCCAGAGACATCCAATGAGTGGCTGATCGTTTCACTGGCAGCATCAAACTTGCCGTCGGCCGCATTGATGCTGATGCTGCTGCCTGCCAGATCCGGCCACTGGTCCAGCGTCAGTTCGACACTCTGGATAACCTGGCTCGCCACGCCGCCGTTATAACCGCTGCTCTGACTGTCGCTGACCACAGCTTTGAGCTGCAGCGGCAGGTTGCGCGGGATCTGGTTTGCTGTGGTATTCAGACTCAATTGACTGATATCAGGCCCGGCCGGTAACAAATATGGTGCTGTATTGACACGCAGCGCGTAATACAGCGCGCGCAGATTGTCCGGCAGCACATTGGCCTGATAATTGGCGCAGGATTCAAAAAACGCAGTGCCAATTTCAAAAGTGATCGCGGCCACGCCAAGCTCACCATAACTGACGCCATCGCTGGTACCGTCGGTCGGATATAAACCAATCGACTGGGTCGGTACATAGTTATTAAACCAGGCAAGCTTATGCCCCAACGCTTTTAATGCGGGACCATTGGGCGCAGGGGTCGTAGTATCGCCCCAGGGCCACAGCACCAATTCGCTGAAACTATGCACATCGATATGGATGCCGGCGGTGTTGTCAGGTGCGGCGTCGGTGCGGGCCGGCCCGCGTTTATCCGGGTACAGACTGCGGGCATATTGCTCCAGCGCCTGCACTTCAGGCTCAGAACCGGCACTGACACCGCGGTAGGTCAAATCACAGCTGTTGCCACTGCTGCCGTTCGGGATAGCAAACCAGCCAAAACTGAAATTGCGGTTCAGGTCCACGCCAAAAGTACCGCTGCTACAGGCACTGTTATTGATGTTCTTGCGCCAGGAGACGCCGGTTTCGGCGATTTTCCGCCCTTCCGGGTTAGTGTGCAGCACCAGATGCACTTCGTTTTGCTGCAGCATCCAGTCGACATCCGCATCTTTGCCGGCTTTGCTCAGCAAGTCTTTGGCAAATTCCAGCGTCAGGCCGGCGGTGGCATATTCCCTGGCGTGAATAGCGCTGTTGACCAGCAATTTCGCTCTGTTGGCCGCGCCAGCGTTGCGATTGGTGATCTTCAACACATACAGATCATAACCAGTGCCGTTTTTAGTTTTCGCCCAGCCGCTGCCGATTTTGTGCCAGCTGGCGTAACCGGGATAGTCGCGCACCAGCTGTTCGGCCTGACTGTAAGTTTCTTCCACCGTTGGATAACAGGTGTAACCCGGAATGCTCTGGGCGTCGTCTGTCAGCGGTAGCGGCGCTCTGGCCACCTGTTGCTGTTGCCAGATGTAGGCAGGGCTAATCGATTCGGCATAAGGCGCTAAGCGGGCTTCTGCCGCAGCATCCAGTTGCAGCACCAGGCTGCTGTCCTGCCAGCGGCCACCCAGCAGCGCGTCATGCAAACTGATCGCCGCCAGCCGGGCTTGTTCCGGGCTGGCGAAACGAACGATGCGGGCATTGTCGCTGCTCAAGTGTTGTAGCTGCTGCAGCTGTGCAGCGGACTGATGTGGCGCTGCAGCCAAACTGGTAGTCAGCCAGACGGCTGCCAGTGAAGAGATTAACATGACAGATGCCTCCGGATTAATTTAACTTCAAATTAACACGGAGCACGCCATTTGGCTACTCAAAGCCAACCTTTTTGCTGAGCGATACGGGCAGCTTCCACCCGGTTCACCGCGTTCAGTTTGGCCATCGCCTCTGACAAATAATTGCGCACTGTGCCTTCGGCGATAAACAACAAGCCGGCAATTTCGGCAGTTGATTTGCCCTCACCGGCCAGCCGCAGCGCGCGGCGTTCTTTGTCGCTGAGCGGGTCTTGTTCACCCAGGGCTAACAACGCCAGTTCACTGTCGATCACACGTTTACCGGCCAGCACTTTGTCAATGGCCGCCAGTAAATCTTCGACCGGTGCGTCTTTGAGTAAAAACCCGCTGACGCCACAATCCAGCGCGCGGCGCACATAACCGCTGCGGCCAAAAGTGGTAATGATGATGACTTTGGTGCTACTTTGCTGCTGTTGTACCCAGGCGGCCAGCTCCAGACCGCTACGGCCCGGCATCTCAATGTCTGTCAGTAACACATCAAAATGTTCAGCTTTGAGTAGCTTCAACGCGCTGTCACCATCGGCAGCTTCCACCAGCTGATGATTGCTGGACAGTTTTAACAGCGAGGCCAAAGCCCCGCGCACCATGGCTTGATCTTCAGCCAATAAAATCCGCATGTTGAGTTCCTTTAGCGGCTGTTGACGTTTGGCAGCCAGATTTTTAACTGACAGCCGGCATCCAGTTGATAGTCCAGTTTAGCCTGCAGCGCGTTCAGCCGTTCAGTGACCCCGGTCAGCCCATTGCCAAAACCAAAGTTCTTCACTTCACCATTGTCGGCCACTTCCATCACAAAGCCTTGATCTTGCTCACTAAAGCTAATGCGACAGCTATCGCCTTTGCTGTGTCGCAAGATGTTGGTGACCAGTTCGGTCAGCACCAGAATCAGCGCCGATTCTTCACGCGCCACCAGCTTTGGCACTTCGCCTTCCAGCGTCACGGCAAAACCGTGTTCGCGCAGACGCTGCGCCAGGGTGCTGACTTCGGCCAGCAAGCCTTTGTGTTTATATCCGGACACAGTTTGGCGGACCTGCGACAATGAATCTCGCGCCACTTGGGCCAACTCACTCAGATGTAAAGCCGCCTCTTCACTGTTGCCGGCTTTCAGCAAGGCTTTGGCGAGGTCAGCCTTGAGCACAATGCTCGATAAGCTGTGGCCCATGATGTCGTGCAAATCTCTGGCAATACGTTCGCGCTCGACCATTTGCGCCAGCTGCGCAATTTCTTCCTGACTGCGTTGTTGTTGACGCAACCGCAGCTGGCGTTGCCGTTCCAGCAGACCAAAACTGGCCACTCCCAGTACTAACATAGCGCCGTACAACAAAAAGTACGGCCCTTTAAAATCTAATGCGCTATTGAGGGCAAACATCAGCAACAATACGACCACAACGGCGACCAGCGCCTGGCGCAGCGGCCAGGCAAAGCCTATAAAAAACCCGGTATAGGCAAACAACGAAATACTGCCGGGATTCAGCGGTGTCACGCCAACGGCCAGCGTCAGCATACAAAGCACCGGCCACTGCATCCGCGCCGTCTGCACCCGGTAGGCCCAGAAATAACACCAGACAAAAGCCAGTAATACAGCTACGGCCACCGCGATTTGCCACAGCGCCAGCGGCAGATAAAACAGCGGCAGCAGATAAAACACCAGGTTCACCAAATAGACCCAGCTCCATTTGCCATCTAACTGCACTGTCATTGTCGTCTCCAGTCGGGCCTGAAATTGTGATCCAACACAGCTTAACCGAGCACGGGCGCCGACAACAGTCGGCTCTGTCAGCAAAAAAAGATGACTTTTGTCACATCGACCTCCACGCAGTGCTGCAGCGTTTAGCAAATTGTCACCTTGATTTTGTTGATTTCAGCATGCCTGTTCGCCATCTGTGTTGCTTTGACTACACTGGATTCTGGATAAAAATTAACCAGCACAATGGAGTGTCAGATGAAACAGCAATGGATTTGTGTGTGCCGGGATTATTTGCAAGCCACTTTATACGCCTGTAGTCAGATCCGCGGCATCCGGACGCTTTGGCTCATCATTGCACCGGTGTTTTGCCGGCTGAAATATGGTATCGGTGCGCGCGACTTCACGATTTATCAATTACCAAAAGTCGCAATCCATGACTGGGCACAATTTCTCAGAAATGAACCTTTTAAACATGTCCTTGCCAGTCAGGCTTCAGTACGGGGACGTCAGCTGACGGACGACAAGTTGGCATTTTATCAGCACTGTAACTGTCACCAGATCAGCACGCCTGCGGTGATTTGCCTGCTGAGTCATACAGACCATGCATCAGCAACAGTGCCAGTACTACATAGCGCCAATCAGTTGGTGCAACTTTTACCCGATGGCTGCTATTTCGTAAAACCACAAAAAGGCTCGCACGGGAAACATGCCTTTGCCTTTGAGCGTCAAGGGGACAAGATCCTGTTAGCAGACAGCTCCTGCAGCACAGAAAGTTTTGCGGCGCAGATTTTTCAGTTGATCCGCAGCGGCATTCCGATGCTGGTTCAGCCGCACGTGTTGAATCATCCGATGATCCGTCAGCTCACCGGTTCGCCGCACCTTTCCACGATTCGGGTCGTCTCGGTTATTGAGCAGGGGGAAGTCCGGGCTATCGGTTCCTTTTTCCGCATCATTTGTGGCCAGAATCAAACCGATAATTTCAGTCATGGCACCAGCGGTAACCTGATTGCCGCAGTGGACGTCGACAATGGTCGTCTGTTGTCGACCAAACAAGCTTGCAAACAACACTGGCCGATTATGGCTGAAGTCAGTCAGCACCCGGAAACAGGTGTTGTGCTGGAGAGTTTTATCCTGCCGTGCTGGCCCCAGGTGCTGGCGACAGTTGCATCTGTACACAAAACTATGCCATTTCTGAAAACTGTCGGGTGGGACATTGCTGTCGGCATCGACACGGTCTGGGTGGTCGAAGCTAACTGGCGTTATGATATCGACGCCCTTCAGGTGGCACACACCAAAGGTTTTGCCCCAGTGATACAACGCTATTATTCACCGAGCAACTAAGCCGGACCTCGGGACTTCAGCCTGCTGGCACAACACCGGCCGGTAGCTGTGGATTGTCCAGCAATACCCGGGTGCGGCTGTCCAGTTTCAGCTGTTGCAGGGCCGCGCCAAAATAACGCTGGAACAAGCGCTCGAAGCTGCCGTCACGTTCGGCCTGTTGCAGGCCTTGCAGCAAGGCATCCGCCAGCGCGTTATTGTCTTTGGCAACATAAAACCAGGTGACTGTGGGGTATATCAACAGCAAATGCGGGTCTATCATCAGTTGAGAATTCTGGTGGAGACTCAGCTCATAGGCCACTTCCAACACTGACAGCGGGAAATAATCAATGCGGCGACGCTCGAGCATACCGTACAAACCATGGCCGTCAGCGCTGGTTTCGACTTTGAGGTCGTTGCTGCGCAGGATCTGGGTATCGCTCCAGGTCAGAAACTGACCGGCAGTGAGCCGTCTCAGATGCTGTTTACTGTGGATCCCTTTGAGGATATCCGGTGTTTGCCGGTGAATCAGTGCAACCCGCCAGCCGTTATAACCTTTTAAAATTGAAAAAGGGACACCTCGGTAATGCTGCAGGCGTTGCTGGCTGACACTGCCGAACAGCACATCTATACCGCCCCGGGCATTCATCAGTTCAAAAGCACGTTGTTTTGGCATAAAAAGGCCAGAAGCCTGCAGCTGATATGCCTTGCCACCTGGATAACTCAGTGCCAGCTGCAAAAGCTCAATATAATAATCCTGACGCGCAACACCATGGTAATACACGGTTTGCACGCCTGCGTCTGCCGCAATAACCCTGCTAGGTGTCAGTAACCCACAGCAAGCCAAACAAAAGGCAAAAAAATGCATCAGAGCGTTTCTGTACAACTTAATCTCCTGCCGAAGCATCTCAGGATGCGCACCAGACCTGGCATAACCAGTTGCAATTATTACTGAGCAGGCGCCGCTGTACCAGCGTCGGTATTGTTACCTACTGGCAGCTGTAAGCGGGCGATAGCACCGCCGCCCGGTCTTTCCAGCTGTGACAGTTCGCCACCATGTTGATGTGCAACCCGCCGTACTATCGCCAGACCAATGCCATGATGCGGTACCTGATCGTCGCGCCGTACTGCCTGCTGCCAGCCAGCCCCGTCGTCGCTGACATCAATCCGGCAGTCGTTGCCATGCCGGCTCAGCTCAATATGTACCTGATGCGCGCAGTGGCGTAGCGCGTTGCTAAGTAAATTAGACAAAGCACGGGCTAACAATTTGGCATCGGCCTGAATAACCAAACTGCTGTCGCCGTGCCAGCTCAACTCGTGCTCGGTATTGGCGCGGAATTTCTCCAGCAATTCTGCCACCACCACGCAGAGCTGCACCTGACTCAGCTCCAGATCGGCACGAAAGTCCTGTTGCGCCAGCCGCAGATAATCATAAACATTGTCTTCGATTTCCTGCAGATTGCGTTCCACCTGCGCATATTGCCCATCGCTCATCCGGTTTTCCATACCATGCAGAATAAAGCGCAGCCGCGCCAGCGGGGTTTTGATGTCGTGGCAGACGGTATCTGCCATTTCGCGCTGCAGCTGATTAAGGTTGGTGATGGTCTGGTTCATTCGCGTCAGAGAACGGGCCAGCGGTTGCAGGTAAGATTGTTTACTGAGCCGGAAATCCGGCAAGCGGCCCAGCCGCACCTCTTGCAGTGCGCTTACCCGCAAGGTTTCCACATCTTTAAACACATTGCGGCTGAACCAGAATAATGCCAGCAGCAGCAACACCAGAAATACATGCACTAAATCAATGGTGAAATCCGCACCTTGTGGCAGATTTAATTCGCTCAAACACATCAGGTCGCCGTTAGCCATTTCGGCACACATCGAGGCATTGCCGGCGCCGTCGCGCAACACTTCAATGCCATAACTGACGCCCGGTTGCGGCTGCCATAAATCTTTTGCGATTAGGACGTAAAGGCTACCGGCGCAATCGTTGTCGATACTCAGGCGGCAACTGAGCTGATGCTCCGCCTGGCTGTGCTGATACACATTGTGCAGCATAGTGCGGGCAGCGACCGTCATCTGATCGCCCTGATACACCCAGCTATACAGCTGGTTCAGGCTAAAAAACAGCAGCAGCACCATCAGCACCACCGCCAGATAAAACCGCAATAAGGTAGCGCTCATCCGACATCTCCGGCTGTGCTCACGCTGATGCTATAGCCCTGGCCCCAGACATTACGGATATTCCAGCGCGGGTCCACCGCCTGCAGCTTTTTGCGAAGCCGCGACGCCCGGCCGTCGATAGTTCGGTCGGTACCGTCATATTCACGGTTCAGCTGTTCGCGAAACAGCCGCTCCCGGCACACCGCCAGCGGAAAATGCTCCAATAGTGTGATCAGCAATTGCAATTCGGCGTTGGTCAGATTCAGCGACTGTCCGGCCAAATTTACCTGACCGGACAGCCGGTCTATGCGCAGGTTGTCTTGTTGCAGCAACGGATTGGTTGCCGCCTGTTGTTGCGGCAACGGTAAAAACACGCGGATCTTTGCCAGCAGCAAGCGCGGGTCTATTGGTTTGAGCAGATAATCCTGCGCGCCGAGCTCGAGGCCATGTAATTGGGCAGTCACTGTGGTCTGCGCGGTCATAAACAAAATCGGGCCCTTAAACTGGCTGCGAATTTGTTGTACCAACGCAAAGCCGCTGCTACCGGGCAACATCACATCGCAAATCATCAGATCAAAGCCCTGCGTTGCCAGCAGTTTTTTCGCTTTGAGTGTATTGCTGCACACCATGACGGTGTAGTCTTCGCTTTGCAGATAATCTGCCACCAGCTTCGCCAGTTCCTGGTCATCTTCGACCAGCAAAATATGCTGCCGGCTCATTGGCTGCCCCAACGGCTGCGTTTCAGTAATTTGTCGCCGGCATTAAAATCGATGGTCAGGACTTTGATGGTGCGCTCGGCCAACATTTGTTGGCTGTCGGCCGCGCGCAGTTCAAACTTGCTGTCTTTATTCAGCACCAGCGCCAGCTCTTGTTGCAGCCCGGCCGGTCCGCACAGCAGCGGTTTGGGTTGCGGAGGTAAAAACAGGCAGGCAGGCGTGGCTTGTTGCCAGCGTACTTTAAGGGTGATGGCGCAGTCGTGGTATTTCTGCTGCACGCAAATCAGCGGCGTCAGCACAAACTCAGCTGCGCCGCCAACGGCAGGCCATAACAGGACAAACAGCAACAGGTAGCGCATCCGCGTTTCCACCGGCAGCAAAACAGGTCATGCTGTTAGTTGTACCGGTGAAAAGGCTGCGGTGCAAGTCTCCGGCCGTTGAACGGTTTAGCCCAAAATACCGCGCAGCGCCTGCTGGATTTGTGCGGTGCTGGCCTGAGGCGACAACCGCACCGTGCGGTAACTGTCACCGCGAAAGGCCCGATCTACTTCGACCAGCAACAATGTGTCGGCGCCGTCAGGAATAAACGACAACTCGACTTCTTTGACACCGGACAACCACTGGCGTGGCCGGAACTCAAATTCCTGATAACAGCCGCTTTGGCTGCGTTTGCCCGGCACCTGCAGATAACCTTTTTCCACATCGACTTTTTGCAGCTGATAGCCAAGCTCGAGCATGGCACTGATACTGTTCAGCACCAGTGGCGAAGCGTCGATACGTAATAAATCATTGTCGGACGGGTCCAGCGCCATGGTTATATCGGCTTCAGTACAAAGCCAGACTTTGCCAACGGTATGATGCGGTAAATGTGTCACCGGTATTTCGGCGCCAAGGCGCAATTCAAACGGGATTTGTTGCTGACTACCAGGCGCAACCTGCATCGCTTCGCTGAGGCGAAAACGCTGCAGGCAGAAATTTTGATAATGCTCACCATTGTCGGTGCTGACTTTGACCCGCGTCATCAGCGCCAGGCTAAAGCCATTGATTTGCTGCGCCACCGCGCCTCCCTGGATCAGGATCTGCCCTTTCAGACAGCCACCCGGCTCGCATTGGTTTGACTGCAGCTGTGTATCAATTTTGCAGGCACCGATGCCTGCGGACGCCAGAAGTTGTTTCAGCATTTAAAATTCCCTTTGTAAAACATCGTTAAAAATCATCTCACTCCAGATCTGTGGCCTGACCAATCGATGTTCAAGAGTATAAAACCACTGAGTTGTTAACAGATTTTACTTTTATGTCAGATTGCAGTACAAGACTGAAGGTTTAACCGTCGCCGCCTGAGGTATTCAGATGTTACCGTCGCAGCTGTATGAAAGTTTGCCCTATATGTATTTACTGGTGGGCGTAGCCTGCTTTGCATTGTTGCCGCATCCGCTTGGCGCTTGGGCCGGTGTGTTGTTCATCAATGCCGGGGCCTTGGTTTGGATTATGCGGGCGGAACGGCGTCGGCTTAATCATAAAACTGGCGGAGATGGGTTATGGCATATGCCGTTTTGGTTATATGAGCTACAGCCGTTTTTATATTTCGGCACCGGTACTTTTCTGTTTTTCCGCTTCGACAACGAATATCTGTATCCCTCTGCACTGATCCTGTGCCTGTGTGGTCTGCTGATTTGGCGGCTACGTTACCAAAACCGCTTTAAAGAATAAGCGAAGGTACGGATCTGGCAGCGCAGGTTTGAATTACCAAACCTGCGGCAACTCCAAAGTGCTCCAGCCGGAGCCCGCTTGTTTGTGCACTTTAATCTGCACCGGGATCCGTTCTTTCAGTGCCTCAACATGGCTGATAATGCCGATCATCTTGCCGCCGGACTGCAGCTGATCAAGCGCCGCCAGCGCGCTTTCCAGCGTATCCGGGTCCAAAGTGCCAAAACCTTCATCAAGAAATAACGACTCCAGCCGGGTTTTGTGACTGACCAGCTCTGACAAAGCCAATGCCAACGCCAGACTGACCAGGAAACTTTCGCCACCGGATAAAGTTTTGGTATCCCGGGCGCTGTCAGCCTGCCAGCTGTCGAGTACCTGCAACTCCAGCTCACTGTCGGTTTTACGCGCCAGCTGATAACGGCTATGCAGCTGCTGCAACTGCCGGTTGGCAAGTAACACCAGCTGCGCCAGCGTCAGGCCCTGAGCAAAACGCCGGTATTTGGCGCCATCGGCTGAACCAATCAGGCTATTCAACTGCTGCCAGTCCTGATACAACGCCTGCTGCGCCTGAATTTGCTGATAGAGACCCGCCTGTTGCTGCGCCAGTTCCTGCTGCTGTTTGAGTTGCTGATTCAGCTCGCCGAGCTGCTGTTGCTGTTGCTGTTGCTGCAGCTGTGCCTGCTCAATCCGGCTGGCCAGATCCGCAACATCAGCATCAACCGGTGGCAGTGCGCGTAACTGCTGCTCTTGCTGCTGCGCCTGCAATAACAAGGCGTTTGCTTCTGTGCGAGCCTGCAGAATTTGTTGCTGCTGCAGCTCTAATTCAGCTTTTTGCGCCTCGCTGAGCTGCGCCATTAAATAAGCCGTTTCGCTGGCAAAACCGGCTTGCTGCGCCTGTGTCAGCCAGTCCTGCTGTAGCGTGGCACTTTGTTGTTGCCATTTGCTGAGCTGCTGCTGTTGTAGCAGGGCATTTGCTTGCAAGCGTTCAATCTGTTGCGCCTGTTGCTGACAGAGCTGCAGGCTTTGCGGCTGTGGCCGTTCTGTCAAAGCTGCCAACTCTGGCAACGGCAACTGCTGTAGTTGCTGCCATTGCGTCAGATGCAGACTGGCCTGTTGCTCCTGCTGCTGAAGCTGCTGCAACTGCTGCTGCGTCTGATGTTGTTGCTGTTGCAGCTGCTGAATATGCTGCAGTTGGGCGCGTCCGGCTTCCAGCGCCTGCATACACAAAATCACGTCTGCGGCACAGCCCAGCATCGCCGCCAGTTGCTGCAGCCCCTCAGTCAAACTGTGCTGCAGCTGACTGAACTGCGTCTGTAACTGTTTTTGCTGTTGTTGTAGTTGTTTATATAGCTGACGCTGTAATTCCAGCGCTGCCTGGCCTTGCTGGAACTGATGCTGCGCCTGCTGCACGTCTGTTTGCTTCACAAGCTGCTGCGCCTGCAGTTGCTGCGCCGCGTCGGCTTGCTGTTGTAAGACCAGGATCTGTTGTTCTAATTGGTTTAACGCCCGACTGAACTCTTGACCTGCGTCCTGAGCATGTGCGCCTTTGGCAAACCACTGTTGCTGCTGCGGCGTCAGGCTGTCGAGCACGCTGTTCAGCTGTTGCCGGGACAGCTGTTGCTGTTGGGTCAGCGCCTGCAGCCTCGCGCTGAATGCGGCGCCATCGTTACTGAGTTGCTCCAGTTGTTGCCGTAGCTGCTGTACCTGTTGTTGCTGTGCGGTCGGCTCCAGCTGCTGATAATGCGTCACCGCCGGATGATCCACACTGCCGCATAACGGGCAGGCTTCGCCGGCTTTTAAAGCCGCACGGTATTCGCTGAGTTGTTTGATCAGTTGCTGCTGCGCCAGTATGGTTTCTTTGTCCTGCAACACAGCCTGCAACGCTTTGTATTGCAGACGTTTTTCTGCCAGCTGTTGCTGCAATGCCGCTTCTTCA
>CAMLRA010000007.1 GCA_946482325.1 uncultured Chromatiaceae bacterium | reverse complement strand
GGGCAACGCACTGTTGCCAAAACCACCACTGGCGATTTTGCCGCGCAGGCGGCATCATGCAGCATTGCGCTGCTGTCGACCGCTCAGGCTGTGAGGAGATCTTGATGTTTCAAAGTGTGCGTCGTCCTGATGTGCTGGTGATAGTACTGGCGGCTGCCGGAATTTTGATGGTGTCGATGGGCATCCGCCAGTCGTTTGGTTTGTTCGTCAGTCCAATCAGCAGTTCGACCGGCATGGGTATCGCGGCCATCAGTTTTGCCATGGCGATTGCGCAGCTGAGCTGGGGCGCAGCGCAGCCGGTGGCCGGCGCGCTGGCGGACAGGTTTGGTGCCGGCCCGGTATTGGTGGGGGGGTTACTGCTGCTCGCCGCCGGTTGTGCGCTGACACCTTTTGCCAGCGGCACTTTGGGCCTGGTGTTAAGCGTGGGGCTGTTGACGGCGGTCGGCTCCGGCATCAGTGGGTTTTCAGTGCTCATTGGTGCGGCGTCGCAGCGGTTGCCGGCCGAAGCGCGTGGTTCGGCGTCCGGCATCATCAACGCCGGTGGCTCATTTGGGCAGTTTGTGTTTGCGCCACTGTCGCAAAAACTGATTCAAAGCGTGGGCTGGATGGGGGCGATGTGGGCCCTGGCGCTGACAGCACTGGCGACTATTCCGTTGATCGCTAAATTCACCGGCGGTAGCACCGCGCCGATCAAACATGACAATGACAAAGGCATGCGCCATGCCATTGGCGAAGCGCTGGGCGATCGCAGTTACGCTTTATTAAGTTTTGGCTTTTTTACCTGCGGTTTTCACATCGCTTTTCTGGTGACGCATTTACCCGGTGAAGTTAGTTTGTGTGGCCTGCCGGCCGATGTGGCGAGCTGGTCTTTAGCGATTATTGGTCTGGCGAATATCGCTGGCAGTTTGTACGCCGGTTCCTGTGTGGCGAAATACCGCAGTAAATCGGTGTTGGCGGCGATGTATGGCAGCCGCGCTTTGTTGATTGCTGTGTATCTGTTGCTGCCAAAAACCGAATGGACCTTCTACCTGTTTGCCGCAGGTCTTGGCTTCACCTGGCTCGCGACGGTGCCGCCGACCGCGGCGATAGTTGGCAAGTTATTTGGCACCCGTTATCTTGCTACTTTGTTTGGTATTGCGTTGTTTGCCCATCAGATCGGCGGCTTTTTTGGCGCCTGGCTCGGCGGCATCGCGCTGACAATGCAGGGCGATTACAGCTGGATGTGGTACGCCGACATGGCGCTGGCAGCGCTCGCTGCCGTGGCTAATCTGCCCATTCGCGAAGCACCGGTGGTGGCTGCACCAGCGCTACGTTAAAAGTCGTCGCCGGCCAATTGCGCAATCCGGAGCTTTTTTATTTCAGCGGAGCCATGTTATGGAGCACTTTCTCGAATTAACCAGTGCCAGATTACAGCTACGAACCATGCGTGTCGGCGACTGGCCCTTGTTTTTGCAGTTGCATCAGGATGATTCGGTGCGGCGTTATGTCTGTGATGAGCTCAGTGAAGCGCAAATCCGCAGCCGCTTTGACAGCCGCCTGCAGCCATGGACTGTTCACCGCCCCGACATGATGGCGTTGGTGATAGAGCGGCGGGACAACTCAGCTCCGGTCGGCGTCATTGGTTTACGCAGCGATTGGCCAAACCGGCAGGCCGAAGTGGGCTTTTTACTGTTGCCGGCGCAGCAAGGGCAGGGTTTTGCCGGTGAAGCGCTGCAAACGTTGTTGCAGTTTGCGGTGCAAAATTGTGGTTATCACAAGCTGGTCGCGACTGTCACCGCTGGCAATGAACCCAGTTTAAAACTGCTGCAAAAACATGGCTTTGTGCAGGAAGGCCTGCTGCGAGAACATTATTTCCTTGGCGGCCGTTTTGTTGACGACCTGAAACTGGGGTTGTTGGCGCGCGACTGGTCGCCGCTGTAACCGGCGGCATATCCATACAAGATGCCGGTAAGTTCACATTCGCGTCGTTTTATTGTGCCTGCCTGTTAGTCCTGGGTTACAGACCGCTGAGGAGTTGTGCTAGAGCTGGAAGCGTGGACAAGGCCCCGGCGCAGTTCTATGACCTGCTGAGCAAAATATTCAGCATCTGTTGCATCATGTGTAATGAGGATCATCGGGATCTGTGCTTGTATTTGTAATTGCAGTAGTTCATGTCGCAACTGATGCTTCAGTTCAGTATCGATCGCCGCAAAAGGCTCATCCAGCAGCAGTGCTTTGGGTTTAGCCGCCAAAGCCCGCGCCAGAGCCACCCTTTGCTTCTGCCCTCCGGACAACTGGTGCGGATACAAAGTCGCGCATGATGTCAGGCCAAATTGCTCCAGCCAGGGGTGCGCTTGTTGCTGTTGTTGTTTGCCAGGATTCAGCAGCGTTCGCGTCAGGGCAAAGCTGATGTTTTGTAACACGTTAAGATGGGGAAATAATGCATAGTCCTGAAAGACATAACCTATCTGACGCTCTTGTGGTGCCAGATTCAGCCCGCTGCGATGGTTAAAGTAGCACTGGTCACCGACCTGAATGTGGCCGCTGTCCGGCGTTAATAAACCGGCAATCGCTTTTAATGTCAGACTTTTACCTGCCCCTGAAGGGCCGAGCAGTACCAGCCGTTGCACCTGACTTTGTATTTGCACGTCCAGGGAGAATCCGCTGGCGCTTAAGGTCTTTTGCACACAAATATCAAACAAAATTCGGCTCCCTCATGGTTTGTCGTGTGTTCCGTGACGGCCTGTGGCGGGGCCATTCAGGACGCCTTATGGGCAGACCTTGTCAGCATATGAGCGAACAACAACAAAGTTATCGCCAACAATGACGTGATCAGCACCAGTTGATTGGCCTTATCCTGTTCACCGGCCTGCATCGCTTCATAAATTGCAATAGATAAAGTCTGCGTCTGGCCCGGAATACTGCCGGCCAGCATCAGTGTCGCGCCAAACTCGCCAAGAGCGCGGGCAAATGCCAGCATCAGACCTGCGGTGATGCCCCGCCACGCCAGCGGCAGGGTCACGCGGCAAAACACCGCGCAGCGGTTGAGGCCAAGCACTTGTGCTGCCTGAATATATTGTGGGTTGACGGCGTCAAAAGCCGCTTTAGCAGGCTTTAGTACCAAAGGAAAAGTCATGATAGTCGCGGCAACAATAGCGCCTTCAAGACTAAACACCAGCCGGATGCCAAACCACTGCTCAAGCGCAATCCCTAAACTGCTTTGCCGTCCCAACAATACCAGCAGGTAATAACCTACTACGGTGGGGGGCAGTACCATCGGCAAAGTAAGCAGGGTTTCCAGCCAATATTTGCCGGGAATGTCGCGTCGAGAGAAAACATAGGCACAACTGCCGGCCAGCAGCAAATTCAGGCCAGTCGCAGCGCCTGCTACCCATAACGATAATTGAATCGCACTCCAGTCCATTTATCAGTCCACAGTTATTGATTCGTACTAAAGCCATGACGTTGAAAAATACTTTGTGCTGTCGGCGACGACAGGTAGGCAACAAAGCGGCGCGCAGCGAGTGGATCACTGCTGGTTTTACTGACCGCTGCCGGGTACAGAATTACAGTTCCGGTATCAACGACACCGAGTAATTTTACCGATTGGCCCTGCACATCAGAGGCATAGACAAAACCAGCTTCAACTTCGCCCCGCACCACATAATCCAGCACCTGACGCACATGCAGGGCCGGGATGATTTTGCCTTGTATAGCCTGCCACAGTCCCGCCCGCTGCAAGCTGGACTGCGCATAACGACCCGCAGGGACTGCAGTCGGATTGCCTATTGCAATGTGGCGGATCTGTGGTTCGGTTAATCTGTTCAGCAGGTCAGCCGACGACAGCTGTTGCGGATGCGCGGAAATATTAAGTTGTTGATCTAATGAAGTAATAAGCACCAGTCTATTACTGATAAAATGCTGCCGGCTGTCCTGTGCTACAAGCTCTTGTTGCTGCGCAAGGTCCATACTTTGCAGATCCGCAGTGGCCAGCACATCAATCGGCGCCCCATGTTTCAGTTGCTGGACCAGCGTGCCCGATGCCGCAAAATTCAACACTATTTTGCAATGTTGTTTTTGCGCAAAGTGAGCAGCAATTTCTTTGAAGGCATTGGTTAAACTGGCAGCGGCTGAGACAGTGAGCTGACAGGCGTTTGCGTTACCCGCACAACATAACAACAGAACAAATTGCGCTGCAATGCGATAGGTCCTGGTGTTATGCACGGTAGCTCCGGGTGAGTTTATGGTCAGCAGTCGGGGGCTTTTTCAGCGTAAACGCTGGTGTCGTGTGCGGCTGACCGGTTCAGGCCTGAACGAGACTATCCCGTCCATCATGTCCTGACTTCTTATGGCAATTATCCGCTGCAATCGGCTATCACAGAATGGTCATCTCATGAAATTAACTATTCCGGCTCATGCGATGCCGTGACACGCCGGGGCAGGGTAAGAGCGGTTATTCGCTGGCCTGCCAGCGCTGTAACGCTTGCTGATCAGCCTGTTTTGCTTCGGCCCAGGCGGACTGGTGCTGTGTATGTATTTTTTTCCAGATGGGGACATAGTTTTTTAAATAGTCCATCACCATTTCGCTGGCCGAAAATGCCGCGGCCCGGTGCGCCGCTGCCACAGCGACCAGCACAATTTGTGCGCTGACCTGCAGTAATCCGACCCGATGAATAACAGTCATCGCCTGAATATCAAAGCGTTCTGCGGCTTGCTGCGCAATGTTTTTAATACTGCTTTCAGTCATCCCCGGATAATGTTCCAGCTCTAACGCCAGCACGGGCTCAGTCCCGTCAGCTGGCAAATGATCCCGGACTAAACCCACAAACACGACCACGGCACCACAGTCGCGGCGCACCAGCCGCTGGTATTCTTCAGCCAGATCAAAATCTTCGGTCTGTACCCGGCACAGGCAGGAAAATTCCATGGTCAGCCTCCGGTGACAAGCGGAAACAGCGCGACTTCGTCTCCAGGCTGCACTAGCGTGGTGGTTGTCGCCAGCTGCTGATTGACGGCAAACAGAACCTGCCTATCGCTCAGCTGGTGTTTGACCTGCGGATACTCAGCATAAAGCTGCACCAACAGATTTGACACTGTTGTGGGTTGCATCAGCTGAATGCTGAGTTCTGCTTGTCCGGTTAATTCGCGAAAAGAAGCAAAAAACAGCACCTTAGTTACAGGCTTACTCTGCGTGGTCATTGCGCCTCCAATGCCCTGATTTGCCGCCAATTTTTTCGACGAGGTGAATGTGATTGATTTCCACGGCCGGATCTGCGGCTTTGACCATATCGTGTAGTGTGAGCGCAGCAACAGATACCGCGGTGAGGGCTTCCATTTCAACACCGGTACTGCCAGCAACACTGCAGCTCGCTTTGATGATGACTATCCCTGCGATTGGATCCAGTTCAAATTCAATGCCGACCTTGGTTAACGCAATCGGATGACACAACGGAATCAGCTCTGCGGTTTTTTTCGCTGCCATGATGCCAGCGATCCGGGCGCAGGCTAACGCGTCGCCCTTAGGCAGTGCCATCAGCGTGTCGATCAGTGACGGCAGCATTTTCACTTCAGCCTGCGCCACTGCAGTGCGCAGGCTGGCTGCTTTGTGACTGATGTCGACCATAGTGGCCGCGCCGTTTTCATCCAGATGGGTGAATGGTTGCATCTTCCTTCCCGTGTTATGTGTGCCCGCAGGGTTGTCAACCAGCAGATGAAGTATCTGGCAGCTAAACGTATTATTGAGTTTAAGTAAAACAGAAACTGCCATTGGTCGCGACTTTGTCGTGCCAACAGCAGTGTAATTCGCTGATAGCTATACAGCTGAAGTGCTCAGGAAGCAAAAGGTTACTGGCTAACCATGTCGATGACCATCCGCTCAAGCCCTTTTGGACTGCTGACGTAGGCTGCGCCCATTTGTTGTCCCAGCGGATCCGGAAATATTTCCTCCTGGCCAAGCTCCAGACCTTGCACAATCTGCTGTGCGGCGTGCGCGGCGCTGACTTTTGGCAACGGGACATCGGCAGCCATTCTGGTATCTATTGGGCCTGGATACACCCCAAACACTTGTGTTCCTTGTGCTTTTAGCAGAATTCTTGCCGCCTGGGTGATGGAATGTGTCGCAGCTTTGGAAGCGCTGTAAGAAACAAATAACGGGAAGTTGACCAATGAAGCAATAGAGCCGATGTTGACTAAAGCACCGCCACCATTTGCTTTTAACACCGGGGCGAACATTTGGGCCATCTGCAAGGTACCAAAGTAATTCACTTCCATTTCGGTCCGGCCTTGCACTAACCAGTCCGGGTCGGTGAAGTCGCCGCCCAATTTTGCCGCGACACCGGCATTGTTCACCAGTAACTCGACGTCAGTTGCAGTTTGTGCGGCAGCACGGATTTGAGCCGCATTGGTGACATCAAGCTGCAGCGGCACGACTTTGCCATTAAAGCGGTGTACCAGCGGGTTCAGATCATGGACGTCACGGGCTGCGGCATAAACTTTTTGTGCGCCGGCATCAATCAATGCTTCGACGATTGCAGCACCGATCCCGCGGTTTGCGCCTGTGACTAATGCAATTTTGTCTCGAATTTGAAAACTCATTTTATAGGCTCTGTATAGTTGTGGTTGAAGACTGATGTAATAACTTGTTGTAAAAATTAGACTTTCAATAAAAATAGACAGATCTGTCTATTTGTTGCGCTTGACTATAGACAGATCGGTCTGTACTGTCAACTGATGAAAAAAATCACATCTGAAACACCAGTAAAACCCAATGTCAGGGCGCGTTTGCTGGACGCAGCGGACCGGCTGTTTTATACCGAAGGGATACATGCGGTTGGGATAGATCGCGTGCTGGAGGAAGCGAATGCAGCAAAAGCCTCGTTGTATTCGCATTTCGGCTGCAAAGACGATTTGATTGCGGCCTACCTGCAGCGCAGAATTGAACTGGCCCGAAGCAGCATCGAGCAGTATGTCGGGCAATTTCCACCGCCCCAACGGATCCTGCGCGTCTTTGAATGTGCCATTGCCTGGTCTGAGGAAGAACAGTTCCGTGGTTGTCCGATCCAGCTGCTCAACAGCGAGTTTGCCTGCGAACAACATCCCGCGCGCCAGCTGGCGTCCGGTCAGCGCACATGGATGTTGCAGCAGTTTGTGCAGTGGTGTGATTATGCCGCAGTCCAAAGTTCGGCCCAAACGGCATCGGCCCTGTTGATGTTATTTGATGGCGCACTGATGGCTGCCGCGCTGGAAGGAAGCATGCGGTTGCGTGAAGCAATGCACAGTGCGGCGCAGTTGCTCAAGGCGAATGGTGCAACCGACCTCACCATGGGTTGGTTGGAGCAGGCACAGTGTCAATTCGACGCAAAAGGAAAACAGCATGAACAAACCAGCGATGCTAACGCTGCAGGCGGCTTGTGACCAGCTGCTGAATACTATTGCCACGCAGTGGTCTTTTCACAGTGACGTGGTGCCATTGTGGGACGCCGCAGAGCGCGTCCTGGCTGAAGATATTTTTAGCCCATTTCCGGTACCGCGGGAAACCAACTCAGCAATGGACGGTTATGCCGTCCGGTTCCCGGACATCCAGCAGCCCGTGGAAAACCAGGCAATGTCGCAATGGTTTCCGCTCTCGGGTCAAAGTGTCGCAGGCCATCCGTTCAACGGCGATTTTGTTGCCGGATCCGCCATTCGGATCACCACGGGCGCCCTGGTGCCGGCCGGATGTGACACTGTGGTGATGCAGGAATATGTTGAGAAGAGTCCGGACGGTCTGGCGATACGGCTGCAGGCAATGCCTGCTCGCGGCGATTATGTGCGCCGCCAGGGCGAGGAGCTGGCAAAAGGGCAGCTGGTACTGCCAAAAGGCACTCTGTTGGGCCCACTGCAACTTGGCTTGCTCGCGACTTTGGGCATCTCCAGCTGCCTGGTGTATCGAAAAATTCGCGTTGCGGTAATTTCTACCGGCGACGAGCTGCAGCAACCTGGTCTTCCTTTAGCCCAAGGCCAGTTGTACGACAGTAACCGGATTGTGCTGCATACAGTGTTAACCCGATTGGGTTGTGAGGTGATCGATGGCGGCTGGGTGGCTGACCAGCCGGACGCGCTGAAAGAACGGTTGCTGACCCTTGCCGCGCACCATGATGTATTGATAAGCAGCGGTGGTGTCTCCGTTGGTGACAGTGATTTCACCCGCCAGGTACTGGCTGAACTGGGCAATGTGCATTTTTGGAAAGTGGCGATAAAACCCGGCAAGCCATTTGCCTTTGGTGCTGTGAAGCAAGCCGGCAAGCAATGTTGGTTTTTTGGCTTACCAGGCAATCCTGTTTCTGCGGTCACAACCTGTGAACAGCTGGTTGTGCCTGCTTTGCATTATCTGCAAGGCCGGATACCAGCGGAAAAAGTGCTGTGGCCGGCCCGTGCGGCCAAGCCATTTAACAAAACGCCAGGCCGCCTGGATATGCAGCGGGTACACCTGGAGATCCAGCCAGATGGAGTGCTGGCAGCGCCTGCTGGTATCGACAGTTCGGCCATGCTGACGTCACTATTGCAGGCTGATGGGCTGGTCTGGCTGGAACAGGACCGTGCCAATGTGGCTGCCGGCGAAAATGTGCAGGTGCAGCCCAAGAGTCCCTGGTGGTATTAATGTCTGTTGACGCTGTACTGAGGAGGTTAAAATGCCCTCATCATTCAAGCTGAATACGCTGGCGGAAACACGTCGCTATAGCCGGCAAATTATGTTGCCGGAAATTGATCTGCAGGGTCAGGAACGTCTGCTGAACAGCAGGGTATTAATCGTCGGCCTTGGTGGTTTGGGTTGTGCGGCAGCGCCTTATCTGGCTAGTGCAGGGGTTGGTCGTCTCACGCTCGTTGACGGGGACCGGATAGAGCTGACCAATCTGCAACGCCAGCCTTTGTACGACGAAAGCAATATCGGGGCTGATAAAGCTGAGATCGCGCAGCAGCGCCTGGCGCAGATGAATTCGGCGATACAAGTGCAGTCATTGTCCGTTTTTGCTGATGCGGCATTGCTGGAGCAACAAGTGCCGGCGCATGATCTGGTGCTGGATTGTACTGACAGCCTGCAGGCGCGTTTGTTGGTCAATCAGGCCTGCGTCCGGCATAAAATCCCGCTGGTATCTGCTGCAGCCATTCGGTTTGAAGGGCAACTGATTTGTTTTGACAACCGGGGGACAGGTCCTTGTTATCACTGTCTGAGTCAAACCATGGGCCAGGAGCAACTCAGTTGCAGTGAATCGGGCATAGTCCCGGCGGTGGTGGGGCTGCTCGGTGTTTCGCAGGCCCTGCTGGCGTTTAATATTCTGGCCGGTCTGCCGGTTCCCTGGCACCAACTACAGTTGTTTGACGGCCAACGTTTTGCATGGAACTCCTTTAAAGTGACCCGCTTGGCAGACTGCCACTGCGCACAGCACAAAGCCGGTTAAGGCCAGCACCAGCGTGGCTTGTTGCTTTCATCGAAACATCCGGTGATACAGGCCCAAACTGGTCTCCTGCAGCTTTGCTGCTGATAATTCCACGCGTTTCCCCCCACAGGAATTGCTGCCACAGTGCGGTTTTTTTGCTGTTTTATTATTTCATTTATAGGAATAATATATTAACAATCTTCGGTATTACCATTATATGGTGCTTTAAATATACTGGCTCCACTGGCAGTCACAGTGATTTGCAAGTGAACCCAAATCTTCCAATTGATGAGAGTAAAAAACCATGAGCCGCATTAATACCGTAACATTTGAAACTGCAAACCCGGAACAAAAAGCACTGCTTGAGGCCATCCAAGGCCAGTTAGGTATGGTTCCTAACTTCCTGAAAGTGTTTGCTAATTCACCGGTCGCCCTGAAAGCATTTTTAGGCCTGCATGGTGTGGCAAACGACGGTAGTCTTGATCTGCAAACCCGTGAGCGTATTGCTCTGGCACTGGCGCAACAGAATTCCTGTGAATATTGCTTGTCGGCTCACTCGGCTATTGGCAAAAAAGCCGGTTTATCCGGTGCCGAAATTGAAGCAAACCGCGCCGGCAACAGTCAGGATGCCAAAGCTGCAGTTGCGGTGAAATTAGCCCGTTCGCTGGTCGAACATCAGGGTGACATCACCACTGCCGACTTACTGGAAGCCCGCAATGTCGGTTATACCGATGCAGATATTGTCGAAATCATCACCCATGTGGGTATGAACGTGCTGACCAACATTCTGGGGAAAGCCAGCCGCGTGGAAATCGACTTCCCGAAAGTGAGTCTGAATTAAAGGCTGCTAGGGCGCAGAACAGGCTTAGCTGGCAGTGTCTAGCTGTCTGAACTGCGCTGCTGGTTGTGCAAAGTCACCAGCTCGTGCGGATGAGGACTGAAGTCCAGTTTAAACAAATCCGGACGGGCATAGTGGCCGGCCACATCGAGGCTTCTTCTGGCATCGATCACGGCTGTTAAATCGATATCCGCATAAAAAATCCCCTGCTGACAGCGCCATGGCCCGGCGACTATCTCGCCGCCCGGCGCTATCACCACGGAATCACCAGGATTGACCCATTCCTGCAAGTCCGGATAAGCCGCTGTGGTGGTCAGAATCTCTGTACCCAAATCTGCTGCCATAAAGGCATTATTGGCACTAATCACCCAACAGCCACTTTCGCGGGCAATATGCCGCATCGAGCTTATCCACATATCACCACTGTCATAAGTGGGCGCGATATAGACTTGCAACCCTTGCGCATACAAAGTGTAACGCGCAAGGGGCATGTAATTTTCCCAGCAAATCAATGCGCCGATATTGCCGGCATTGGTCGGTACCACTTTTAGGCCAGACCCGTCACCTTGGCCCCAAATCATCCGCTCTGCGTTGGTTGGTACCAGTTTGCGATGTTTGTTTTGCACTACACCGTGCTGGTCAATGATCAGCACAGTATTAAACAAGGTGGTTTTGCTGCAATCTGAGTCTAATTCCTGCAAACCACACACCACAGTAATCGCATGGGTTTTGGCTGCCTGATATAAATCTGCCAGCTCGTCGCCTGACACTGTACTGGCCTGCAGTACTAACTTTTTATGTAAAGCGGCGCAGGCTGCATGGTCCGTGCCTGGCCGCAGCCGCCAAATCCAGGCCGGATAACCGGTGATAAATGCTTCCGGGAACACAATCAGCGCAGCGCCATTGGCGGCGGCCTGCGCAATGGCAGCGATGGCTGATTGTACGCACGCCGCCCGATCCAGAAACACCGGGGCTAGCTGTGCAATGGCAACCTTTGGCATGTGGAGGTCCTGCCTGGGTTAGTTTAATGAAGTATCGGCTTTTAACCGTTCCGCGACCAGGTCTATAAAGGCCCGTACTTTGGTCGACGAGTTCCGGCCTTCGCGATGCAGGATATGAATGGGTAAAGCCGGATACTCGTATTCACTTAAGATGATTTTGAGTTGGCCGCTTTGCAACTCCGGCGCGATTTGATAGGAAATCAGCCGTGTTATGCCAAGGCCTGCTACCGCAGCTTCAATGGCGGCGTCATTGCTGGTGACGGTTAAACGTGGCTTCACCCGGACAATTTTTGATTGTTTGTTTTCCAGAAAGCGCCACTCCACATTTGGGCTCAGGCTGCTGGCGACCACGATCTGATGGTCACTTAAATCATTCGGATGCTGCGGCAAACCATATTTCTCAATATAAGATGGCGACGCGCACACCACCCGGCGCACAGTACCCACTTTGATCGCTTTAAAACTGGAATCACTGAGTTCGCCAACCCGCAAGGCGACATCAACCCCTTCATCCAGCATATTGACGACCCGGTCAACAAACATTGCCGAGACTTCAGTATCCGGATATTTCTGCAGGTACTCGACGACACAAGGCATCACATACATACGACCAAACAACACAGGGGCAGTGATGACCAAATGGCCGCGGGGGGCGGCATTGATCCCGATAGCCGCTTCGTCGGCTTCAGTCACCTGCGCCAGAATGCGTTTACAATCATCCAGATAACGTTGGCCGGCATCGGTTACCCGCACGTATCGGGTGGTGCGGTTTAGTAGTTTGATCCCTAAGCGATGCTCTAAATCAGCGACAGCCCGGGTCGCGGCCGGCGGCGAAATTTTCAGCTTGCGTGCCCCTGCGGCAAACCCTTCGCTTTCCGCAACCGCGACAAATATCTGCATTTCGCTGAACCGATCCATAAGGCATTCCAGATTTGTAAATAATCTATTGTCTTTTTCAAGTATTCCCGATGGATCACGCCTTTGGCAACATAAAGCTGAACAAGCTGGTTTGAATTCGCGCCTGCTTTGCCCTGATTGTGCTTGCCAGTGCCAATTTCCTCAATATAAGGACAGGTCCATGTCTCGAGCTTTTGCCGACATTAGTTTCACACCCAGCGTCAAAGCCGCACAAAGCTTGTATGGCAGCCGTGAGGCCAATATGGGTTTTGAACGGGCCGAAGATCCCCGTAACAGCCTGACTGAACCCGAAATGGCGTTTATCCGTGAGCGGGACAGCCTGTACATGGCCACTGTGTCAGAAACCGGCTGGCCATATGTGCAACATCGGGGCGGACTTGCTGGGTTTATCAAGGTATTGGACGAACGCACCATAGGTTTTGTCGATTTTAAAGGCAACCGCCAATACATCTCGGTTGGTAACATCAATGCAGATGGCCGCACCAGCTTAATCCTGCTGGATTATCCAAACCGTCGCCGGCTGAAACTGTGGGGCCACGCGCGGATAGTGCATGAATCCGAAGACCCCGCGTTGATTGCTACCCTGGAAGACCCGACGTATCGGGCGCGGATTGAACGCGCCATCCTGATCCGGATTGAGGCCATCGAATGGAACTGCCCGCAACATATCACGCCGCGTTTTACCGAACAGGAAGTTGAACATTTCATCGCGCCGATTCTGGAAGAAAATCGCTTACTGAAAACCCGGCAGCAATCAAGTTTTCCAGCCGTGATTGGGGATGGGACTTTGCCGCTACAAATCACGGCTATCCGGCAACTAACCCCAACAGTGCGCTTGTACCGGCTGGAGCACATCCAAGGGGATGTGTTACCCGAGGTGACACCCGGCAGCCATCTGAAGGTGCCGTTTATCAGCAAAGAGGGCAAGGGGGATCACAGGCACTATTCCATTTGTCGTGTTGATGCAGATCGTGACTACTACGACATTGCGGTGCAGCGGCAAGATGACGGCAAAGGCGGGTCGATGGCCATTCATCAGCAGTATCAGCTGGGCCAGCATTTACTGTGTGACTTACCCCGTAACCACTTTAGCCTGCATCAGGACGCCCGGCCTGCGGTGCTGATTGCCGGTGGGATCGGCATCACTCCGTTACTGCCGATGCTCCGCTGGTTTGCGGGGAAAAACCAAGCCGTGCAGTTGCATTATGCCGGGCGTAGCCTTAGCCAAATGGCATTTAGCAAAGAACTGCAACGCGATTTTGCCGCAATGCTGCATCTGTACGATGCGGCAGCTGGTCAGCGTTTACCGCTACAGCAAGTGATGCACAGTGCGCCGGCAGACGCAGAATTTTATATCTGTGGCCCGCAAAAACTATTGGCAGAAGCGCAAGCCGTCGCGGTCAGCCTGAATATCCCGTCGACGCGCATCCACACCGAAAGATTTGCCGTGACAGCACCGACCACAGATCAGGCTATTCGCGTGACTTTGGCGCGCAGTCAGCAAGTGATTGAAGTGGGCGCACAGCAAACGGTGTTGGATGCCTTATTGGCCCAAGGCATCGCCGCGCCATCGGATTGCCGGGTCGGTGATTGTGGACAGTGCGCAGTCAAAGTGCTGGCTGGCGCCGTTGAGCACCGGGATCAGGTGCTGACCGACCGGGATAAAGCTGCCGGACTGATATGTACCTGTGTGTCGCGCGCGCGTGGGCCGCTGCTTACGCTCGATATCTGAAAAACAGGAGTGAAGATGTTAACGTTATATGAGTTTGGCTTGTCCGGAAATTGCCACAAAGTACGACTGCTGCTGTCGATGCTGGGTTTGCCTTATACCAGACATATGGTCAACGGCGGTTTAGCTGAACATAAATCCACCGACTATCTGCAAATGCATCCGCTGGGGCAGGTGCCGCTGCTGGTCGATGCTGACAGCCAAATCTGGGACAGTCAGGCCATTTTGGTCTATCTGGCGGCGAAACAGCCAGAGTCCGGCTTTTATCCGGCTGAGCCAGTGCTTCAGGCCCAAATCCAATCCTGGCTGTCGGTGGCCAATAATGAGCTCAATCGGGGGCCAGCACTGCTGCGGATGCACTTCAAGTTTGGCAGGGTTATTGATTTGAATGCCGCGCTGACGCTTGCCACGCAATTGTGTTTGGTATTGGAGCAACAGCTGCAACAAAACACCTGGTTGGTCGGGTCCAGAGTCACTATCGCCGATATTGCGATGTATCCATACCTGGCGCTGGCGCATGAAGGCCAGTTTGATTTGACTGCTTATCCTGCGATCACACGCTGGTTGCAGGACTTTGAAGCGTTACCAGGTTATATCGCTATGCCAGGTATTCACCCAACCCATCTACAGGTATCTGCATGAATCAACCAAATATCCGGCCTCCTATGCCACCCTTTACCCAGGAAAGTGCCATGCAAAAAGTCCGCGTGGCGGAAGACGCGTGGAATTCCAGGAAACCTGAAGCTATTGCGCTGGCTTACACCCCGGACAGTCGTTGGCGCAACCGCAGTGAATTCCCGCGAGGGCGCGATGAAATTATTGAGTTCTTGACCCGAAAATGGCAGCGCGAGCGCGAATACCGCTTAATTAAAGAGTTGTGGGCGGTCAGTGGCAACCGCATCGCCGTGCGTTTTGCCTATGAATGGCAAGATGACAGCGGGCAGTGGTTTCGTTCTTACGGCAATGAAAACTGGGAATTCGACGAGCATGGTCTGATGCAGGTGCGTTATGCCAGCATCAATGATTTACCTATCACCGCACAGGAGCGTTTGTTTCACTGGCCACAAGGCCGCCGGCCTGATCAACATCCGGGATTAACTGAACTGGGGTTGTGAGCATGTGCTCGCCAGCATCACTGGCGAGTACTTTCTACCGGGCCGGTAAATCGTGCGGATTGGACAATACACTATTGCAATATTTGATAATAATGGCCGTTAATTCGCTTTGATATAATTCGGGAATAGTAATTATGCTGAGGACGTTCCCGATTATGCTGTTGCCCGTATCTGATTATCGCGAATTAGGTGGTCGCTTAATTTCTCAAGCCAAGACCATCACGACAGAGACTGTCGGAGATATTTATCCGCAGCATTATTATACCTACCATCAGGATGTTGATTCATTAAGCAGGATCCTCGCCCTGATTAAAGCCCCGCCAGGATTTTTATTATTCTCCGGTCAAGATGAAAATGGCTTGTATTTACAGGTCGGCATTATTGGCCAAGAAAATTATGTCCGTGCTGGCAAGCCTGATATATCAAAGCTGGTATACGGCAGAAAGTGGCGGATTGATGCCGATACACCCACCACCGAAATTGTACAGACCACTTTGCTGGCGGTACAAAAAGTGCGGGAGCATGAAGTCAGAGAACTGTTGAGCTGGACGGATCCGGACAATGGTGTCCGTACCACGCCTTTTAGCTGCCACCAGGATATTAATTTATTGACGCTGCATTTTGCGCACAGCAAGCCGCAAGCCGCAGCACACAGGAACGAAGCTGAGCTGACGCCAATCATCAGCCAGCTGCGTTTCGCTGGCCGCGAGCTGAAATTGCTGCAACTGCTGCCGCTGGGCTCAGGACGTCTGTTGCTTGAGTTGGCGCTGAGTGCTGCGACATCTCCCGATGACAGTTTTGCTGATCTCGGCCATCACCCCATCAGCCTGGTATTGCAGGGCGCGGATATCAGTTTTTTTCTGCATGAGCTGATGGAGCAGATCATTCTTTTGAGTAACAGATATTGCCAGGAACACTTTAGTTTTTGTGGTGTGAACCGGTTTTCCAGGGAACATGATCCGCGCGTGATTGCCAATATTTCCAGACGTAGCCGGCCATACAAAAAACATCTGGCAGACTCATCATTTTCTGAAGTTTTTGAACGGGTGAATGCCGAGGTTGATAAAAACAGGGCTCCGTATTTAGGCAGTCATTTTTTGGGGCATATCAACAAAAGTATCCTGGCGAAACATCCATCTTTAGGTGGTTTTATGCCAAAAGATTATTTATCAGAGCTTTAGTTCATAAATATGTGGTTGTTCAACAATATTGAATTGAGGTTTTTGTGATGGGAAATATTTCAGCCGATGCGCTGTTGGTTGGTCTGGGTTTAAAAAATCAACATGCTGAACAAATCTTACAAAGTGATGCCTGTCTGCCGGATTTTTTTGAAGTGCATGCGGAAAATTACTTTCACCCCGGTGGCTTAAATCAGGCGGTGTTACGGCAAATTGCCGAAAAATTCCGCTTGTCTGTGCATGGCACCGGGCTGGGCTTAGGCAATCACTGTGGTATTGACGATAACCACCTGCAGCAATTCAAACGGCTTATCGATCAACACAATCCGTTGCTGGTGTCAGAACATCTTTGTTTTACCCAGGCCATAATCGATGGAAAAAGAATTCAGTCGGGTGACTTATTACCATTTGTCAGGAATAAACAGTCGTTAAATATCTGTACGGACAACATCGATAAAGTACAGAGCGCGATAGGGCGAACCATCTTAGTGGAAAACATTTGCCACTATCTGGAGCTGGATGGTCATGAATTTGCAGAAACTGAATTTCTGAATGAACTTTGCCGGCGCACGGGTTGCCGGTTATTAGTTGATCTCAATAATGTTTATCTGAATGGTGCTAATTTCGCCGGGCAAGGCGGCGTGCAGTATGCCCGGCACTGGTTAAGCCAGATCAACCCGCGGTACATCGGCCAATATCACCTTGCCGGCAGCAGTCAGGTCAAGGTCAACGGCCTGATGGTGGATGACCATGGCAGTCAAGTGCAGCAGGAAGTCTGGGACCTGTGGTGTGATGCCGCACAACAACATGCGCTGGCGCCCACTTTAGTGGAATGGGACAACCGGCTGCCGGATTGGCCGGTGCTTGCCGCTGAGGCAAATAAGGTCAGGCAACTGTTCAATGGACAGGTGCGCCATGCGTAAAACACAGCAGGAATTACTGGCGTCTATCCTGGCGGCAGCCGCGGATGAAACCAGCGGTCTGGCTATTTATCGCGGTAACCGGCAGGCGCTTGTTGTCAGGGCTTTTAGCAGTTTGTTCCCGACAGTGCAGCAGTTGCTTGGGGATGCATTTAACAGCGCTGTGTTGTTGTTTATTCGCCAGATTCCGCCCGAAGCTGCCGACATCGCACTGTGGGGAGAAGGCTTTGCCAGCTGGCTGGCACAGCAAGAGGACCTGATGTCCTACCCTTATGTTTCGGCCATCGCTGATTTGGAGTGGCACATCAGTGTGCTGGAACGCGCCGCAGATACAAGTATTGATATCGCCAGTTTCCAGCTGTTACAGCAATTTTTGCCTAATGATTTGCGGATGATAGTGAATCCAAATTGTATTGTGCAACAAAGCCTATTGCCACTTTATGCTATTTGGCATTGCCACCAGAATAATTCTGATATTTGTGAAATGCAGACATTAAATGATGCTATCCGCGACCCGGATTATATTGAATATTTGTGCATTTCACGCCTTGGCTGGAAGGCCAACATATTTAAATTAAACAAAGATGAATTCGATGTACTGTTGCAGTGTCAGCGCGGAGCATCACTGAACGACATTCTTGTTGCACTCACGCAGCTGGAACTGCCGTTCTCCGACTGGTTAAGCCGGATGCTAAAAATTGGCGCGATTTTAGGGTATTCCACGAAATAAATTGAATACAGCAGTCAGGCGGGTATCGAATTATATCAGGCCAATCTACAGTTGACTGATATCAATCTTGAATCGACACGCAAATGAGCAGGCAGCTCATTGAGGAGCATATTTTATGTTTTTTAGGAAATCGGCAGAGTTGGCAGAATTGCAGCAAAAACTGGCACATACAGAACAGTTATTGCTGGCTGAAGCGGCCAAAGTCACGCAGCTCAGTGCGCAGTTAGAGTCACAGCAGCAGGTTGTGGCCCAGCAGGAAAAGGCAAAAGCCTTCCAACAAAATCTGGTCGCGCAACTGCTGCGGATGGGAAGTTCCATGACGGTTGTGCAAAGCGGTTTGGGTAGTTTTGCGCAAAAGATGCAGGCAGAGCAGCAGCGCGCCAACGACATGCAGGCGACGTCATGTGAGTGCAGTGCGTCTGTTGATGTGATTGCCTCACACTTGCGCCAGATGGCGGATGATTCGCAGCAGGCTTCCATTAAAGTGGGCAAACTGGATGAGCGGGCGCAGCAGATTAGCAGCATTGTGGCTTTGATCCGGGAAGTCGCCGATCAAACCAATTTACTGGCGTTAAATGCCGCCATCGAAGCAGCCAGAGCCGGGGAACAGGGGCGCGGTTTCGCTGTGGTGGCGGACGAAGTACGTAATCTGGCCAAACGCACCAGTAACGCCACTGTTGAAATTACCAGCCTGGTCACACAAATGCGCGAGGACAGCACGGCCAGCCGCAACGAAATTATCAGCTTCGCCGAGCAGGCCGACAAATTCAGCTCCGATGGCAGTCATTCGGCAAAGCTGATGCGCGGTATTGTCAGTCAAGCCAACACCGCGCAGTTTATCAGCCAATCCAGTGCCTTACGCGCTTTTTGTGAGGTGGCGAAGGTCGATCATTTGCTGTTCAAGCTGCGGGTTTACAAAGTACTGCTGGGCTTATCGTCCGAGCGGGCACAGGATTTTGCCGACCACACTGCCTGCAGACTCGGTAAATGGTATTACGAGGGTGAAGGCCGGCATAACTGCCATCTGCCCGGCTACAGAGAGATGGACGATCCGCATTTAGCCTTACATAAACATGTCAATGACGCGCTGACCAGCTATGTCAGCGGTGATATTGATCGCATGATCGCCGGGGTGCAAGGCATGGAACAAGCCGGTGGCTTAGTCATTGAAGCCCTGGAACTGATGGCCGCGTCGGCCGAACAACAGTCTACCCGTTAAGCAGAGTGACAATATGAACAAAGCAGTAACATTACTGAATGAGCCGGCTGAAGGGTTGAATGTGACCGACCTTAAAAAGGCGTTGTTGCGCAGCCTGTTAGTGATGGCCTGGGCTGTCGAGGCGCGCGACCCCTACACCGGTGGCCATTTGTGGCGGGTATCGCAGTTCGCCCGGCTGCTGGCTGTCGCGGCGGGACTGGATGAGCAGGACGTCGCGCGGGTTGTCATTGGGGGCTTCTTGCATGACTTGGGTAAAATTGCCGTGCCGGACAGTATTCTGACCAAAGCAGAACGGCTGACGGAACAGGAGTTTTCGGTGATCCGCACGCATCCGGATGCGGGTTGGCAATTAATTAAAGAACACCCGTTGGCTGATTTGGTGGAAGCCTCAATTCGTGCCCATCATGAAACGCCGGATGGTAAAGGCTACCCCAGAGGTCTTATGGCTGACGACATTCCGGTTGTGGCAAAAATTGTCGGGATCTGTGATGCGTTTGATGCGATGACCAGCACCAGGCCTTATCGTAAAGGCATGTCGACCGAAAAAGCGCTATCGATTATTGAAGCAAATTTGGGAACTCAGTTTGACCTCGATTTGGGTACGTTATTTATCGAGCATGGCCGGGCAGGAACCTTAGAACATATAGTGTCGCACAGTGACCATGGTATCCCGTTATTAAGCTGTATGGTCTGCGGCCCTGTAATGGTCAGACAACGGCATCAAAAAGCCGGAGATCATGTGTATTGCCGTAGTTGCTCGGCGGATTATGTGCTGGCTGCGGGGGAGTCCAATCAGCTCAACGCGACTTTTACTGGCAGTTTTGTGCCTGCGGAGCGTCACAGTAATGCGGCTGACAGCAGTGTGATTGAAGACCTGATCCGGCAATTTTTGCCTTAATCATGTCTCTGTTACCGTTACTATTGTTTTGGTCTGAAAACCTTGATGATGTCGGGGTTCACCTGCAGGTAGGGCCCGTCGATCAGATCGATACAATAGGGTATCGCCGGAAATACCGCTTGCAGACATTGAGTAATGGCACTGGGTTTGCCCGGCAAATTGATAATCAGGGCGCGGCCCCGGATGCCGGCCGTTTGTCGCGATAAAATAGCGGTCGGCACATATTTCAGTGATTCGGCACGCATCATTTCACCAAAGCCGGGCAACATTTTGCTGCACACAGCCGCAGTTGCCTCCGGCGTCACATCCCGCAAAGCGGGCCCGGTACCGCCAGTTGTGACGACTAAACAACAACCGCACTGATCGACCAATTCGATGAGCGTTTGTTCGATCAAATCCTGTTCGTCCGGGATCAGCCGGTACTCTAAGTGCCAGGCTGACACCAGATAGCTCGTCAAAGTCTCCATGATCACTTTGCCCGAGATATCCTCATACACACCGTTTGATGCCCGATCACTGAGGGTGACAACGCCAATCTTTATCATAACGTACAACAACTCCTGAAGATGGGACTAACCGGTACGTTCAGCACGGTCCATGATAATTATGCTGTTTAATATATCCGATCTGGCTGGCTTGCATTATTCCGCAACGGTTAATAGTTAATGCACGCAGACAGCTATAACTGCATTTTGCCGGTAAAGTTACACTAATGCCTATGTGCAACAGCTGATTTGCCGGATAACACCCATGATGAAATTTCGGAGCTATTTAGAGCCAGATATTGGTATGGCACCTCACCGCGCTGTACCTGAGCTGGTTGGTTTGCGGGATGAATATCACAGGTCTTTTCGTTATCTGCGGTTGTCTGTTACTGATAAGTGCAATTTCCGCTGTTTGTATTGCTTACCTGATGGTTATCAGAAGCCGGCAAATCAGCCGGCAGAATTATCGCGGGTTGAGATCAGCAGACTGGTGCGCGGCTTTACGTCCTTAGGCGTCAGTAAAATACGCATCACCGGCGGAGAACCATCGTTGCGGCGCGATTTGACGGACATTATCGCCGATGTAGCCAACAACGGGCAGGTGCAGCAGATTGCACTCAGCACTAATGGCTACCGGCTGGAGCGCGATATCCTGCACTGGGTGGACGCTGGACTCAATGCCGTAAACGTCAGTGTTGATAGTTTAGATCCGGCCAGTTTTGCCAGACTCACCGGCTCCGATACATTGCCCGCTGTACTGCGGGGTATCGAGAAGGCCGTCAGCATTGCCGGCCTCACCGTTAAAATCAATGCGGTGTTACACCAACAGACTGACGCCGCTGAAATCATGCGGTTTGTTGCTTTGGTCAAACACCAAGCGGTCACAGTACGATTTATTGAACTGATGGAAACTGGTGGTACCCAGGCTTACTTTGAGTCCGAGTTTGTCAGCTCAGAGCGGCTGCTGCAGTATTTACACAGGCACCAGTGGCAAGAAGTGACACGCAGCAGCGATGCCGGACCTGCCCGGGAGTTTTCACATCCGGACTATGCCGGCAGCATTGGTGTGATAGCCCCATATTCCAGCGGGTTTTGTAACAGTTGTAACCGTTTGCGGGTCACCGCCAGCGGGAACTTACATAGTTGCCTGTTCAGCCAAACCAGTCAGCCGCTGCGCGATTATCTGCAAACAGACGCTCAGTTACCTGTGTTACAACAACAGCTTCTTCGCGCCGTCGCCGCGAAAAAATCTTCCCATTTCCTGCAGCGCCGGGAAACCGGTTTAAACGCGGGCTTTTCCGCTATCGGTGGCTAACCTGGCGTTTTCAGCCGGTTGTTCGTGTTAGTTCGATAATCTTGCATTTGCCCGGTTTTATTTGCTCTGATCTGCGCGGCCAGCCCCGGCCGCTTGTTTGACAGTCAGGCGGGCCGCGTTGGCGCCGGTTTTTGCCTGACCTGCCTGTTATCTCCCTGCCAACCCGTTGTTGCCATTCGCGACATGCCGGCTAGTAACATTCCATTATTTATATTTTATAAATCAATAAGTTGATTTGATTTCGCTAAGCAATTTCAGTGCTCTCATTATTCTTTATTTCGCAATAATGAATTGTAAATTGACCGTATTCATTAAGTATTCGGCTTATATCACAATGACTCTGTGCTCGATTAGCACTAACCAATTTTAGGAATAAAGCAATGAAATTTAACATGATGAAAGGTATTGCACTGTCAGTGGCGCTGGCATTTGCGGGTGTTGCAGCTGCAGCGGATAAAGATATGAACGCCGATGCCAATGATGTGGCGATCAGCGGTTATGACACTGTTGCGTACTTCAACAAAAGCATGCCGGTGCAGGGCAGCGACAAATTCACTGCAGTATTTAAAAACACAATTTATAAGTTCTCTACAGCAGAGAACCGCGACGCTTTCCGCGCCAATCCGGAAAAATTTGCACCGCAATTCGGTGGTTACTGTGCCATGGGCGTTGCCATGGAGAAAAAACTGAATGTTGACCCAATGGCCTGGCGCGTAGTCGACGGCAAACTGTACCTGAATCTGAACAAAGAAGTGCAGACCAAATGGGCTTCTGACATTCCAGGTCATCTGAAAACAGCACAGTCAAACTGGCCAGAAATCAAAGACAAAGCCGCAACAGAACTGTAAGCACTGCGACGGGGCCTGTTCCCCGTCTTACTTTTTTCCACCAGAACCTAGGAGTTCACCATGGATAAATCGATGTTGGTTGCGGCCACACTGGTTGCTTTGTGCGCGGCTGGTTTTAGCGCCGACACTGTTGCTGCAGAAAAAAAGGATAAATGCTACGGCATTGCTGCAGCGGGTCAGAACGATTGCGCCAATTTAACCGGTACGCATTCCTGTGCCGGCATGGCGAAAAAAGACAAAGACCTTGCTGAATACAAGCTGGTACCAAAAGGCACCTGTGAAGCCCTGGGTGGGCTTAGCAAAGAGCAGGCAAAAGCAAAACTTAAACTGCAGACTGATACAGTCCGCTAAAGCATCTGGCCGGTACGCACAGGCTGCTGTGGTGTGACCGGCCGGCTTCATCTTCAATTGAGGATCCCGTGTTATGCGCAAATTTCTGCAAGCGGTCGATCGGATGGTGCAATTCACCACACCTCTGCATTACCTCGAAGCGCCGCTGTGGCTGGTTGCACGGCTTTATGTGGCATCGATTTTTTTCCTGTCTGGTTTGACCAAAATTGATGATTGGGAGACCACCCTGTATTTGTTCGAATCAGAATACGCAGTGCCACTACTGAGTTATACCGCAGCGGCATGGCTGGGCACTTTTGGCGAATTGGTTTTTCCAGTGTTGCTGGTGTTTGGTTTTTTCACCAGGTTGTCAGCGCTGGCGTTGTTTGTCGTGAATTTTGTGGCAGTGATTAGCCTCAGCGAAATTACGCCGGCGGCGTTAAATCAACATTATCTGTGGGCAGTAATTTTAACGGCTCTGCTGGTATCGGGTGGCAGCCATTGGACGCTGGATAACCTGCTCCACCGTGTGGCGGCAAAGGCCGTGTCATGACACGCATCGCCCGGCACCGGCAAAGGAGTGCAGGATGAACAATCAGGAACGTCAGGCACTGATCAAGGCAAGCTGGCAGCTTCATGCCCGGATCGAGACCAGCTATCTGGCCGATCCTGCAGCAAAAGGCAGTGCAGAGTGGTCAGAAAAACACCGGCTGCTATTGGCAGACATGGCCATCCATTTATTACAAAGCGCGATAAAACCCGGCGACCTGGACACCGCCAGATTGGCGCAGAATCTATACGCGATACTGGTCATTGCCGACGATTTTCTGCCGGAAAGTGGCATGAAAAACTTTAGTCAGAGCTTGCTGCTTGGGACTGCAATTTAACTCGAACTCAGGCGGAATTGCCGGATTGTGCCAATTGTGATTGATGATTCTGAATGAGCAGCTGTCACCTCAGGCCCAATTTCATCGCTACGCTGGATGTTTTTATTGGGGGGCCTTCATTTGTTCCGGCAGCGGGCCTGTTTAATCACGGGACCGTTTTTTTCTTTGGCCTGTCATACAGGCACCGCTACAATGCCGCGTCTTTTTTTAGCCGGAGTGTGCTGTGGAACAACTGCCTGCAGGTGTCAGTCTATTTTTCATCCAGTTACTGGTGATCCTGGCCGTGGCCCGGCTGGTTGGTGCACTGGCGTTAAAACTCGGTCAGCCGCGGGTGGTGGGCGAGATGATCGCCGGTATTTTGCTGGGGCCAACGTTGTTTGGCGCCTTAGCACCGCAGCTGCAGGCGCAACTTTTTGCCGCCGACTACCGGCCTGTGCTAAACCTCGGTGCGCAAATTGGCATTGGCCTTTATATGTTTCTGGTCGGGCTCGAGTTTGATACCTCAATGTTTAAGGCGAAGGCCCGCAGCGCGGTGGCGATATCCATCTCCGGCATTCTGATGCCTTTTGTGATGGCTTGTTTGCTGGCGACCTGGCTGGTCGGCCAGGGTGGGTTATTTGCTGACAATATCAGCTGGAGCCAGGCGATGTTGTTTCTCGGCGCGTCGATTGGTATCACCGCCTTTCCGATGTTGGCGCGGGTCATTCAGGAGCAGGGCCTGGCCAATAGTAAACTCGGCACCCTGGTGTTGGCGGCCGGTGCTATTGACGATGTTGTCGCATGGTGTCTGATGGCGTTATTGCTGGCCAGCTTCAGCGGCGACGACAGTCTGTTTATCCGCGCTGTGCTGGGGGCAGTGATTTTCGCCGGCCTGATGCTGACGCTGGTGCGCAAGCATGTCATAAAGCTGGAACACTGGTATCAGCGCGAAACCCGGCTGACGCCGCGCTTATTGCTAGTGATTTTGCTGTTGTGGGTGTTTGCGGTCACCACCACTGAATGGATTGGTTTGCATGCAGTGTTTGGTGGTTTTGTATTGGGCGTAGTGATGCCACGCGGTTTGCTGGCGGATCATCTGGTGAAGCGCCTGCAGCCGGTGGTACTGGTGGCGTTGGTGCCACTGTTTTTCACAGTGTCGGGCCTGAAAACCGATTTGTCGCTGCTGGCGCAGGGCACTTTATGGCAAGTGGCGCTGGTGGTGATTGCGGCGTCTATATTTGCCAAGGCAGTAGCTTGTTATCTGGCGGCGCGGCTTTGTGGTGAAAATCATCCGATGGCGTTGTCGGTCGGCATTCTGATGAATGCGCGTGGCATGATGGAGTTGATTTTACTGAATATTGCGCTGCAAAACGGCGTGATTAAAGCGGACCTGTTTTCGGTGCTGGTGCTGATGACGATTGTCACGACGATGATGGCGACGCCGCTGTTTAATTTCCTGCAGCGCCGGCCGTCGTTTCGCGGCAGATTACAATGAGATGAAGCCAAAGGCCGGAACTTGCTGAAACAGGGACAGGCAACTAACCTTAATTTCCGGGAGCTGACAACGGAAGTGAAGGATGGAGCAGGATGTCCTGTTAAAGGCGCAGGCCTTTGAGTTATTGATGGCACAGCTGCCGGTCGGACTGGCCGTGCTGGACCAACAGCAGCGATATCTGGCGATCAATGAGCGCCTGGCGCACTTTCATGGCATCCCCGCCGCCGACCACCTCGGGCATTCTGTCTCCACCATGTTGCCTGAGTTATACCCGGCTATCGCGCCCATGCTGGCGCAAGTGCTGGAGTCCGGCCAGCCGCTGCTGAACTTTGATATCAGTAACAATCCCACCGGCAACAATTCCGGCAGCGACACGACCGAACATTGGTTTGGCTCCTATTTGCCGCTCTGTGATGCGGCAGATCGGGTACAGGGCGTGCTGGTCATCGCGCTGAACAAGACGATGGAGTGGGGGATGCAGCAACGCCGGCAGCAGGATTTGGATAAACTGCGTCAGGTGTTGGATAACATGTTTGCATTTGTCGGTATCCTGGCGCCGGACGGTACAGTACAGGATGCCAACCGGCCACCACTGGAAATGGCTGGCCTGACCCTGGCAGACGTGCAGCAGAAAAAATTCTGGGACTGTTTTTGGTGGAGCTATGACCCGGTAGTTGCAGAGCAAATTCATCAGGCGGTCAAGCGCGCGCAGCTGGGCGTTGTCAGCCGTTTTGATGTGCGGGCGCAGATGCAGCACGGCATTATTGATGTCGATTTTATGCTGGCGCCTATGTACGACGCTGACGGCAACATCTGCAATCTAATCCCGTCCGGTATCGAAATCACTGACCGTAAATCCTCCGAGCAGCGACTGATCGACAGCGAGCTGCGTTTTCGCCGGGTGTTTGACAGCGTGGCAGACGGGCTTATTTCGGTTGACCGCCATGGCAATATTTCGCTGGTGAATAAAAGGGCACTGGAGATGTTCGGTTATCAGCAGCATGAAATGATCGGCCAGCCGATTGAAATGTTGGTACCACAGGACAAAATCGGCGGTCATCATCAGAGTCGGCAACAATATCTGCAAAACCCGTCGACCCGGCCTATGGCGGAGCTGAAAGAATTATTTGCCAGACGCCGCGACGGTAGCCTGTTTCCGGTCGAAATTGGCCTGACCTATCTGGAAGGCGACAGCAAAGTATCAGTGCTGGCGACGGTGACGGACGTTACCGACGCCAAAGCGGTGCAGCGCGACCTGCAGCAAATAGTCCATGATAAATCCACGTTACTGGCTGAACGCACGGCGCTGCTGAACGAAGTGCATCACCGGGTGAAAAATAATCTACAGGTGATGTCGAGCCTGCTCAGCCTGCAATCGCGCAACGCGCCGGCCGAACTGAAACAAGCCTTTGCCGAAAGCCAGATGCGGGTGCGCACTATGGCGCTGACCCACCAGCTGTTGTATGAAAACCGCAATTTCAGTTCAGTACCGCTGGCGGTGTATCTGGAGCAGTTGTGTCGGCTGATTCAGCAAACGCTGGCGCCAACCAGCCAGATCCGCTTTAGCTACAGCGGCATGGACCAGACATTATTACTGGAGCTGGAGTTAACCATTCCCTGTGGCCTGCTGGTCAATGAAGTGGTAACCAACAGCCTGAAACATGCCTTTGTGCCAGTACCGGGCGCAGATGGCAGCATGCAGGTGCGTGGTCAGGTCAGCCTGGCCCTGCATGCGCTGGCGGACGGGCGTTATCAGCTGCAGATTAGCGATGACGGCATCGGCATGCCCGGCACAGTGCAGCTTGGCAGCGGCGCGTCGATGGGCATGCAGTTAATCCCCGCCTTTATCGCCCAGCTAAACGCCGAATTGCAATTGCAACGCCAGCCCGGAACTTGTTACCGCATCAGTTTTTACCCGCAGAAGGAGGCGCGATGAACAGCAGTGTGCTGATAGTGGAAGACGAATTTGTCGTGTCGCTGGATTTAAAAAACATGCTGGAGGACCTCGGTCATCAGGTAGTGGCGACAGTGTCACGCGGCGAAGATGTGGTGCCCACAGCACTACGGCAAAAACCGGACCTGGTATTGATGGATATCCGTCTGGCTGGTGTGATGACCGGCACTGAAGCAGCCGTGTTGCTGAAACAGCAGCTGGATGTGCCTATTGTGTTTTTGACCGCTTATTGTGACGAAACCGTGCTGCAGGAGGCGGAGCGTAGTTATCCGCATGGTTATCTGGTCAAGCCGTTTGACCGGCGTGAGCTGGCCGCTACCCTGCGGATGGCTGCCAACAAACATAAAGCTGAACTGAGTTGCCGCCGCTCAGAGCAGCGACTGAAACTGGCGATGGCTGCAGCGAGGCTCAGTTATTTTGAACTCGACCTTGGCAGTGGCGAGATGGAACTGCATGGCCCGTTAGAGACGATGTCGGTGGCACAGCCACTGACGCTGCACAGCATGCTGGCGCGCGCTGAACAGGACCGGCTCGACAAACTGCTGCAATCCGGCAAAGCCTTCAGCGGGGTGTTTCAGGCCCGGAGCGGCGACGCACTGCAATTTCTGCAAATCCATGCTCAGCCGCAAATTTTGACCGACCGTGCCAGCCCGGTATTGCTGGGGGTGATGGAGGATGTGTCGCGCCAGCAGCAGCATGAATTACAGCTGCGTCAGGCGCAGGCGGTCTTCAGTACTACGGCTGAAGCCATTCTGGTGCTGGACGACCAGGGCGCTGTGGCGCTGGCCAACCCGGCGTTCAGTCGCATCAGTGGCTTTAGCCTCAGCAGTATCCGCGGCCTGTTGCCGCAGCAGTTTTTATATCCGCCGGCCTCGTCTGGCCTGGCCATTCCACAGTTGCATGAACTCAGCGCCACGCACTGGAGCGGGGAGGTGATTTGCCAGCGTCAGGACGGTTCAGTCTTTCCGGCCTGGCAGCATCTATGCAAAGTGCGGGCGCCAATGACCCGCGGCCGGCGTAATCATTATGTGCTGATGTTTTCCGACATCAGCGCGCTGCGCCGGGCCGAGGAACATCTGGTGACGTTGGTGAATCTGGATCACCTGACTGGCCTTGGCAACAGGCGTAAACTGGAAACGGTATTAAAAACCGAAATCGAACGTGCCCACCGCGCCGGCACTATGCTGGGCATCCTGTATCTGGACCTGGACGGCTTTAAACTGGTTAATGATACGCTGGGCCATCATGTCGGCGATTTGTTGTTACAGGAAGTCGCCAGCCGGATTTTGCTCTGTACCAGAGCCGGTGATGTGGCGGTGCGGGTCGGCGGCGATGAATTTGTGCTGATAACCCCGGATATCCGCGGGCCGATGGACTGTTATGCCGTGGCGGAAAAACTGCTCGGCAGCATTTCGGCGGATTTGCAGCTCGGTGATACCCAGGTCAGTATTTCGGCCAGTATCGGTATTGCCTGTTATCCCAACGATGCGCTGGATTATACCGGCTTATTAAAATGCGCCGATCTGGCGATGTTTGCCGCCAAAGACGCCGGTCGCGACCGGTATATGTTTTTTAACCCTTATCTGTCGGAAAAAGCTCACCTGCGGGTACGGCTGGAGCGGGATTTAAAACTGGCATTGCAGGCTCCGATGTCACAACCGCAGCTGGCGGTACATTATCAGCCGATTGTTGATGCTGACACCTTACAAATTTGCGGCGTCGAGGCGTTGCTGCGCTGGCAGCATCCGCAGCTTGGCGCCATAGCGCCGGACCGTTTTATTAAACTGGCGGAGCAATGCAACCTGATTCAGGAATTGTCCGACTGGCTCTGCACGCAGGTATTAAAAGATGTCGCGCTGCTGCAAGAGCTGACTCCGCCGAAGTTTTATCTGGCGCTGAATTTGTCGGTGCGTCAGTTTGACGATGGGCTGCTGGTGGAGCGGCTGCAACGCTTTTTTACGCCGCAAGGGTTGTGGCCGTGCTTGCAATTTGAACTGACCGAAACCGCCTTTATGCAGTCCGAGCGGCTGGAAGCCAGTCTGCAACAGTTACAGAAGCTTGGGTCTTCCATTGCGCTGGATGATTTTGGCACCGGTTATTCGTCATTAAGCCGGTTAAAAGAATTGCCGCTGGATTGTCTGAAAATTGACCGGGCTTTTGTGGCGCATATGAACAATGACAGCCGCAGCGCGCAAATCGTCCAGGCGATTTGTGCGCTGGCGCATGCGCTGGATCTGATTCTGGTGGCTGAAGGCGTGGAAACCCGCGAGCAGCTCGCTGCGCTGCAACAAATGGGCTGTCAGCGTATTCAGGGTTACCTGATTGCCAAGCCGTTGCCGCTGGACCAGCTGCGGATATTGCTGCAACATGGAGTGCAGCTTCACTGAACAACCGTGGTGTCTGGCAAAGAGGGGGAAACCGATGCGTAACTGGTTCGCCGGTTTTTGTGGTTTGTGTTGTGCTACAGCTTCCGCTGCCGACCTCATGCTGCTGTCGGCGATGCCGGTGCACTTGTTTGAGCAGACAACTCCGGGTTATGCGCCGGTGGCTATAGTGCAGCAAGTACTGAAATATTATCCAGCCCCATATAAAATCGAATCGGTCAGCCTGAATCGTGGTTTTGCTGAATTAAACAGCAGATCAGGCGCATGCGTGGTTGGCGTGCGCAAAACGGCACAGCGGCAACGCGACTATCTGTTTAGTGAGCCTTATATCATCGCACCTGATATTCGCATCATGGTCAAAACCGGCTCGCCCTGGGTCGGTCGCTTAAAGGCTCTGCAGGACAAAGATGGGCGGATCAGCTTGCAGCGGTTGTTGGCGCTGGCGGAGCCGCCGGTGCTGGTTACTGAAGATGGCCGCAGTTATGGCGCAGCGATGGACCCGGCTCTGGCCGGCTACCGGCAACTGCACCCGGCTTATGTCAAAACTGCCAAAGTGTCGCGATTTGGCGATACGATTCCGATGCTGCAAAAAGGTTATGCCGACCTGGTGCTGGAATATCCGGCTGCATTAAATAAAACCGAACTGGCGGTGTTGCAAAGCTTTCGAGTTCGGGAAGCTGATCCCTATGCGCTGGCGTATTTCGCCTGTAAACGCGACGCAGAGACGGCAGCATTACTACAACAACTGAATCATGCCATTTTGCAGTTTCGCCGGCAGCCGGAATTTAAACAGCTATTGCTGGATATTTATGCTCCGGCGGAGCGGGAGCAGGTCTGGCAGGTCTGGCAGGAACTGAGCCGCACAAATTAATCACACAGACAGGGCCCCAAAAGCCCTGTGTTTGTTGGGGAGTGGAGGTTACTGACAGCTGCCGTTGTTTTTCCATACATCCCAGCTACCGGATTTTTGTGCCGGGTTCTCCCCCCAGGTCCACCATATAAGTACGAGTTGGTGCTGTGGCTGTGGAGCTGTTGCCACCTCCGTCGCAACCGCCGGCCAAATAGTCATAGGCTGCTTTGGCATTGATGATGCCAAAGCCAAAATTGACGTCGCGACCGGCGTTGCCCTTATCTACCGCAGTTTTGTTCAGTGCGTCGCGGATGTGAGTATTGCTGCATTGCGGATAATGGCTCCACACCAAGGCTGCGACGCCCGAGACATGCGGCGTCGCCATTGAAGTGCCGCTGAGCGGTTTATACCCGCCATCACGCCAGGTGGAATTCACCCCAACGCCGGGCGCGGCAATTTCAACCTGATGGTTATATTGCGAGAAACTGGCTTTGGCACCGCTGCGGTCCACGGCGGCGACAGACACGACGGCATCATAAGAGGCCGGATACGACAAAGTGCTGTTGCCGGCGTTGCCGGCAGCGGCGATGTGCAGCATGCCGGCGGCATAACTTTGTTCAAAGGCGCTGCGTTCTGCTGTGGATTGGCCACTACCGCCAAGGCTCATACTGGTGACATGAGCGCCCGCCGCTTTACATTGATTGATGGCGGCGATGAGGTCTGAGCCATAAGCCCAGTTGCCGGCGTTATTAAACACTTTGACGATATGCAGCTTCAGCTGGCCGTTGCGGTTCACGCCAACCACCCCCTGATTGTTGCCGCCCAATGCAGCAATAGTGCCTGCGACATGGGTGCCGTGGCCATTGCCATCTTCAAACCAGCTGCTGGTGTCGTTATTGTCATTACCATCGTTGCCGGTGACGCTGCTGTTAATCAGATCCGGATGACTCAGCGTATAACCGGTATCCAGAATACAGACCTTGCGGTTGCTGACCAGGTTATCCGGCACATCCAGCGCTTTGACCATCTCAATGCCATCAGGGGTAGATTCAGCCAGCAGATAACGGAGCGGGTCGTCTTCGACCAGCAGCACTTGCGGATTGGCTTTGACTTTTTGCAGTTGCTCCGGCGTCAGTGCGACGCTGATCAGGTTTTGCTCCGGCACTGTTTGCAGTGGTTCCAGCCCTAAAGTGCCGGCAAACTGCTGAAGGTGTTGTTGCGCCTTGAATAAGGCTTGAACGGGTGCGTCATCACGTTTGACACCGGCTTTGAGTACAACGATGTAACGGCTGTTTTGTACTGGTGCTGTTTGTGCTGTTGCCCAAGAGCCGGATGTGACGGCCAGGGCTACCACTGTGCAAAGACAAAGCCGGCGCCTGATCATCTCTGGCTGTTGGCCGCCGCGTTGCATGGTGTTTGCTGTCATCTTGTTGCTACCTGTGGTGACCTATGGTGGTGATAGGGGGCGATGTGCAGCCGCAACAGGTCTTGCCCGCAGTGACATTGTTGTCGGTGCGAAGTCAGAGCAACAAAACGGTCATCAGGCAGCTTGATATCAGCGGGATAAATTTTGAATAAATGCTGGATTTAGCAGCGCTTAAATTAGAACATTTTCTAAGTAGATGAAAAGCAACCAAAAGTATCACCACAGTTAGGCTGCTTCGCGGGGGCAGTATGAGGGGGGACACTGCGCTGTTTTCTGCCGAATGTGAGGGGGATGGCGAAATTAATCACAAATTTTAACGGCTTTACTGGTAACTGCAGTTGTGACTGCTAATTTTGCCAGAAGCTTACGGGAAACTAATGTGGCATGTCCGCACAATCAGGGTAGATGTAGAGACTGATGTATGAATGATGTAACGCGCTTAAATACCATTGCTGAGTATTCACTGCAGGTAGCAGAGGAAGACCAGAGCCTGAATCAGCTGCTGACAGCGTTGGCACAGCTGTTTGAAGCCCCCATTGCATTGGTTAGTCTGATTGGTGCAGATTTCCAGTTTTTTAAAGCACGTTATGGCCTGAGCGCCGACCGTACCCGGCTGGAAGATGCTTTCTGCGCCCACGTAGTGGCACAGGATGCGCCGATGGTGGTAGAAGATGCCAGCAGACATGCCGTATTTCAAAATAATCCGCTGGTCACCGGTGCACCGCACATCCGTTTTTATGCCGGGGTACCGCTGCAGCTCAATGACGTCCCGGTCGGCGCTGTTTGTGTCATCGATCAGGTGCCCCGCACTATTAGTCCGCTGCAGCTGGCTTTACTGCAAAAAGTCAGTGACCATGTTTCACATTATTTGACGTTGTGGCATCAGCACAAACAATTGCAACAGGAACAGCGGTTACTGGAGCAATCGCCGGCGGTTTTGATGCAATGGCGCAACTTGCATGGGCTGACCCTGACCCATGTCTCCGGCAATATCGACAGTCTGTTTGACCTGCCGGCGGAGGCGTTGCGTCAGAAACACGCAGTGTTTGAAGATTTTATCGTCCCGGCCAGCCTCAATGATTTTAATTTTCTGCTGACCAATCACCAATGTGGGGTTGCTGCTGCTGAGGCGCATTTTCAGATCAAATCACCGACCAATAAACTGTTTTGGGTCAAACTGATTTCCCGCGCTTTTTTTAGCAGTGACGGCCGGCTTGATGCCATTCATGCCATGCTGATTGATCACACGGCCAATCGTTATACAGAAGCCAAACTGACTGAAACCAATCAACAGATGCGGTTGTTGCTGGATGCTTCCGGTCTTGGCACCTGGGACTGGAACATTCAGTTAGACGTCAGCAAAGTGAACCGGCGCTGGTGCGAAATGCTCGGGCTTGATTATGAGCTTTTTGACACTAGCAGCTTGTTTTGGCGGCAGTTGATTCACCCGGCAGATCAGGCCGGACTGGACGCTGAGCTTCAGCGTCATTTGGCCGGGCAGACGCAGGTGTTTAACACTGTGTACCGGATGAAACATCAGGACGGCCATTGGGTCTGGATTGAGACATACGGCAAAGTGGTTGAACGGGACAGCCAGCAACAGCCGCTGCGCCTTGCCGGCACACACCGTGATATCACAGTGAAAAAAGAAATGGCGCTGCTGGAAACCAAACAGCGCCAACTGCTGAGTTTTATCAATAAAGCGCAGGCAATTTATCTGCGATCCGGTGATTTGTCCGAAGCCTGCCGTGAAGTGCTGGCCGAACTAACCGATATTGCCGATAGCCAGTTTGCTTTTATTGGCCAGATGCGACAGCGCAATGATAAAAATAGCCTTTTTATTCATGCAATTACGGAGCTTTCCTGGAATGAACGCAGCGGTCAGCTGGTCGAGTTATACCAGCAGGGCCAGTTATATTTCGACCGCTTTGATAACTTGTTTGGCAAAGTGATCACTAGTCAGGCGCTGGTGATCAGTAACGAGCCGGCCAGTCATCCGGCGGCCAAAGGTACACCGGCCGGTCATCCGAAAATCTTCCGTTTTCTTGGCCTGCCCATCATGCTCAAAGATGGTTTGGTCGGGATGATTGGACTTGCCAATAAATTGTCCGATTACACACCGGCAGACGCGGCATTTTTGCAGCCTTTGTGCGACGCGCTGGCCGGTTTGTTTTATGCAGTTGAGCAGGAACAGGCGCGGGTGCGGGCTGAAGAACAGCTGAAAAATCTGGCGATGACAGATTCACTGACCGGCATACCAAACCGGCGGGCTTTTATTGAGCATTGCGCCCGCTTAAAAAACAGCCCAACCGGTTATGTGCTGGCGATCCTCGATATTGACCACTTCAAAAAAGTGAACGATACCTACGGCCACGCCGCCGGTGATGAAGTGATCAGGCTGATTAGCCGAAAACTGCAGCATTGTCTGCGCTCAGATGACTATGGGGCCAGACTTGGCGGCGAAGAATTTGCGTTACTGATTGAGCATACCGAAATCGACATGGTGCATCTGTTACTGGAGAATCTGCGGTTGGAGATCAGTGCCGAAGTGGTGCATACCGCAGACGCTGATGTGTCAGTCACCGTCAGTATCGGTGCGCGGTATGTGCCGGCCGGCGAAGTAGAAGATTTGCATTTGCAAATGGCCGAAGCCGATGTTGCGTTGTATAAAGCCAAAGAAAATGGCCGCGATTGCCTGATGTGGTTTTGATCACCGGGCCTGAAGCGCAGCCCGGTGCTGTACTTTAGACTGGCATTTACCCTTTTAGGCTTTCAAATGCTGCTGAAAAAATGCCACTGTGCGCTGCCAGGCCAGTTCAGCCGCCGCTTTGTCGTAGCGCGGCGTGGTGTCGTTGTGGAAGCCGTGTTGGGTGTCCGGGTAGATATAACTCTGCGCGGTTTTGCCAGCGGCTTTTAACGCTTCGTCATAGGCTTGGGCTCCGGCATTGACCCGGTCGTCATGGCTGGCGTAATGGATCAGCAGCGGCGCTTTGATTTGCGCTACTTTTTCCAGTTCACCTTGCCGGCCATAAAATGGTACTGCGGCGGCCAGGGTTGGTACTTCAGTCGCGAGGAAGTTAGCAATACCACCGCCATAACAAAACCCAACCACACCGACTTTGCCGTTGCCGTCTTGCAGTTTCTGCAGGTAAGTCACGCTCTGGATAAAATCCTGCCGGGTTTTGCTTTGGTCCAGCTTGCCAAACAACTCGCGGGCTTTATCTTCATCACCCGGATAACCGCCGAGTGTAAACAGCGCATCCGGCGCCAGCGCAATAAAACCGGCCTTGGCAAAACGTCGCGCCACATCTTCAATATGCGGATTTAAACCACGGTTTTCATGCACCACTAACACCACAGGCAGCTTTTCCTGTGTTGCCACGCTGGCTTTGGCCGGTTTCACCAGATAACCGCGCACTGTGCCGTTGCCGTTTGGGCTTGGGAATTCCACAAAGCTCGCGTCGAGGGTTTTGTCGTCCGGTTTCACCTGCTGACCCAGCGCATAATTGGGCGTCAGGGATTCGAGGATCGACAACGCCGTGACGCCAGTGACAGCGAACTTCGCAGCGCCGGTCAAAAACTCGCGCCTGCTGATATCACCATGCACGTAACGATCGAACAAACGTAAGGTTTCCGGATGAAAATCTTTGGCGGTTTTGCGCTCTGACATAAACTGGCTCCTGGTGTCTGGCCGGCAAAATGAGCAGTGCTCAGACTGCGGCAATGTATCGATTTTATATACTGCGCCAGCGTGGAAAATGTGCAAATGTTTTTGTGGATACGTTTGAATGGTCAGCGCTGATAAATCTGGTCAAAAATGCCGCCGTCGCCAAAATGCTCAGGCTGTACTTTGTCCCAGCCGCCGAAACTGTCGATATCCACCAGTTTGATGGCCGGGGAGTGCAGTGCTTGAGGTTTTTTCATTTGGACGTCTGTACATCTCCAAATGGGCTGAGTCGGATGTTAGGTGGGTTTTTAATAATTAAAAAGAATCAAGATTTGATTATATAAATTAATTTGGAATGTATGCGCTTGTGCTGTGTTTTTTGCCCTGTCGGGCGGTGGTTTGGTTGTTGTTATCGTTTTTGCCTTTGCTAGACGGTCTCGCCGTGAAGGCGAAAATGAAAAAGAATCAACAGCCTCCCTGCAGGGCAGCAGCGCCAACGGCGCAAAAAAAAGCCCACAAAAAATGCAGGCTTAAAAACAACAGGGACAAGGATAGACTTGCAGATTCATCCTGAGAGCAAGCCACTGTGATCCTTCACAATGGTTTGAACGTCACACCACGACAGGGCAATGTCGTTGCGTTGAGTGCAATCTAAACAGATCTAAAATGAATTACAACTTGGTTTGTTATTCCGATAATGCATAACATATTTTCGGCACAACGTAGCAACGGATGCAGTTTTGCGTCGCGCTACATATTCAAATATGGAATATAAAGGCGATTATTTAGTATTTATGGTTATTCATGTCGCTCTGCTTTAATGGCGAAATCGACAGAGACACACCAGGGAGCGATGATGAAAGCTTGGCAACAAAACCAGCCGCCGGAGCGGCAGCAGCTGGTGGCAGATTTACTTAAACAGCTGGAACAGCTGATTGGCCGGGTGGAATTTGGCAAAGTCGAACTGGTGTTTCATCAAGGGCGGTTGGTGCAGCTGGAAAAAACCGAAAAACTGCGGGTCGATTAAGCGCCAATTACCGCGGCCTGTTGTCCTTCACTGCCAAAGTTGTGTATAACGGGGAATAGCATAACCATACCCCCAAACAGTTATGGCCAAACCAACGCAAACGTTAAAAACCGTCGCTCAGCAACTTGGCGTATCGACGGCTACAATTTCAAACGCCTTCAGCCGTCCGGATCAGCTGTCGGCGCAACTACGTGAAAAAATCCTCAGTGCCTGTGCCGAACTGGGTTACCAGGGCCCAAACAAAGCGGCGCAGTCGCTGCGTAAAGGCAGCTCGGGCATTATCGCGGTGATTTTGTCCGACTCCCTCGAATATATGGTCAGCGACCCGGTCGCCAGCCAGTTTATCCGTGGCGTCGCCAATGCGTTGGAACAGCACAAACTGCATTTGTTGTTATTCTCCGGCAGTGCGCCGAGCCTCGATGCGATTGTTGATTTTGTTGACGGTTTTATCTGCTATGGCGCGCCGCGCAACACTGATTTAATTTCGCAGCTGGAGAAAACCCGCAAACGGGTGCTGACAGTCGACTGCGATTTAACGGACCGGCCTTCGGTCAATATCGATAACGAACAAGCGGCTTATGAAATTGCACGTCAGGTGCTCAGCAACAATTCGAGCGTGGCGGTACTGGGCCTTCGATTGATTGACGCCGAAGACACCCGCCCGGTGGGCGATGCACCGATGTGGGATTATCAAAGTTCAATCGCCCATCGCCGGTTGGATGGTTATTTGCGTGCGCTGACCGAGGTCGGACAAACCTTGGCGCCGGAACGCATCTGGCACATTCCGGCCAGTAATCAGCAGCAAGCAGCATTGGCCGCCCGGGCTGCTTTAGCGCTGACGCCAAGACCAGACACTTTGCTGTGTATGAGTGACCTGATTGCATTAAGCGCGATGCGCGAAGTACTGCAGGCCGGCCTGCGGATCCCGGAAGATGTCCAGGTCGTCGGGTTTGACGGTATTGAAGAAGGCCAGCGTTACCACCCGACGCTCAGCAGTGTCTGGCAACACAGCGACCAGAAAGGTATCGCCGCGGTGGAAGCCTTTATCCGCGGCGAAGAAGGCCGGATTTTATTGCCTTATGAAGTCCGCGCCGGCGAAAGCTGCCGATCCCGCTGAAAATCCTCGGGAGATCAACGCAGCCAGCCTTGACTGATCTGGCGAAACTGCGTTGTGCCGGCCCGCTGTAACCATTCAAAAGCCACCATTTCCCGGCTGACAATCACGGCCCCGGCCTGCTGCAACCGGCCAAGCGCCAGCTGTTTATCGCTGTCACGGCGCGAGCCACAGGCTTCTGCCACCACAAACACCTGACAACCAGCGCTGATTAAATCCAGCGCTGTTTGCAGCACACAAACATGGGTTTCTGTGCCACACAGCACGATTTGGCGGCGGCCGGAATCGGCCAGAGCCGCCTGGACATGTGACTCCCGGTACGCACTGAAATGGATTTTTTCCAGAATTTCTTCGCTTTTGAGTAGTGTCAGCAAAGACGGGACCGTCACGCCAAGGCCTTGTGGATATTGCTCGGTTGCCAGCACCGGGATCGCCAGTTCGCGCGCCACTTCCAGCAGCCAGCGGCAGTGTTGTTCGACTTCGGTGTTGTGTTGAATGGCCGGTGCCAGTTTGCTTTGCAAGTCTATCAGCAGTAACAGGCTGTTTTCAGCGGTCAATAGCATATCAATCTCCGGATTTTGCGCAGCAGATTACTATGCCATGAACTGCTGCTACATTGCATACAAAGCCCAACACAGCTTACGGAGCAGGAAATGACTCAATCTGCGGATCAGCCGCTGAACCTGAAAGAGTTCGCACTGGTACTGGATGCTCAGCAGCAAATTCATGCACTGTCCGCCGGGCCGGATTTGTACCCTCAGCTGGCCGCGCAATTTGGCACCTTTGATGGTGCTGTACTGTTAACGGAATATTCATTCAGCGAAAATTGGGGTTGCTTTGAAGTGCATCCGGCCGGTGATGAAGTCTTGTATTTGTTATCCGGCCGTTGTGAATTACTGCTCGAACGAGATGGTCAGTTGCAGCGTATCCCTTTTCACACGCCAGGGCAGGTGCAGGTGATCCCCAAAGGTTGCTGGCACAGCGCAGATATCAGCCCGGGCGAAACCTGCCGTATTTTGTTTTTCACACCGGGTGCTGGTTCCGGGCTCCGGTCGCGTACCAGCTGAACTGCGATGGTGACAGTTGGATCACATTGCCGTTCACATCTGACTCCTTTTGATGATGTGGCTGATGATGTGGTGCCCGCCGTCTGGCTGAGTTGTAACTGAAGTTCATCAAATAGCCGGTTTTTCTGATCTACACTGTCCCGGATGCCAATTCAGCGCAAAGGTATACAGATGCAAACACACTACAAACTCTGGCTGTTGGTAATTTTTTGCCTTTGCAGCGGCGTCCGGGCAGAAGGTCAGCCACCGCTGGCTCAGCAGGTCAAGGTGACCACATTATCGACGATGCTGGCAGACAGCGGACTCGGCGAGTGGGGCTATGCCGCACTGGTGGAAGTGGATGGCAAACGGATTTTATTTGATACCGGTGCCCGCTCAGATGTGGTGTTACAGAATGCTAAAGAGCTTGGCGTTGATCTGTCGACGGTTGAAGATGTGGTGATCTCACATTTTCACGGCGACCACACCGGTGGATTGTTGACGCTGCGCCGCGCGATGTCGGCTATTCATCCAAAAGCATTGTCCCGCTTACACGTTGGGGCAGGGGTCACGCAGCCGCGTTTTAATTTACAGCGCCAGCAGCGCAATAGCTTTATCGACGTCGTGAGTGCATACCGGGCAACAGGCGGCCAGATCACTGAGCATGCCGGGCCCACGCAAATCCTGCCGGGGGTTTGGTTCAGCGGCCCGGTTGAACGCAAGTACGATGAAAGTAACTGGAACCCCGGCCTGCTGGTCCAGCGCGATGGCAAATATGTCGCCGATAATGTCGCCGAAGACAGCTCGCTGTTTATCCCGACCAAAGAGGGAACCATCATCGTCACCGGCTGTGGCCATGCCGGCATTATGAATATCGCCGATGCGGCCAAACAGGTAACGAAATCTGCCAACCTGCTGGCGGTGATCGGTGGGATCCATTTATACGCCAAGCCAGATCCGGTGTTAGTGCGCACAGCAGCACATCTGAAGGGGTTGCGCTATCTGGTTGGTGGCCACTGCACTGGTATCGAAGCCTTGTTCCGATTACGTGAATTGCTGGGCCTGAGCCGCAACACGGCTGTGGTTGAAGCGGTGGGCTCCAGTTTTAGTCTGAGTGCTGGCATAAAACCCGGAGACATTGCCAACTGGCAGGGCGGCTAAGAACAGTCCGGCGGGTTTGTACTGCGCTTCATGTGATTGTCAGAATGTTCTGCACAATTGCACTAACGCTGGTTTTGTCAGTGGTTACGTCGATGACTGAATTCGGACATGCAAAAAAATTTCACTTTTCTGTTTGCGTATTGTTGCATCTTAAACGTTTAAGATGTATACCTTGGCATCACTGTCGGTTATAGACCGGCAGACCACCGGGATCCCTGCAACAGAGCTTTGTTGGGCTGCAGTGCTCCGGTTTTCGCAGCGCGAACGGAAGAGGCAGCCATGATCAAAAGCGATACCATACAGTTAGAGGCCACAGCGCACCATGCGCAACAACGGCAACTGAGTCAGGTCAAGTGGATGACCTGCCTGATGTTTTTTGTTTTTGCTATGACCACAGATGCCGTTGGCGTCATCATTCCTAAAGTGGTACAGCAGTTTAATTTAAGCCTGACCGAAGCTGCCGCTTTCCATTATGTGCCGATGGTGCTGATTGGCTTGTCCGGATTATTACTGGGTCGGCTGGCGGATTCGATTGGCCGCAAAACGGTGATTATGGCTGGCCTGGCGATTTACACTTTGGCTTGTATTGCCTTCGCTTTTGGCGACACATTCCTGTTTTATTTAGGTTTATTAGGTGTGTCTGGCCTGGCGATTGGCTTATTTAAAACCGGCGCTCTGGCGCTGATTGGCGACATCAGTGCCGACAATCAGCAACACACCCGGTTAATGAACCGGGTCGAGGGCTTTTTTGGCCTTGGCGCCATCGCGGGCCCGTTATTGGTCACTTTGTTAATTAGCTATGAACTGGATTGGACGCAGCTTTATCTGCTTGCCGGGCTGATTTGTGGTTTGCTGTTGGCCTTAGCGGCGATGCTGCAATACCCAGACTATGAACCTGCTGCGCAGGATGCCGATTTATGGCAAAGCCTGAAGTTGGTGCGTGACCCTTATGCGCTTGGATTTTCGCTGGCGATCGCCTGTTATGTCGCAGTAGAAGTGGCGGTGTTTGTCTGGTTGCCGACCTTGTTGCAAAGTTATCAGGGTGAATATCAGTACCTGGCGTTACATGCCATCACCATCTTTTTTGTGCTGCGTACCTTGGGGCGTTTTCTCGCTGAATGGATTTTAAGCAAGCTGGAATGGAGTCTGGTACTGGCAGTGTTCAGCAGCGCGATTCTGTTTTGTTATGTCGCCAGTATGTACGGCGGCGTCGATGTTGCGGTCTGGCTGATGCCATTGTCTGGTCTTTTTATGTCGATGATGTACCCAACGATTAATTCCAAGGGCATCAGCTGTTTTCCGCGCGCCCAGCACGGCGCTGTCGCCGGTCTGCTGTTAGCTTTCACGGCGCTCGCTGCTGCTGTCGGCCCGTTATTGATGGGCATTGTCGGCGACTTTTTTGGCGAAGTTCGTTACGGCTTTTACCTCGCAACCTTTATCGCCGGCGCACTTTGCCTGCTGATGTGGCTCAATACTCTGTTTAAACCTGCGGCTGCCCGCCTCGCGGCACAGGACCAATCCGGCTCTTCGGTTTCCCATTGATGTAAGCACTGCAGGCTTTGCCTGTCTTCCCTGTTGCGGCGGCCATTGGTCGCCGTTTTTTTATGTCCATGGAAGGACGGGCAGTGAATCAGGGAATTCAGGATGCCAAGCTGTTGGCATCCTGCCTGATAAACGCTTTGAACTTTGCGAAAAGCAACAATGCGGGCACGTGGTGCCCAGAGTTTGTCGGTGAGGTATGTCCAACACGCAGCCAGATTAGCTTAAAAGTCTGTTGTGATAATTATTCCGCCGATCTATTGCATGCCCGGCAGCTTTGCGCGACAGTGGTTAAAATTTAGTGACTGTTTGTGTTTGCTATTCAGTGAAATCAAGGAGTTAAGATGACCGGAATAATTCTGTTGGTATTGCTCGGGGTATTAGTGTTTGTAGTGATTGGCGTGTACAACCGCCTGGTGACACTGAAAAACCGCTGGCAAAATGCCTTTGCCCAAATTGAAGTGCAATTAAAACGCCGTTACGACCTGATCCCTAATTTGGTGGAAACCGCCAAAGGTTATATGGCGCATGAGCGCGAGACCTTAGAAGCGGTGATCGCCGCGCGCAACGGTGCTGTGTCTGGTCTGGCAGCCGCTGTCGCAGCACCGACCGACAGCGCTGCAGTGCAGGCGCTGGCGGGGGCTGAAAATGCCGTGCAGCAGGCGATGAGTCGCTTCAGCGTCGTGATGGAAGCCTACCCGGATTTAAAAGCCAACCAGAATATGCTGCAACTGAGCGAAGAGCTCAGCAGCACTGAAAACCGCGTGGCGTTTGCCCGTCAGGCATTTAATGACGCGGTGATGGACTACAACAGCTACAAACAAAGCTTCCCGGCTGTGGTTTTTGCCGGCAGTTTTGGCCATGCCAAAGACGCAACCTTACTGGAATTTGCGGACAGCGCGGCCATTCAGGCGGCCCCAGTGATTAAATTCTGAGGCCACGCCGGTGGCGATGAACTTCTTTGAAGCGCAGCAACAAGCCCGCAGCCGTACCCGGCTGCTGGTATTGTTGTTTTCGCTGGCTGTCTTACTGCTGGTCGCATTGACGGACTTCGTGGTGCTGATTGCTCTGGCGGTTTTGCAAGCTGATCAGGTTGACACCAATACCACCCCGCAATTCCCCTGGGGTTATCTGGCGGTCAGTAGTCTGGCTGTGGTCTCAGTGATTGGGGCCGTGGTGCTGTTTCGCCTGGCGCAATTAAAAAAAGGCGGCAAAGTGGTAGCCGAGGCACTGGGCGGGCGGCGGCTGAAAAGCGACGAGACCGACCCCAAAGTGCGGGTGCTGCAAAATGTGGTCAGTGAAATGGCCATCGCCGCCGGCGTGCCAGCACCACCGCTGTATGTGCTGCCAGACCAGAGTATCAATGCTTTTGCCGCCGGTTTCTCGCCTGCTGATGCGGTGATTGGCGTGACCGAAGGCACGCTAAATCTGCTGAGCCGTGATGAATTACAAGGCGTGATCGCGCATGAATTCAGCCATATTCTGAACGGCGACATGCGGCTGAATCTGCGCCTGTTGGCGCTGTTGCATGGCATTTTATTTATCAGTGAAGCCGGCCAGCAGCTGCTGCAGGTACGCAGTGGTGGCCGCGACCGCAACGGCGGTTTTCTGGTGGTGTTGGGTGTGGGCCTCAGTTTTATTGTCATCGGCTACATTGGTGTGTTATTCGGTCAGCTGATTAAAGCGGCGGTCAGCCGGCAGCGGGAATATCTGGCTGATGCCAGCGCCGTGCAATTTACCCGCAATCCAGCCGGTATTGGCGGCGCGCTCAAACGTATTGCAGCACTGCAGCAAGGCGGGCGGGTTAAACATCCGCAGGCCAGCGAGATGAGTCATTTGTTTTTTGCCGACGCGCTGTCGCGCTGGCAAATGGGGTTTATCGGTGGCTGGTTTGCGACCCATCCACCGCTGACGGAACGGATTAAACGGATAGAACCCCACTGGATCGGCGGTTTGCCGGATGCTGCAACGGCGGCTATGCCGGCTGGCGTCCGCACTAACACCGCTACCAACAGCAGCACTGAAGCGCCGGTATCAAAGCCATTGGAACAGCGCATGGCATTGTTGCAGGCGGCGCTGCTGGCAGCCCAGGCCGGTATGCCAAAGGCTGGTGCACCTGCTGCGTTGTCCGGTGCGCCGGAGTCCTTATTGGCACAAGACCTTACAGTACAGCGCCAACAGCTTCAAACCGAGTTTGACAGTCTGCCGGCGGCGGTGCGTCATGCCAGCCAACATGAAGTGCCAGCCCAGGCATTGCTGTGCTGTTGTCTGATGAGCGAGCAGGACTTACCCCGTCAGCTCAAACTGGTGCAGGGCCTTGGTATGCCGGGGTTGCTCAGCGAGGTTGACCGGTTCTTTGATCAAGTTCAGCCGCTACAGGCGCTCACCCGGCTGACGTTGTTACAGCAACTGGTGCCGACGTTAAAACAGCTGAGCCAAAGCAGATTTTCTCACTTACAACAGCTGTGCCGCACACTGATCGACCTCGACGGTCATTGCGATACTTTTGAAGCCTTGGTCTGGTTATGGCTTGACCATGTCATTACGGCGGAATTTGATCCGGCAGCGCAAACCAGAGCCAGACATGGCCGGCTTTCGCAAGTCTTGCCGGCATTGTTGCCATTGCTGCATTGGGTCAGTCAACAAGCCGCTGATGAGACCGCGCAACAACACAGCTGGCAGGCCGGTCTTCAGGCGCTGGGACTGGACCCGACGTCCACCGTTCCACCGCAAGCCCAGACACTTGTTAGCCTGCAGCTGCTGCCATTGATTAACAGCACCCCGATGCTGAAACAACAAATCTGGCTGGCGCTGCGCGCTGCAGTCGCCGCCGATGGTCAGTTGTTGTTAGATGAACTGCTGGTGCTGCAGGGCGTTGCTTTATTACTGGAGATCCCAATCGACAGCGCTCCGGCCGCGAGTGGATTTTAATTCCGTCGGGCAATCGCGATCGTACGGCGGCTCGATGCTTGCTGTACCTATCATACCAACAAATCCGTAGGTAGGGTAAACGAAGCCTGCTGGCCACCACGTGGCGTACGGAAAAAGACGCTGCAGCGTCATCAAATCGATAACTTTAACTACGCCGCGCCACCAACTGCCGCACCTGCAATGGAAGTAGTTGTTGCAGCGCTGCAGACCAGCGGCTTTCATGGCGTTGCCACAACACACCCGCATAAATCACCGCAAAACCAATGGCGCATAACACCAGCGGGAACCAGTTGCTGTCCTCGAATAAATCAAACGCCAGATGGCTTAGATAAATCAGCATGCCGATGCCGCCAAATACGGCAAAAACCCGGCGCACCAGCGCGACACCGACCAACAACAAGCCGACATTAATGGCAGCATAAATGGCTTTACCGATTTCGCTGTCAGAATCCATCGATGTCAGGCCACCCCAAAAACTCAGCAAACCAGACAGATACAACCAAAAGGCAAAATCGGCCGGCCGGCGATTGCGTAAATCGACATAAAAAGCCAGTGCTAAAGTCAGCAACCCCCAGCCGACTGCCACCCATTTGCGTTGTTGCCAGTCCGGGTCTAAGTCCTGCAGCAACAACGGGGCGAGGTCCATGCCGAGATACCACAAGGTCACGGCAACCGGCAGCAATAAAAACGGCAGTCGGTAACGGTACAAAGCCAGAGCAGAAGTGAATAAAGTGGCCAGTTCCAGCCAGAGCCAGCGCGCGTCAATCCATTGATGATAATGTTGATAGTCGCGGTTATCCCACAGGCCATAGCCCAGCAATAGCCCGAATACCAGCAACGGTGTTTGCACCAGCGCAAAAGTGGCAAAGATGCCGGTTAACAGCGGTTGTTGCCGGCTGCGCTGATGTTCGGCCAGCGTCAGTCCCAGCAGTGCGTAAAAGAATGCCAAAGTAGCAAGGCCTAATCCACCATAGAAATCATGGCTTAAGCTCATAAACAACGACATGGCCGCAATCGCCAGCACGCCACCAAAGTAATACAGCAAGTGGGCCGCTTTGAATTGCGCCACGCCGTGCTGTTGTTGTTCTAGGAACTGCCAGAGCTGTAAATCTTGCCCAGGTTGCAATATGCCCTGGCTGACCGCCTGTTGTAATTGTGTGGTGGTGATTTTCATCGGGCCTCCCTGGCTGCACTGGTATTTGGCACAGTCGTTTCATCGAACTGTCGGTGGGTTTAAGTTACCACGCGCCAAATAATAATCCAGACTCAAATACCGGCCACCGCCAAACCAGAGCAGGCACAACAACATGACAAAATAGGTCGCGGCAAATTCGATACCATTATTCAGCACCACCAGATTGCCGCTTTCGGTCAGCCAGTCGTAGTTGCCGTGTTCCCGCAGTAAATCACGTGCGCGTTGCAGTTTCTCCGGCGCAGCCAGAACACGCTCTGAATGGAACAGGGTGCCGTCAGCCAGCCAGCTCGACGCGTCGCTAATTGCCAGCCAGCCGTTTTTAGCATGCACCGTCAGCATTGCAACCAACATAGTCACAGCCAGCGACAAGGCAGCGACACGGGTAAATAAACCGAATAATAACAACAGGCTACCGCCTATCTCGGCGCCAATCGCCAGTGCAGCTAACAGCGTGGGGAAGGGCAGGCCAAGGCCATATTCCATGTCACCAAACCAGGCCACAGTATCGGCAAAATTCAGGTATTTGTTCCAGCCGGCCTGCAACAGCACCGGGGTTAAATACAGGCGTAACAACAATAACGGCAAGCCTTCGGTATGATGAAGGCCAGCCACCAGACGGGAATACCAGGTAAACATAAGCAGGTCTCGGTAAGGGGGAAGTCCATACAGAGACCTGTGTGTGGTACAGATTCTTTCAGCTCCGGGCTGAAAAATCATCAGAACTGTGCACTGACGTTCAGGCCGTCAGTGACCTGATCCGTCAGTTTATTACTGGAAGTTAAATTGTTGCTGATACAGTTTTTCACCGTTCAGGTTATACACCTGTAAGTGCCATATTGCGGCTTGTTGATCAGGTGCCATGCTGAGCAAAGCATGCAGCTGCAACCGGTCCGGCAAAGCTACAGCCATCGGCATAGTCACCAGTTGCTGAGTCTGGCCGTTTGCTAACTGCCGCTCCCATCGCACCAATATCCAGCCGGCTGGATGGGCCGAATCATCGGCACGGGCTACCTTCAGGGTACTGCCAAATTCTGCTTTGCTGCTAAGTGGGTAGGTGTCGGCTGCGGCATATTTCACGCCCGTGCCGCTATATAAGCCACTACGATACTCATTCACCTCAGCCGTGATATCCAAAGGCTTTGGCATGGTGTGCTGCAACATCTGGATCAGTCTGTTTCTTGCTTCTGGCGGTGGCGCAGCATCGATCAGTAGCTCAGCGACAATTTTCTTCATGGTCTGTTGCAATAATTTGCTGTGCCGGTCGTTTTCATGCTGATGGTAGCGCCTCAGATGTTGCACTATTTGGTCCAGACAGCCGGTCCATTGTGCTTTCTCGGTAAAACCGCGGCAGGCCGCGCGCGCTAGGTATAAGGTCGCGATATTGTTAGGTTCGAGCTTGGCCGCTGCTTTGAAATGTTGATTGGCTTTCACGTGGTCTGCTTTGAGGTATAAACCTGAACTATGGAGCGTGCCAAGCATGAATTCGGCGTCTGCGTTTTGTTGGACGCTGGCCATTTCTAAATGTTTGATTGCCTCAGCAACATTTTTGGGTAGACCTTTGCCCGTCAGGGCGGCATCAGCCAGCGCCACCATCGCAGCAGAATGCCCTGCCGCTGCCGCCTGTTGATAGAGTTTGATTGCCGCTGGTAAATCTTTGGTTAGCGTATCACCGCTACTGAGTAACTGTGCCTGGCGATACCATTGCTCGGCTTGCTCGGTTTGAGACAACCCGCCGCTGCCTGGCAAGTGTCTGTTGAGGAATTGTTCAATCAAACCAATCTGATGATGTTCTAAATCCCAGCGACTGTGGCCATGTCCGGTGTCCTGATAAAACATCTGTTCCACGGGTTTGCCGGCGCGTTTCAGCGCATCCACCATGCGGTGGCTTTGCTCAAAACCGGCAATATCGTCTTCCATCCCGGCGATAATTAAGGCTGGGGCCTTAAGCATTGCAGCTTTGTACACGGGGGAGCGTAACTTCAAATCGGCCCTTTGCGGACCGACAACTTTTTCGACCCGTTTTTGTTGCTCAGGCTGTACTTTTAAATTGCTGGCATTAAATAACAATGGCAAATCATAAATACCGTAACCGGCGACCACACACCGATAAAATTGCGGCTGATGCATTGCCAGCATCATCGCTGAATATCCGCCATAGCTGTAGCCCATGGCGCAAGCGCGACTGATACCGTATTGCTGCCGGACTTGTTGCACGGCACGATTGATATCTTGTTCGATGCCTGCGCCGAGTTCCGCGATGCCACGCTGACTAAAGCTTTTGCCATAACCGGAGGACCCGCGAAAGTTGGTGCGAAGGACTGCGTAACCACGACTGGCCAGAAATTGCACTGTCGGGTCAAATTCGTCGGTGTCCTGCACGCCAATGGGCCCGCCATGTGGCATCACAATCAACGGCGGCGTCGTTTTTCCCGCGCCAGCCGGTAAGGTCAGCAGTGACTCAATAGCCATCCCATCGGCAGATTTGGCCTGTAATTTGACGGTTTCAGCCATCGAATAAGGTGCCAGTTCAGGCAAAAGGTCACCGATCAGCTGCGGTTTTTGCTTCGGTGTATACAAATAATATTGGCCGGGGTTGCTGGCGGAAAACACCAGCAGCAAATGCCTGCCGGCGTCGCTGGCTACTACTTTCCATTGTTGTCTTTTAAACAGCCCTGCCAGTGCTTGTTGCAGTTGTTGCTGCTCGTCAGTAAAAAACTGCTGCTCCAGCCGGCCATGCGCCAGATAACTGACAGAGGCCAGTTTACCTGCGGCAAAATCGGCATCGATCAGGTCATAACGCGGATGTTCAAACAGTAATTCACCGAATTGCTGGCTGCCCAGATCAAAGCGATACAAGGCCATTTTGTCGCTGTTTTTATCACTCAGCACGGCCAGGCTGGTGTCGTTGATAAACGCCAGCGGCATGAAACTAAATTCGGCAGGGTTATACCGAAACAGCGGTTGCCATTTGGCTTGGTCAAGAGCGCGATACTGTAAATCAAATTGCTGCGCCTCCCGGTCCATCCGGATACTGATTAGGCGATTCGATGCGGTGTCATAATGCAGTCGGGTTGCCGCATCGGTATGTAACAGCCCTTTGATCCGACCTGCCGGTGGAAACTTGCTCGACAGTAATTCAGCAACACTCAGTTGATACAACTGAAATTCAACCTCGTGCCGGCCCACGTTGGTGGCAAATAACAACTGGGTCGGCTGACCGGCCAATTGCCCGACCAGATAACCGTTAGCAGGGATGGCCGTCACCGTTGCTTTGATTCGGCCTTGAGTTTGTTCCAAATGTACAATCGAATGGATCCACAGATTGCCGCGACCAGAAATGAGATACAGATTTTGGTCATCCAGCCAACGGTAGTGACGGATCCAGTCGGTTTGCGCCACCATGGCGATGAGTTGAAAGTTGTTACTTTTCTGGTCAAATAACGCCAGACCTTTGCCGTCAGCAAAATTCACAAACAAGGATATGTGTTGGCCGTTGGGTGAAAATTGTAGTTGGGACAGTGTGCTGTCCCGAAACAATTCTGCTGCAGGAATAGGTTTGGCGTGGACTGTATTCAGTAGCGAGATGAGCAGGATCAACAGGGGCAGCAGCTTCGTGAGTAACTTCATTTGGCGGCTCCCTGCGCTGCGACGTGTTCGAAATAATGGTCATCGCCCGGGCCGGAATAACGCACCTGATAACTGCGCAGCAGGACAGCATGCTCTTTTTCCAGATACTGCAGGGCCATGGACGCGCGATTCTCCAGTTCAGGCGCCTGGCCCTTCAATTGCAGCTCGCCGATGTAACTGATTTGGCCGGGATGGACGCTGAAATTCCAATAGCCGGGTTTTAACTCCAGCCGCCACCAATGGCTCAGTTTGACTGAATCAATTTGATATTCGCCGGCGGGCAGGTCGACTAACAGGTAATGGTTGCCTTTTGTCAGGTCGGCTGCGCCGAGGAAAAAGCTTTTTTTGCCACTGATGTTGAGTTGTTCCAGATTGACCGAGCTGTCCACGCTCAGTAACAGATAGCCATTATTCACGGCTAAAGCAGTATTCGGCGCATGTTTGATCGTTTTGACTTGCTGGCTACAGGCAAACAATACCGCTGTGCTCAGCAATAAGGCACACTTCCATATGGACATAATTCATTCCCTAATTCGGTAAAAAAGTATCTATTTTGTTGATTTCCTCTAAAACTTTGCCCGCGAGCAATCAAATTTGCAAGGATTAAACATTGTGGCTGTGTTATCCGCCGGATAAAGCGCAAGCGGCAGGTATGACGTCAGTGCTTGCCATGGCGGGTTGCCGGATTGGGCAGATGTGCCGATGTTTCGGGTTGAGGGGGGGGGCCGGGCGAGCATCATCGGGTCTCTGTAAGGGGATAGCCCCTACAGAGACCCGGATCCAGCATCCGGCGTAAGTCAAATCAGAACTGATAACTGACGCTTAAGCTGTAATTGGCCGGTGCGCCGTAATAGGCTTGGGCCCAATACAGGCTGTTCAGATAGGTTTCGTCAGTGACGTTGTTGGCATTCGCCTGAATTTGCCATTGGCCGTTGATGTCATAACTGGCCATCAGGCCAAGCAAACCATAGGCTTTTTGCATGGTAACAATGTCCTGACCGGCATTGGCATATCCTGCGGCCACAGTGCCTTGTTTGCGCGAAATCGCCGACTGCCAGCGATAATTGAGGCCAACGCGGGCGCCCGGCAATTGCGGCAGCTGATACACGGCCGCAAATTTGGCGACGCGCTCAGGTGTATAGCCTTTGACTAAATCGTCGCCATCGATGTCGATACTGGTCAAAGATCCACTTAACTGCAGCTGTTCGGTCAGGCTACCGGCCAGTTCCAGCTCAATACCTTTGCTGTTAATGCCATCGGCAGTGCGGTACACCTGATACAAGCCTTGCACCGGGTCTGACACGGTTTTATCGAATACCGCCAGATTTTGCTGTTCGATATCAAAAGCGGCGAATGACAGCAGTGCTTTGTCATCAAACAGGTTGGCTTTGACGCCAAGCTCCAGCGCTTTGCCATCGACTGCCGGTAATAACTGACGATATTCATCGCGTTCTTTTTGTGGCTGGAAAATCGCCGTGTGGCTGGCGTACAGGCTGACTTGTGGTGTCAGTTCATACACGGCGCCGATGTAAGGCACCACACCGTCATCGGCCATGGTCTGGTCGACACTATAAGAAGTACCGGCCACTTCGGCATCAATCCAGCGCGCACCGGTGATCAGTTTCAGGCTGTCGCCTAAGTCCCAGCGTACTACGCTGTACAGCGCTTTTTGGTCGGCGTCGACGTCGCTGCCACTTTGGCCGTCTTTAAAACTCGGCAGTGGCGTGTTGCCATTCCAGCTGGTCAGCGCCGGCATCGCCGGGAAACCCAGGCCGGTGCTGAAATCATACAAAGAAAGGTCGGTGTATTCGCGGTCGGCGATATTGAGGCCAGTGACCAGTTCATGCTGACGGCCGCCGAGGCTGAATTTACCTTGCAGATAAACATCGCCAAACTGGGTGTTTTCGTCTTTGCCATAAAAACTGCCGTAGCCGGTGCTGCCTAAACCGGTTGTCGGGTCAATGCCATTTGGTGCGCTGACGTAGACATAAAACAAATCGCCGGCTTCTTCGACCTTCATCAGCTGGTATGAAGTGACGAGTTTCCAGTCGTCATTGAGCTGATGCGCCAGTTCAACAAAAGAGCGGTTGTCTTTGACCTGCCAGTATGACCAATTGGCGGATGTGCTGGCCGAGCGGTCATAGTTGATGCGGCTGCCGTCGCCATAATGCAGCGTCAAAGCCCCCCACATACCGCCGTTGCCCTGACTGTCCTGTGTGCTGTGGCCAAAGGTTAGTTGGGTGCTGTCGCCAAGCGCGGCGCTCGCCACCACGTAACCGACGGTTTTGTCGTGGTTGTAACGGTCGAGGTACGAATCTTTGTCTTCTTTGACCAGCACTGCGCGGGCATTCAGGCCTTCAGTTAAAGCACCTTGTACATCGCCCTCGAGACGGGTATTGGCCCAGGAACCGTAGCTCGCCTTAACGTTGGCGGCGAAATCCGCGCCCGGACGTTTGCGTACCATATTGACCGTGGCAGAGGGATTACCAACGCCGGACATTAAACCGTTGGCGCCGCGGATGATTTCGATGCGCTGATAAAGTGCAGTGTCTAAATCACCTTCAATACCGCCGCCGGTGAACGGCAGGCCGAGGCCATCAACCTGGAAGTTAGTGATATCAAAACCACGGGCGTTGTAGTAAGTGCGGTCGGTTTCAATCCGTTCTACATTGACGCCGGTAGCCTGATCCAGCGCCAGGTTGATGTTAGTCAGGCCAAAATCCTGCAGTTGTTCGGCTGACAAAATGCTGATGGCCTGCGGCGTGTCTTTTAAGGCTAAATCGAGTTTGGTGGCGCTGCTGTTCTGATTGACCAGATACCCCTGAGTGCGGCTGCCGGTGACTTCAATCCGTTCGACATTGCTGTCATCAGCGGCGAATGCGGACTGGCTAAACAGTGCTGCAGCAATGGCCAGCGTCAGAACTGAAGGAGATGTGATCACGGCGGTGTGTTGAGACTTGATATCAGCAGACTTTGACATGTGGACGACCTATGTTAACTACGCAAATAAGAATTATTATCACATGAGATTTTGCTAAACTCGACTGCTTATTTTTTGGTATGTATTTAAGTTGTTGTTTTTAATGGTTATTAAGTTGGTCTATTTGCAAATCTTAACGCGAATAGTTCTCAGATCTGTTTGAGGTGCATTAAAATATCAGGTACATTGCAGTTTTTTCGCGGTTGTTGTCTTGTTTAAAGTTGCAGCCGTGAAGCTGACGCACCACAGATAAGCTGCAGGTAGGGGTCGATGAAAATCTCGCAAAAATTTTGGTTTCAGTTGCATGGCTGGTGTTCGTTACCAGTCTGGCTGATTTTTACTGCGGTCTGCCTGACCGGTACTATTGCGGTATTAAGCCATGAGCTGACCTGGTTATTTAACGAAAATGCCCGGGCTTATAACCCAGAGAACCTGCCGGCAAAACCACTGGCCGAGTTAGTCGCGGCTGTGCAGCAGGCCGAACCGACTGCAGCTGTGACGTCAGTGATGGTGCTGGAGCCTTACCTTGTCACCGCAGTAATGTTCACCACTGAAACCATGCCGGCGGCTATTGCTTATGTGAACCCCTACACCGGTGTGGTGCAGGAGATTAATCCGGGCATTAACTTCATCAGTTTTATGCGCAGTTTGCACGGCTGGTTATTGTTTCCCTGGCAGCACAGTTACAGCGTCGGTTATTACCTGGTCAGCGCCATGTCGCTGCTGATGCTCGGCGCTTTAATCACCGGCCTGATTATCTATAAACGTTTCTGGCAGTCTTTTACCGCGCCAAAACTGCGGCTGCATCAGGGCAAAAAGACTGTGCTGGCGGACCTGCACCGGTTAGCGGGCGTCTGGTCGCTGTGGTTCTTACTGCTGATGTCGCTGACCGGTTTGTGGTATTTGATTCAGGCGGTGCTGTGGCATAACGATGTCGAGTTTTATTATGAAGCGGAACCGCTCAGCAGCCTCTATGTGCCAGCGCCGGCAGCAGACGGCAAAGTGCCGGATATGATCCCACTGGCGCAGGCGGTCGAACGGGCGCAGCAATTCCTGCCTGAATTAAAACCAGCTTTTGTCATGATGCCGGAACATCCGCGCGATTATTACCGCATTTCGGGGTATGGCGATTCAGTGTGGTTTGATCAGTATTCCTATAACGTCTGGATTAATCCCTGGACTGGCGAGGTTGCTGATAGCCGGGTGCCGGCGCAAATGGGTGGGCTGGAAACGGTGATGTCAGTCGCTGACCCGCTGCACTACGGCACCATCGGCGGGCTCTGGACCAAGGTCATCTGGTTCGTGTTTGGCTTGTTGGTCAGTGGTATGGCGATCACCGGTTTTATGATTTGGGGCAGCAGGACCATTCGTGGTGCAGCCGGTCGTGAAGCAAGGGCGCGCGTGGAACAAGCTATGGCAAATACGCAGTCAATTCAGACTTTATCTGGCGCAACCGACAACACCTTAGGAGCCAAGCAATGACGCAGCTAAATGCATTGAAGCAGTTTTGGGGTCGACACAAATTCAAACTCAATGGCCTGGTGCTGATTCTGCCTTTCTGGTTTTTGTATCAGTCATTGAATCTGCAGTTTCCGCCGGCGTTGCCCAAAGCCCAGCTTGGGCCATACGAAGTCACGGCAATGCCGCTAAGTAGCGACGGCCCTTATGCCCATCACGGCGAATGGGTAAAAGATTATTACCTGCAGTGGTGTGCCGGATGTGTCGAAAAAATCCGTCAGGGCTTTTTACTGGTCAGCGAGCAGGAACCCGATTTAGCCAGTTTAAGCCGCGACCACAGCAGCCTGCTGCACGGCAATAAGCATGGTCTGCACGTGCATGCACGCACCCCGCAGCAACTTAAAACCGGTGACAAACTCTGGCTCATTATCGAAGACTGGCAAGGCCGGGTTTATAGCCACCATTGGGTGCTATAAGGCGCTTGCATCTGAAGTTACTCTGCCGTTAATCTGTTGTTTCAGGAGAATAACAACAGAGAAATCAGGGAGTTCAGATGCAAAAGTCAGTGGTTTTTATTGCCGGGGTGGTGGTTGGGGCTGTCGTCGTTATGGGTGTCTCTAACCGGTGGTCGGTGGCATCTGCTGACATAAAGCCCGTAGCGTCACCGGCTGCAAAACCATCAGCTGGACAGCCTGACTTAGAACATCCAACCGGCGCCACTTCCGGCAACGATTCAAATATGCAGCAACCCGCTGGAGTTCATCACTCTATAGAACAGAGTTCCAGCCAGCCCAAGGCTGCAGGTGTCGTGTGCCCTGAACCTGTCGAATTCACTCCGGCGCAGCTGGACGAGCTGGCCGAACAGCGGCGTGAACAAAAATACCGGCAGGAAATGAGTAATATGTATCTGAGTCAGCCTACAGCCTATGCTGGCAAACTCCTTATTTTTAAAGACGATACCACCTATAGCACCAACGTCGACGATTTTACCAAAGCTGAAGCCGGCGGCGATTGGGCTGAACGGGCACAACGTGCGCTGCAGCAATATTTCGATAACAATCAGGCCGAGTTTCAGAATGTCCTCGTTGAATGTCGGGCGACCATTTGCCGGATGGAAGGAAGTGCCAGGGTAGCGGAAGTATTTGAGCGATACTTTTCAGCACCAGGCAATAGTTTTTTCCCGGCGTTAGGCATGAGTCCGTTTGGGGTTTACCCGCATGTGATCCCCAATGACAAGGATTTGGGCTTCGTCTTGTTCAAATACAAAAATGACGATGATTTTAAGCAGAAGTAGCCGTCACTCAGAGCATACCGGCGCCTGAGTCTTGTTCAATGCAATGTTGCATGGGCCTGATGTGGCGCCTGTGTCGTTGTAACCTGACCACAAAGCAATAAAGCCTCGTGCAAATCGGCCTGCAGGTTCAGCAGGCTGGCGTACAGCGGTGGCGGCAGTTTGGGTTGTTGCAGCGCGCAGCAGAACCAGCGCTGAGTTTGTTTCAGCAAGGCACGGCTGCGGCCGGGCTGGCCGGCGGCGCGATGACAATTGGCTAAATTACGCACTGTGACCGCCAGACAACAACTGGGTAAACAGAGTTCATCGTCCGGCAGCTGCTGCAAAGTACTGGCTTCAGCTGCCGCACCTAAAGTGCTTTCCAGCCAGACCGGCCAGACATCCGCCAGCGCCTGCTGATAACAATGCTGCGCCTGTGGCCAGTCGTGCGTGAAATACGCCTGATTGCCCAGTTCCATCCAATATTGCCAAATCTGCATGCTGCCTCCTTGTGCTGTTTTTTTCGCGTGCGCAGCAGCCTCAGCCGCTGACCGCCTGAGTCGGAAACCACTGACAATGCTGATTCAGCAGCAGAAACACTGTCACCATTGCGACAGTGCCAAGCGGCGCGATTTTTTTGCGTAAGTTCATCCGGCATTCCCCCGAAAACGGCGATAATTGCAGTATAAACAAATGCGAATAGTTATCAATAACAAAAACAGCTGAACCTAAGCAAAAAAATTGCTGCAGCGGGCAGGGCCGCACTAGCGGTATTTTGTGATATTATCACGTAAATTTGCCTGTCACTGCACCGGAGTTTTTATGCGCCATGAACGTATCCCGCTGATTTTATTAACTGGTTTTTTAGGTAGTGGCAAAACAACCTTATTAAATCAGCTGGTGCAGTTGCCGGAGTTCAGCCGCACGCTGGTAATCATCAACGAATTTGGTGAAACCAGCCTAGACCATCTGTTGGTCAGTAAAAGCAGTGACGAACAAATCGTTGAACTGTCGAGTGGTTGTATTTGCTGCACTATTCGCGGTGATTTGGCCAAAACTTTAAGCGACGCCACCTGGCGTTTTGCCCGCAACGGCGTGCGCCAGTTTGACCGGGTGGTGATTGAAACCACCGGCCTTGCTGAACCGACACCTATTCTGCAAATCATCAGCAATACGCCCAAACTTTATGACAGCTACCGGATGCAGGGCACTGTGACTGTGGTCGATGCGGTAAATGGCGCGGGTACGCTGGCGACTCACCCTGAAGCACAAAAGCAGGTAGCGGTAGCGGATTTATTACTGCTGAGCAAAACTGATCTCGCGACAGATGCCCAACAAACTGCGACGCGCGCAGCGATGGCGGCGCTGAACCCTACAGCGCCGGTGCAGCTGGTGCTGCAAGGCCAGACGCAAGTTGATGAGATTTTAGCGCTTGACCATGCCGAGCCGGTGCAATCGACGGCGCCGCTGCAGAGCTGGCTGCCGACAGAACAGCTCAGCTTTGCGCCGGTCAGCGGCAAACAAGGCTTGCTGCGGGCGGAGCAAACGAGTTCGGAACCGGTTGATCCCAACCGTCACAACGACCGCATCCGCGCCTATTGTTATGTGCTGGAACATCCGGTGACTGCAGCACAAATCGACCAGTGGCTGGATGCCCTGATGCCGGCGCTGGGGCCGCAGCTGCTTCGCCTCAAAGCGATTCTAAATGTGGTGGGCTTCCCTGGACCGCTGGTGGTACACGCAGTACAACATCTGCTGCACCCGGCTGGCCTTTTGACCGAATGGCCGGACGCCGACCGGCGCTGTAAGCTGGTGTTTATCACTGACAACTTAAGCGCCGAGACTATCGAGCAAAGCCTGCAGTTTTTGCAATAAACCGGCGGTTTACTCCGGTTTTCCGCTTTTTTCTGCTGCTGCTTTTAATGCCTCGTAACCGCCGGCGTTATGTACATTGGTAAAACCCAGCTTTTTCAGTTCCGCTTCGGCGAGGCCAGAACGACGGCCGGAGCGGCAATACAGCTGGATCTCAGCATTTTTGTCCTGCGTCACAGCACCAATTTTCGCCGCAATCTCGGTATGCGGAATATTCAGCGCATCTTTTAAATGGCCGGCCTGAAATTCTTCTGCGCTGCGGACATCTATCCAGATTTTATCTGCGGCCAAGGCCAGTGGCGCGGCAAACACCGCCAGACCAAGCAGGGCTGCTTTGCACAACATGTTGAACTGTTTCATTATCAAGCTCCGGTTATATTAGAAATTTGTGCCATACGTCTGATTGTACAAAGTGATGAGCTCAGCGTGAAGCGCCGGTGCAAACCAGTGTAAATGCGCGTCCAGATATACCCGTTGCTGGCTGACGTTGCTGATGGCCTGGTCCAGGCTGGTCAGCAGCAGCCGGCCTTGCGGTGTGTCCGAGCAGATAATATGGCCGGGCAACAGGGCGGGCGATTCCTGCAGTGCAAAACTTTGTACGGCGGGCGGCTTTGGCAACTGCGCCAGATAATGTTCAACCACATTGGGGTATTCAATCAGCAGGTCAATCCGGCCGAGGCTAAACATCTGCAATAGACCACCGGCGTTATCCGGTCCGCTGCGGGAGAATAAATTACGCTGATTGGCGGCTTGTTGCAGCAACGGGTCGAGTTGGTCGCCGTAGCTACGTCCGGCACTGAAACCCAGTTTAAACCGCTGATGGGCCGACAACAGCCGCTGCAAGCTGAGTGGTTTGCCGTTGCTTTGCTGCGCCAGCCAGGGCCTGAGCCCCGACGACTGTAACACGTAAAGCCTGAGCCCCGGAAAGATCACCTGCGGCTGATGGCTGATAATGCCCCAGTTGCGCCGCTCCGGCAGCGGCAATTTGTTTCCGACACAGACATTGGGCCTGTGTTGCAGTAACTTCGCCGCCTGCGCGGTCGTCGCTTGCTGCCGGCTGACGTTGAACCCTTGCAACAGCGGCTCCAGCAACCGGAAAGTCGTTTCATTGATGTCCAGGACCTGCAGCGTCTGATTGGGCGCATGTTCGGTCAGCCAAAGCAGCTCTGGCGCGTTGCCGGTCTGTGCTGTGGCTTTCAGGCACAGGCAGCAGAAAGTGGTCAGAAACAAGCCGTGGCAGAAGGTCTTGCTGCGCATCAATAAGGTGCCCGCAGTGTTTAGCCTTGCTTCACTATAACCAAATCGGCAGTCTTTTCTAATGCTCTGGAGGCGCTCACTTTACAGATGAATAAATCTCAGCTGTAGTTAAATCGGTAACACATATACTGGCGAAGAAATGCCGGGTCCTGCCATTCAGTAAGGAGCGCTGATGAAAAACCTGCTACAAAACCTGCCGATGCATCGCAAACTGTTGTTATTACTGTTTTTCCCATCCGTGTTGTTACTGTGGTTTGCCAGCCAGAGTTTGCTGCAACAGTGGCAGCAATATCAGAATGCCGCTCAGGTGCGCGCCGCGATCAGTGATCATTTGTTGCTTGGCCAGCTGGTCAATGCCCTGCAGGTCGAGCGGGGCAGCAGCGGTATTTTTATCAGCAGCAAAGGCGCACGTTTTGGCGCTGAAGTCACAAAAGCCCGTAGTGGCAGCGACGAACGGCTGGCCGCGCTGACGCAAGCACAGCGTACTGCACTGAGCGAACTGGTCCAGGCCTTGCCAGGCCTACGTCGCCAAATCGATAGTTTCAGCCTGGACGCTACCGCAGCCGCAGCCGGGTATACCAAACATATCAGCCAGTTACTACAGCGTAACGACCAGGCTGTGCAATCCTTGACCGATCTGACGCTGGCGCGCCAGCTGGCGACGTTAAACGACTGGATCGAACTGATTGAGCGGGCCGGCCGCGAACGGGCTATGGTGAGTCTGGCGTTTAGTCAGGACCAGGCCGAGCCGGCGCTCATCAGCCGCATCGCCCAAAATCAGGGCGCCTTTATGGTGTTCAGCAGCCGTCTGGCGCAACAAAGTGCAGACGCCAAAGCCTTATTGACACAAGCTGACAGTGCCGAATACCTGGCGCTGCAGCCGCTGGTGCAGCAAAGCCCAAGCGGGCAAAAACTTGGCCAGGACGCCGCCAACTGGTTCAGCATCGCCAGCAAACGCATGGCGCTGTTGATTAGCCACCAGCAGCAACTGATGCAGCAGATTGGCGACGCTGCTGCCAGACAGCAAGCGGCAGCCCGGGGCAGTCTGTTGCAGGCTGCCGCATTATTGTTACTGGCGGTGTTGGTAGTGGCCGGCTTTAGCCTGGCCATTCATCGCAATATTCAGCAAGCGATGCGGCAAATCCGCACGCTGATGCAACAACTCACCGGTCGCGACCTGACGGCGCGCAGCCAGTATCAGGGCCAGGACGAATTTGGCCAAATCGCGGCCGGCATGAACCAGCTCGCCGCAGAATTACAGCAGGTGATGCGGGAAATTTATTTTGCTACCCAACAAGTTGCCACTGCAGCCGAACAAGCTTCCGCCGTGACCCGTGAAACCAGCGCCGGCGTCGCCCAGCAGCAACAGGACACCGAAATGGCGGCTACGGCGATGCATGAAATGAGCGCAACAGTGCATGATGTGGCGCTCAGCACCGCGGCTGCCGCCGAACAGGCGCATGAAGTGCAGCAAAAAGCCGGCCAGGGGCAGCAACAGCTGACTCAGACCATCACGCTGATGCAACAATTGCGCGGGCAAGTGCAGCATACCAGTCAGGAGATTCTGGCGCTGAATGAACATAGCCAGACGATTAATCAGGTGTTGGATGTGATCCGCGGTATTGCCGATCAAACGAATCTGCTGGCGTTGAACGCTGCCATCGAAGCCGCCCGCGCCGGCGAACAAGGCCGCGGTTTTGCCGTGGTCGCCGACGAAGTCCGCCACCTGGCGCAGCGCACGCAGCAATCGACTGTCGATATCCAAAAGATGATTGAAACCCTGCAGCAAGGTGCCGCAGCAGCCAATCAGGCGATGCAACAAAGCCTGCTGCAAGCCGACCGCGGCGCCGCAGTGATCCAGACCACCGGCGAACTACTGGCAGATGTGGTGCACGGTGTTGCAGCCATTAACGACAAAACCGTACAAATCGCTTCTGCAGCAGAAGAGCAAAGCACAGTCGCCGAACAGATCAACGAAAACATCACCCGTATCAGCGACATCTCGCATCACACCAGTTCCGGTGCCGAAGAGACCGCCGTTACGGCTGCCGAACTGGCAAAGTTGGCCGAGCAGCTGCAAGCGATGATCAACCGCTTCCGCCTTGCAGCGTGAAGCGGTGCCACCAGGGCTTATCGCAGGGATATTTCGGCGGTTGTTCAAATTTTGGCTAATCGATTGATAAATTTTAATAAAGCCGGAAAACCAACGATTTTGCGGCTGGACAAGCGCTAACAGGCACAATACAATGCCCCCCGTTGCGCACCCGTAGCTCAGCTGGATAGAGCGCTGCCCTCCGGAGGCAGAGGTCTCAGGTTCGAATCCTGACGGGTGCGCCATATAAATCAACCACTTAGAGGCAACTCAAGTGGTTTTTTTATTTATTGTGCCCCAATTGTGCCTTGATTGTGCCCACCAACTTTTACCACTTTTTCAAATCCCGTGGTTTTTGACTGCTGCTCGATTTGCTTAATTCTTTAGGTACCTATGCTGAATTTGGGTTCGTTATAGGCACAATAATGGAAGGGGAAGTAAGCTTTTGAGAGGACTGCTCGCTCCAGTCGAAAATGCTCACTTCATTGTTCGCTTTGGTAACTTTCAAACTTTTTCCAGTAAGTCTTCAACACGACACTGAAACAAATCGCATAGTTTTTCGATAGTTTCAAAGTCAATCCGCTGTGCTGTCTCTTTATATAACAACGTAATCGTGTTGCGGTTTAACCCAGTCTCACGAGCTACATCAACAACCTTCATCTTACGTTCGCCCATCAGTCTCGCTAAGTGGCACTTAATCAAAATACACCTCAAATCAAAAAAATACATTTTAAATGGCAAAAATATATTGCAAATGTCTTTTTTCTGCGCTAAATTGCATTTAAGATGACATTTTGCATTTTCAGATGCGATTATGGCATTCAGGGTAACATAGCTCAGGAGTTAACTCTATGCAAAAAGTGATGACTTACCTCACTACTGAGGAACTGGCGGTACTCATCAAGTACGACTGCCGGACTATCCGCAATAAGCTGAAAGATCGGGTATTACTCGAAGGTATCCATTACATCAAACCCTTTGGTGGTAGAAAGATCCTCTTCATCTGGGAAGCCATTCAACGGGACATGTCTATTGCTCCACAAAAACAGATCTTAATTCCAATGGCAAACGGAGGTGTTGCGTATGGGAGCAATTAGAACCAGGACTGGTTCGCCGAACCTGTTCATTGATTTTAAATATATGGGCCAACGCTGCCGTGAACAAACCGCGTTACCGGATACGCCGGCAAACCGGAAGATGCTCGAGAAGTTACTGAAGGCTATCGAAGCAGAAATTGTATTGGGTACCTTTGTGTATCAGAAGTACTTCCCGAATAGCGCTCTGGCTGCAAAGTTTGCGAATAAGCAAACCACTTTGTTAGCCGGCAATCGCGCTGGAAAAATCCCGACTTTTGCTGAATTCGCCGAAATCTGGCTGGATGAAATGATGGTGAGTTGGCGGGATTCTTATCGTCAGACGGTTGGTATTATCGTGAATAAGCGACTGTTGCCATTCTTTGGCGAACAGGAAGTCGACTACATCACCAAAGCAGACTTGCTCCAATTTCGCGCCCAACTCGGCAAAGTGCAACGCGAAAATGGTATGCAGTTATCTTCAGGTCACATCAACCGTCATCTGAAAATTCTTCAGATGATCCTCAGTGAAGCAGCCGACCGCTATCAGTTTACTGCACCTGTCCGCCTGAAACCACTGAAAATCCAGAAGACGGATGTTGATCCTTT
>CAMLRA010000006.1 GCA_946482325.1 uncultured Chromatiaceae bacterium | reverse complement strand
AAAAATCATCCTCAGCAATATCAAAGGCAATATGCGAATAATCCTGCGCCGGCGCGGCACTATCAACGGACAGACAAAACCAGAGATCTCCCAGACTGAGATAAGCGCCACGATCCCAGCGTACACGGCCCTGCATGCCAAGGATGTCGATATAAAAACGCAAAGAACTGTCTAAGTCACTGACAGCAATAGTGATGTGGTTCAGTCCGCGCAGCATAAACTCTCCTTGGTTTCAGCACTATTGACTTAGCGGATGAATCGCACGATTTCATCGAATTAACCGTTTCGTGCGGCTCGTTACATAGTGGCAACTCCGCCATTGGGGAGCTGTTGTATGGTCACTGTGACCGCAAATGACGTCAAAGCAGATCTGGCAAATAACGTAGTGGTTGGCGGCGAAAACTGGAAAATCAGCAAGCAGAATCACCCCGCCATCATTTCGATACTTGCACCGTAAAACGTTCTTTCATCAACGGATTTAAAAACCTTTGGTCGTTGATTTCCTGCCCGTTGGGGTGACTACTGATCACTGGCATTCTCGACCAGAACAGAAATGCTTTAGCGTTTTCATCTTTGCTTGCGGCATTGGCGGCAGCACTCACCGTCACCTGATGCGCAGCAAATTGCTCATCAACCCGGACTGTATCAGGCACCTGATAAATCGCACGGCCATAATGAGTGTTATCCCGCCATAACATCTCGCGTTTCCAGAATTCGACCGGGACCGGATTAGCCACCACCAGACTTGGCGTCATCCCAAAGCGCTGCTCAACGGCGCGTGCGGTTAATTGCTCGGCGCGGGCGGTGATCACAGCATTCGCTGCCAGATAACACAGCAGCAATGCTGCACTCCCAACTGCAGGGGCCGCCCAGTTGCGGGCCTGACGCTGCTCGCGACGATACGAAAAGTACAGCCCGACACTGATGACCAACAAGATCCAGATATCGATGATAAAAATCGAGTCGCCGTAAAACCAGGTGGAAGAAAAGGGTTCGAGCAGCCGGACGCCATAACTGTTGAGCCAATCCAGCAGTGGATGTGTCAGACAGCCGATGTATGCGAGGGCCAGTAACCAAGCCTTATCTATTGGTAAGCGCGTGTCAGGGCGTTTGCCCCTGCGGGTTTGCAAGTGATCAAACCACAGCATCAGGCCCCACAGCAACAAAGGCAGGAGCAGTATCGCGATCGGCCCGTGAGTCAGTCCGCGCCGCAGCGCTAAATGCTGATGACCACTCAATAAAGTGGCGAATGCATCAATATCAGGCAGATTCGCGGCAATGATCAGCGTCGGCAACGCCAACCCGGTTTTACGTTTGAGTCCCATTTGCCCGGCAAGCGCGCCGACAAGCGAATGTGTAAGATTATCCATGGTCAAAACTCTTTTGAAATACGGCGAGAATTCCGCAGGATATGTTAACTGGCGCCGTTAAAAACTGATTTTTAAAGTGTTTCAATTGATGTTCCGGCCCGGCTACCGTGCAACAGCAGTGTTTTAAGCCAATGTTTGAAACCAAAGTTCCGGACACGCAGCCGGCTGGCCCGGCTGATTCTCTGTGAATGATTAAAGCGGCGGGCCAGCAACAGGCGTTAGTCTTGCGGTTCGTCCGGCACAAATTCCAGCAAATCTCCCGGCTGACACTGCAGGAACTCGCAGATTTTATCCAGCGTATCAAAGCGGATCCCTTTGACCTTGCCCGATTTGAGCAGCGACAAATTCTGTTCTGTGATGCCGACATATTCCGCCAGGGCACGGGATTTTTGTTTACGCGCCGCCAGCATTAGATCCAGTCTTACGATAATTGCCATCAGATAAACTCGCTGTTTTCCTGCTGAAGTTGCTGCCCTTGTTGCATCAGGTGATGCAGCAGATAAAACAATGCGGCCACACCAATCGCCAGCAAATCGCCGCCACTGATCTGCAGTGTCAAAGTCAGCGGTGTGGTGCCGGGCAGCAGCATGAAATCAGCCAGCGAACGCCATATCCCTTCCAGCAGCGCCAGAACCAACCCGGCGCATAACCAGCCGCAAAACTTGCGATACAGCAGCGCGGCAGCCGGCGTAAAGCCTTGCCCTTGCGCAAAGCCACGCAATAAAGCGGTCAGCCGCCGCCATGCCAGCCACAGCGCAGCCAACGACGGCAAGGCCGCCAGCATGCCATTGAAACGCTGCAACATAGTCAGATTGGCGGCATCGACGCCCTGCGCGCCAAGCTGCAGCTGATACACCGCACTGCTGGCCAACAACCAGTCAGGCGGTAACCACCAGACCATCACTGCCGCCAGTGCATACACACAAAAAGCGCCCGCCAGCAGCAGACGAAATATTTCCGGCCGATTCATGGCTTTACCCTCAGCTGCAAAAAGATTAGTTGAATGTATAAAGATAATATTTTATCGTTTTACAGTAAATTTTTACTGTTTTAATCATTCAGCTTATCAGAAGGATATTCAAATGCAAAGAACCCTTTGTCTACCAGGCCCGCGTTGGGGCCGTGTGCTGTGCAGTAGCCTGCTGTGTATCGCTGCATCGGTTATGCCGGCACAAGCTGCTGATTTGGCAAAGCTTTTACAGGAAGTCAGCGCAGATCCGGCGATCCCGGCCACGGCGATAGTACTGATAAAAAATGGCCAGATTGTGCAGCAACTGCAACAAGGCGTGCGGGCCGCCGGCGAGCAACCGGCGCAGCCGGTCAGCGCGGCCGATGTCTGGCATATTGGCTCCAACGGCAAAGCCATGACTGCCACCTTGATGGCCCGGCTGGTGGAACTGGGTAAACTACGTTGGGACGACACCCTGGCCAGCTTACTGCCTGAACTGGCACCGCGGATGCATCCTGCCTACCGGCAACTGACTATCACCGACCTGCTGTCGCACCGTGCCGGTCTCGCCGCCAATGCCGATGAAACCTGGCTGGAGTCGACATACAGCGATAAAACCGACGTGATGACGCTGCGCCAGTTGTATGCCGCTAAAGTGTTAACGCAGGCGCCGATCGCGCCGGCCCGCCAGCAAGCCAATTATTCCAACAGCGGGACCATTTTGTGTGGCGCTATTGCCGAGCGCCTGAGCGGAAAACCTTTTGAGCAGCTGATCACCGAGCTGATGTTTGCACCTTTGGGCATGCAGGTTGGATTTGGTCCGACACCGGCCAATGCCAATACCGGCCATAAAGACGGTAAACCGATCCGGGGCGAGCATGCCAGTAATCCGAAAGTGATGATCCCGGCCGGCGATATGTATATGACGATGCAAGACTGGGCCTCCTTTGTCATCGACCAGATGCAGGGCGAACAAGGCCGGGGCAAATTACTGCAACAAGCCAGTTACCAGTATTTGCATCAGGTACAGGGCGATTCCGGCGCAGCATTGGGCTGGGGTGTACGCACCGACTTTCCGCAACAACGGCCGGTGCGTTTATTAATGCATGCCGGTTCCAACGGCTATTGGCAGGCCGTGGTGACATTGCAGCCGGATACGCAAAATGCACTGTTGATCGCCAGCAATGCCGGCGAGGGCACGCAGGCAGAAGCCTATCAGATGCAAATCGCCATGACGGTCTTCAGCGAATAAGCGGCAGCTTCAGGAAACACCCTGTTACCGCAACACGGTTTATCTGCGCGGTGCCAGTTATTATGATAAAACCACGCGCCATCCGGCGGCCGGATAGTAGTGCTGAGCCGCCAGGGCAATTTTCTGAATAACATGAACCACACTGGCCATAGCGGCCTGAGGATCTGCGATGCAACTGTACGGCAAACCCAGCTCCATTAACGTGCGCAAAGTGTTATGGACTCTGGCCGAGCTGAACATCGAGACCGACCTCATCCCCTGCGGCAGCGGTTTTGCGCCCATAGATACGGCGGAGTTCCGCCAGCTCAACCCGAATGCTTTAGTACCGGTGCTGGTCGACGGCGATTTTGTGCTGTGGGAATCCAACAGTATTTGCCGTTATCTGGCGAGAAAACATAGCCATCCGACGTTATTAGGCGGAGATCTGCAGCAAATGGCCAAAGTAGAACAATGGATGGACTGGCAAGCTTGTGAATTAAACCCGGCCTGGCGGTATGCCTTTATGGCGCTGGTGCGCCAACATGCGGATTTCACCGACCCGGTAGCCATTGCCCAAAGCACGCAGCAATGGCAGCACAAACTACACATTCTGGACAACACGCTGGCGCAAAGCGGCGCTTATATCTGTGGGGCAGATTTTACGCTTGCAGATATTGTGCTCGGGTTATCGCTGAACCGCTGGTTACAAACGCCCATCGCTGAGCGCGCGGCTTTGCCACACCTGATGGCCTATCAGGCGTTACTCGAGAAACGCCCGGCCGCGCAGCAGTTCTGTTTTAACGGCGTCGCCTGACGCTTCAGCCGGCGCCCCGCTGTTAACAGGGACTTAACCGGATCCAGCTGTCCGGCTTGATGCCAATCCGCGCCGCCTCAGCATAAAAGGCCTGACACTGGGTTTTATCCGGGTTGGGGCTTCGCGCCAGCAGCCAGGCGTAGGTCAGGTCTGGCCCGACAATCAGCGCCATGCTGTAATCCGGCGCTAATTTCACAATGTTATAGGCGCCATAAAATGGCCCGAAAAACGATACTTTTAACCGGCCCTGGTCGGCCGGGCCGTTCATTTTGGCCAGACCCTCCGCCTCTTCCCATTCGTTGTTTTCAGCCGAAAAACCGCGGTTCAGTACTTTAACGCTGCCGTCCGGGTTCAGGCTGTAATTGGCTGTGACTTGGGTCAAACCACGCTCAAACGAATGATCCAGCCGGGCGATTTCATGCCACTCGCCTAAATAACGATTCAGTTCAAAAGGTTGTACCGGTGCTAGGCCTTCCGGAATGCCGGTGCAGCTGGCCAGTAACAAGCTTGCTGCCAACAGCGGCGCTTTGAGTGATAACAGTTTCATTGGGTTCTCGAATCTGCTTAGAAAGTTACACAGCAATACGCAGCAAACAGCCAGCTGTATCACCAGAGCCTGCGGCAGGGGCCTGATTGTTTACTTAACACAATAAATTTTCATCAATCTTTTCATAGAGATCCGCGCTATTCATCAGCGCGTGCGCAGTCAAACCCGGTACACCATAGACAATACTGCGGCAGGCAAAACGCTGGCGCACCGCCTGCAGCAGCAAATCAAAATCACCATCTCCGGACAGCAGCACAATTTCATCGACTTGTTCAGCCTGTTGCAGCACGTCGATGGTGATACCGACATCCCAGTCGCCTTTGGCACTGCCATCACTGCGCTGAATAAACGGCTTTAACTTCACCTGAAAACCGATATGCCGCAGCGCGTCCTGAAACTTGCGCTGCTGATCGTCAGCACGCTCGATGGCATAAGCGGTGGCCAGCACAATATCGCCCTGCTGCTGTAATTGCTGCCAAAACCTGCGGTAGTTGAACTGCCGGCCATAAGCCTGGCGGCAGGTGTAATAGATGTTTTGTACGTCCACAAACACTGCGATTTTTTTCATCGGGTTTTGCCGTTAACAGCCGGGATTGGCACTATATCATCAAGACTGCTGCAAAGAGCCAAACGCCGCTGCCGATGCCTCCGCATTTGTTGCAAATCCTTACACTTTCTGACTGGTTCCATTGAGTAAACCGCTCTAAAAATAACCACTTATCTGTCGAAAAAACGTCAACCACCATGCTGGTAATAATAGGAATTTGCTTTGCATCAATCACAGATTAGTTGGCGCCGCATCGCGGTGTTTATGCTGCTCGCCACGGCACTGGCGAATATCTTCCGCTTTGACCTGTTGGGCCACAAAGCCGCTCTCACTGCTTTGCCTGACTGGTTGGCGATATTGCTTTCAGTGATCGCCGAAGGCGCAGGGATTTTACTGGCCGCCTTGATCGCGCGGCGGGCGCTGCGCCGCCGGGGCCCACTGCCGATGCAGTTGTTTGGCAATCTGCCGTGGATCCCGCTCAGCATGGTCGCGATTGCGCTGGTTTTACTTGCGGGCTTTGGCGTAAACAACAGCTATGGGATGAACCCGCATCTGTACGGCCTGATAGCAGCCTGCGGGACTTTGCTGTACTGCATCATGGAAGAATACGGCTGGCGTGGTTACCTGCAAACGGAGCTGGCACCGCTCACTGACAATCTGAAATATCTGGTCATTGGTTGTTGCTGGTATCTGTGGCATCTGACTTTTTTAACCGGTGCCAGTCTTGGCGATAACCTGTTTTTCCTCGGCATGATGATTCTGGGCAGTTGGGGCATTGGTCAGGTGGCCGCTGCAACCAAATCCATTCTGGCCTGCGCCTGTTTCCATCTGATCATTCAAATCATGATGTTTAACGCCTTGATCCGAAACGGTATTAGTTTGCAAGAAAAAGCGATCATCCTGAGCGTGGCAGCTATCAGCTATTTCTGGCTGGTGAAAAAATGGGAGCGGCATCAGGCGGCACTGATCACAACACAAACCGCCGACGTTGTAGCTAAAACGCTTTAGGGCGTGTTGACCTTTGGTCGTGATCACCCCTGGCCGACTGAACCGGAGATCAGTTCAGACAGCATTTTTTGTATTTTTTACCGCTGCCACAAGGGCAGGCATCGTTACGACCGGTCAGCGCTTTAGTGCTCGTTGCGTTTTCCGGCAAACCAGCGCTGACCTCAGTCAGAGGCTCAGCTGTTGTCGCTGTGCTGTCTGGCTGAAATGCCAGCCAATGCTGCAATGACATCACATCAAAGCTTGGGCGCACCAGGCCAGATGCCAGCGGTTTTTCACTGTTTGCCAGCTGCCAGCGGCTGATTTCTCTGGTGCTAATCACTTTTGTATCAATTCTGTTCTGCCGCAGCAGCAGCTCAAACGCCGGTTTGAGTTGTTGCAGGCCAAAACTGATACACCAGATCGCCAGTTCGCCCAGCACAAATTTCTGGCCGTGGCGGGAAGCGACATCAATCACTTGTTGCAATAGCGGAATAAGTGCTGCGGTGTCGGGTGCCTGGCCTTGTTGCTCTGCCAGTTCCTGCTGGGCAAATAAAGCCGCAAGCGCCGCGGCTTTGACGTAAATACCGGCTTTTTCACTCAGCAGCAGTTGCTGCAGCGGTAAAGACTGCCCGGCCGACAGCACAAACAACATAGTTGCCAGATCTTCGGTCATGGCATCGCCGAGGGTGTATTCGAGGTCTGAGCCCAGGCCGTCTGTGGTGTCCACCCATTGCATAAAAACCGGCGCCTGCGACAAATCCGCCACGTCAGCTAACAGCATCACGCCGTAAAACAGCAGCTGATATTCGTCATCTGACAGCTCTTCATCTGCCTGCATCCGCTGCATCAGCGCGGCGATATGTGGCCAGAATTCCGCCCAGTGGCTTTTTGCGGCCACTAAAGCCTCCGCCGGGAACAACAGCTGTTCAGAATCTGCCGCGACCTGCTGTTCGGTACTTAAGCGCAATAAAATTTCGTCTAACGTCATAGATACAGTCACCACACAGCTCCTGAAGCGGGTATTCAATGGCCGGCAGTCTAACAGTTGCCACTTGGGCCGTCACTTTGCCGCGGCACTGTGACACAGACCGCGGCAGACCAGCTCTTGGTATAAAAAGACTATTTCAGGTTTTCCAGCACCTTGTGCGCCACTTCCACCCGCAGCGCATTTGGATAACGCTGGTTGGCCAGCAGCACAATACCCACCTGACGCGACGGGATAAAAGCAGCGTAAGCCCCAAAACCGCCGGTGGCGCCGGTTTTATGCACCCAGCTGTTGGTCACTGCCGGCGCGGGCGGAGCCAATACCGTTGCAGCACTGCCATCAACAAATTCAGCGGCTGTCATTGCCTTTAATGCCGCCAGTGACACCGGATAATCCAGCATTTCCCAGCCGAGGCCCTGATACATTTGTTCAGATTTAGCATAACGTTGCTGCGCCTTCGCGATACCTGCCCGCAACAATGGATCTGTCACTTTTTCTGGTTGCAGGTTGGCTTTAAGCCAGGTTGCTAAATCGCGCACGCTCGCCTTCACCCCGCCCGCTTCATCCAGCAACACCCCAGTGCCAATCCGCACCGGTTTGCCTTCTTTATAACCCCAGGCATATTGCGCCTGAGCTGCTTCTGGCACCTGCAGATAAGTATTGGGTATCTGCAAGTCTGTAGTCAGTTTGCGAAAGACTTCGGCATAACCTTTGCCCCCGGCAGCAACTGCCAGATGAGCGAATAAACCAATGCTGCTGTTGGCGTAGACCCGCTGCATGCCCGGCGCATATTCCGGTTGCCACTGCTGGTAATAGTTCAACAGACTGGCTTTATCGGTGACGTGGTCCGGCATAAACAGCGGCAGGCCACCGGCTGTGTAAGTCGCCAGATGTTGCATGTTAATCGCCTGCCATTGTTTGCCGGTCAAAGCCGGCCAGTGCTTGGCAACAGGGTCATTCAGCTTGATGTCACCCCGTTCCAACGCCATAGCGCCAATCACACCGGCAAAGGTTTTGCTGATAGAACCGAGCTCAAACAAGGTATCTGGTGTAACCGGTTTTTTTGCTGCGACATCTGCTTGCCCAAAGCTGTAAAAAAACGTTTTGCCCTGCCACAGTACCGCCACGGCCATGCCGGGGATTTGCTGTTGTTGCATCAGGGATGACACTTGCTGACTGACTGCGGTTTTCAGTGCGGCTTCGTTTTCAATCGTTTGCGCCAGAGCCGGGCCGGCCCAACAGAGTACAGAGGTCAGCGCCAACAGAGTTTTATTGAAATGCATATAATTTCCTTTGCGGTTGAATGGGTTGAAATGAAGTGCCGGGCCCGCACTATCCTTAGCTTGCGCCAGTTGACTTCGCCGGACAAACGGTTAATTTACATATCAGCTGTTAGAAAAACTTACACACCCGAATTCCCTGAATATTCGGGGTTGCTGACTTCGCTCGCCGCCAACCCGAATCTTCAGGTTGATTGGGTGTCGATAAACCAACAGGTAGCTGCATGACCCGTCGTTATATCCCACTGAAATCACTGCGCGCTTTTGAAGCTGCCGCCCGGCATTTAAGTTTCACTCATGCCGCTATCGAGCTGAATGTGACGCATTCGGCAGTGAGCCAACAGGTAAAACTGCTGGAAGATCAACTGCATTGCCCGCTGTTTTTGCGCATACCCCGCGGGCTGGCGCTGACGCCGGAAGGTGAAACGCTGCTGCCGGTCCTTCATGAGTCTTTTGATCGTATCGCCCAGCTGTTAGATTATTTTGCGGGTCGTAAGGTGCAGGAAAAACTGAAAATTGGTGTGGTTGGCACTTTTGCCATCGGTTTTTTACTGCCGCGCCTGCAGGCGTTTTATCAGAAATTTCCGCACATTGAGCTGCAAATTTCCACCAACAACAATCGTGTTGATATCGCCGCCGAAGGCCTGGATTTTGCCATCCGGTTTGGCGACGGCGCCTGGCACGGCACTGCTGCACAGTATCTGTGCGACAGCCCGCTGACACCACTCTGCACACCGGACATCGCTGCACAGCTACAGCAACCGGCGGACCTTTTAAACTACACATTGCTGCGCTCGTACCGGCGCGACGAATGGACCGCCTGGCTACAACAAGCCGGCGGCACGCAATTACCGCCAACCCATCCGGTTATTGTGTTTGATTCCAGTGTCACTATGCTCGAAGCTGCAAAAACCGGTCTCGGTATTGCAATAGCACCGGCCAGAATGTTCAGCCATTTGCTGCAAACAGGCGCTATCGTGCGGCCATTTCAGCAGGAAATCAGCTTCGGCAGTTATTGGCTGACCCGTCTGCAATCCAAAGCAGAAACCAGCGCCATGCGCGAATTTGCGCAGTGGCTGTGCAGCGAACTGGTAGCAAGCACCGAGCATCAGATCAGCAACAACGGGGCTTAAACATGCAAAACAAGTCAGAGCCAAAGCGCAGCGTGATGGTGATTCCTTATCAAACTCACTGGCCTGCAGTTTTTGCCACTGAACAAGCCAGCATTCTCGCGGCTCTTGGCACGACTGCACTGGCGCTGCATCATATCGGCAGCACTGCAGTGCCCGGCCTTGCTGCCAAACCCATTATAGATCTGCTGTTAGAAGTCACTGATTTAAGCGAATTTGATACCAAAGCTGCCGCTTTAGCCAGCCTGGGGTATATCGCCAAAGGCGAAAACGGCATCAGCGGGCGACGTTATTTTTATAGAAATACAGCGCCAGGCAGTAACCAGCGCAGTCATCATTTACACGTTTTTGTTCGTGGCGCACCGCAGGTCGGCCAGCATCTGACGCTACGTGACTACTTGCGGCAAAACCCAGGCGCTGCCGCAGAATACTCAGCACTCAAACAGCGACTTGCCCGGCAATTCCCCAGTGACACTCACAGTTATCAGGCCGGCAAAGACCACTTTGTCACGCAACTGTTGCAACAGGCGCTGCAGGCAACTGACCCCGCCAACGGCTATGAAACTCACGCCGCAGAGTTTCGCCACTGGCGCGAGCAATCGTCAATCGGCGTGGCGACTGTGTTGCAGTGGGCGCAAGGCTTGCGGTGCTGGACCTTGGCTGTGGCAGCGGCTTGCCGTTAGGTAAAGCGCTGGCTGAGCGTGGATTTCAATTGTATGGCGTTGATGCGTCGCCGACGTTAGCGGCGGCTTATCAGCAGCTGTTGCCGCAGGCCACTGTTGCTTGTGAAAAGCTGGAAGAGTCGGCTTTTTTTCAGCGCCCCTTTGCCGGCGTGCTTTGTATCGGGGTGTTGTTTTTATTGCCGGAAGCATCCCAGCGCCAGTTGTTTCGCAAAGTCGCCGCTGCTTTGGCCCCGGGTGGACTATGGCTTTTTAGTACACCGGCGCAGGCTTGTCGTTGGATCGATGTATTGACCGGTTTAGAGTCGGTGTCGCTCGGCGCTGCGACTTATCAGCAACTACTGCAACAGGCCGGGTTGCAGCTGCAGGCGCAGGCGCAGGCGCAGGCGCAGTATCAGGATGACGGCGGCAATTTTTATTTTGCCACTGTGCGGTGCGACAGGACTGAGGAATCAACCCCGTCGCCTGACCAGATGCCAGAGTAACAACAATAACAAAGCCGCCAGTGCAGCCGCGAACAGACTCAACCACCAGATTTGTGCAGCGTGAGTCTCTGTCGCTTCCCGGCTTCGCTGTAATTGTTGCTGTAGCTCCACCAGTTTCAACTCGCGGCTGCGCTGCTCGGCAATTAACAACGTGCTGCTAAGCTGCGCCTGAGTGTTGTGTTCGTCCGCGTCTAACTGACGTTGCAAGCGCAGATTTTGCAGCAGCGCGTCAAAAGCAGCCTGTGGTTGACCATGTTTTGCCAGCAGCTGCGCCCAGCGTTGCAGTTCAGGTACATACAAAGCCAGCCGGTGCTGCAGCAGCCAGCCGCTGGCATCGTCAAACTGCAGCTGCGCCTGCGCTGGTTGACCGCTGACCAGCAACACCATCGCGTGGCGTAACCGGCTTAAGGCTATCGATTCGCGGTCGCCACTATGTGCCGCCTGCTGTTGCAGTTCGTTGCTTAGTTGCAGCAGCCAATCCGGCGCTGTATCTGCGGGCCTTTGCTGTAAATACAGCGCCAACAACGCCATCCCGGCTGGTAAAAATCGTTGTTGCCACAGCGTTTGATATAAGGCCTGCGCTTCCTGCTGGCGCCCTGTGGTCAGCAGAAGCTCCGCCTGCGTCAGCTGTAAGCGCTGCAGCTGGCGTGGGTCAGTTTGCAGCGGTAATGCCTGATTGATCGTGCGCAAGGCTTCCGGTACCTGACCTGCTGCATGCTGGATCTCAGCCTGCACCACCAGACTGTCGGCTTCGAGCTGTGGCAACTGATTACGCCGGGCAATACTCAGCACCAAGCCAATGGCATTGGCGGCACTGTCATAAAAACCGCTTTGCAGCGCATCGCGGGCATAATCAAGCCCAATCCAGGCATGCAGCGCCGGCGCATCGCGCTCGGACAGGCTGTGATAGGCGAGAAAACTCAGTTGTCGGGTGTCCATTGACTCGCCGGCACTGAATTTACTCAGTTGCTGGCATTTGTAACCGGCGGCGCTGCCGGCAAACTCATTGGCAGCATTTTGATTTTCCAGTTGTTTTAACGCAGCGCGGGCACTGTCCAGCGTGGTTTTGTCGCCGGTTTGCAGGGCAAAACGGCAGCGTTGCAGCCACCACCAGGCCGGCGTTTCTGCTGCGGGAAGCTGCTGAAGACTTTCGGGAATGTTTGGCGTTGGCGCAAGCGGCCGCTGCATCGTCAGCTGCCAGATCTGCCGTTCGACCGGCGCAAACTTCAGCTCACGCGGGTATTCCTGTGCATAGCCAGTCGTCGCACCGGACATGACACAGAGCAACGCGATACCACAGGAAAACCAGCCAATTTTCACGTTCAGACTCCACTGGTGTCAGCACTCTCAAGTACCTGAAGGCTTAACTTAGCATGCACAGCGAGCGCGACGGCGGGTTTTTCGTTACAGGATTTGACTGCAGGCACCGACCGGCCAACACAACACTCAGGTCAACAGCAGCCAACACCATACCGCAGGTTGGCGGCCCGGCAAGATTCAGTTAAGTTAATCACGCCCTCTGCCAAGTCATGCAACCAAGGAATGCTGCAATGTCTGTTTTACCCACTATGCGCCGGTTCTTGCTCTCCGTGGTTTTTACCACAACCAGTCTGCTGCTTTCGACAGCCAACGCAAACACCAGCTTCAGCTGGCCCAATGGCGCCAAAGCGGCAGTGAGCCTGGCGTATGACGATGCGCTGCCAAGCCAGCTCGATACCGCCATCCCGCAATTAAATGCGGCAGGTCTTAAAGGCAGTTTTTATCTGCCGCTGTCGGCAAATACCATTCAAAGTCGCCTGGCCGACTGGCGCGCGGCTGCAGCGCAGGGCCATGAACTGGGGAATCATTCGCTGTTTCATCAATGCGCAAAATCACTGCCGAACCGGGATTGGGTAAGCCCCGACCGCGATTTAGACCAAACTCCGGCAGCACGGTTAGTGGCCGAAATCCGCTTGGGTAACGCCTTTTTACAGGCGATCGACGGCCACACCCAACGCACTTTCACCGCGCCCTGCACCGATCAACTGGCTGCTGGCACGCCGTATTTACCGCTGTTAACTGAGGATTTTGTCGCAATGAAAACCACGGTCGGTGGTGTAGTGGCGGATATGCAGCGGCTGAATATCCACGCCGTGCCGGTGATAGCACCGAGTGATGTGACAGGCGCGCAACTGATCGCTTGGGTCAAAGCCGCAGGCGCTAAAGGCACTATGGTCAATTTCACTTTCCATGGCATCGGCGGTGACCATCTGCAAATCTCTGCGGCAGCACATGCCGAGTTGCTGCAGTTCCTGGTCAGTCATCAAGATGAATACTGGACTGATACTTTTTTAAACCTGATGCTGCATGTCCAAGCACAGCAAAAGAAAATCCGCTAACGCGGCCGGCATCACCCAGCTTCTGTATTTCGTAGGGTCGGTCAGCAAAGCGCCACCGACCTTTAACACTGACCTTCTGACATTCACCTGCAAAATAAACTTTCAACACCGGCTTTCTCGCCCTGTGCTGCACCACCGCAGATAATTTGTTTACTTAAGTTTACTTTAAGACTACCCCACTAGGCTGCGTGCAATAGCCTGCTGTCTGTTGGAGTATTGTGTGTCGCTGTCAGCCTTTCCATCTGTCAAACAACTGTTGCTGCGCCCTTTACTGGCGCTGACCGTGCTGTTTAGTCTGTTTTACGGCTTGGACCTTGATTTTGCGCTCAGCGCGTTTTGGTATCAGTTGCAAGGCCAGAGCTGGGCTTTGCAGCATCATTGGCTGACCGAAGATGTGATGCACCAGGGCGCACGCACATTAAATCAATGGCTTATCGCCGCTTTGTTGCTGCATTTTTTGCTTAGGCTTTGTCTGCAGCAATATCGCCGGGTGCGTGGCGTGGCAGTCCCTCACCAGGCAAGCAGCTGGACGCGCAGCCACCAGCAGGCGCATGGCCGTTTATTACTGAGCCTGACGCTCAGTCTGGCTGGTGTGGCGCTGATGAAACACAGCTTGCCGATGGATTGCCCCTGGGATCTACAAGCCTTTGGTGGTACTCAGCAATTTACCGGTCTGTTCAGCAGCTGGCCTGCTAACCGCGCGCCCAACGCTTGTTTTCCGGCCGGCCATGCCAGCATCGGTTTCGCCTGGCTCGGTTTGTACTTCTTTTGCTTACAACTGTATCCACGACTGGCTCGTCCTGCGCTGATTTTTAGCATTTCACTCGGATTGATTCTTGGATTGGTACAGCAATTGCGCGGCGCCCATTTTATCTCGCACGACATCGCCAGTGCGTTGTGGTGTTGGAGCATGGCGTGCCTGTGCGCTTATTGGCCTCTGCTGCGCGACAAAATCAAACTCATGCTGTCACCGGGTCATACAGCCATCACAAGACAAGGAACCTTGTCATGACAGGTTTAGCTATCAGTTGGCTACAACGCACCCAAAGTTTTTTCTTAAGCAAAACCGCGCGTTTTACCCTGCAACCACGCGTCTATGCGCTGCTACTGGCTGCACTCAGCACTGTGCTTTTTTGCGCCCCCTTTCTGGCGCAAGTGCAGCAAAAAATCCCGGGGCAGTATGGCCTGCAGGCAGTTCTGCTGCTGGTTTTGTGGTTACTGAATAGTCTGGTGTTTGTATTGCTGAGCCTGCCGGGTTTACCACGACTGCAACGGGGTTTGCTGTCTGGATTGTTTCTCATCGCAGCCATCAGCCATTATTTTATCAGCCACTTTGGCACTGTGATTGACCGGTCAATGTTGCAAAACGTGCTGGAAACTGACGTTGCCGAAGCCAGCGGTTTGCTCAATCCGGATTTAATTGTTACCACTGCCGGCTGGCTAGTGCTGCTTGGCTGGCTCAACTTAAAAATTGTGTTTAAAAGCCAATCCTGGCGTCGTGGTGCCGCCCAGTGGTTGCTGACGCTGCTATTGCTGTTAAGCGGCATCGGCGCTGTGGCCGCAACGCAATATGCAGAACTTGCCAGCTTTTTCCGTAACTACCGCGACGTAAAGTTCTTCGCCTTGCCCATCAGCCCGCTGTCGGCCAGTATTTCTGTGACCAAACAACAAATTGCGGCGCATTTTCCGCCCACTTTTCAGGTGCTTGGTACTGATGTACGCAATCTGGCCCCCACAGCAGCCCCCAGAACCCTGGTGTTGGTGCTTGGTGAAACCGCCCGCGCTGACCATTTTCAACTGAATGGTTACAGCCGGCCGACTAATCCGCGGTTAAGCCAGTTACCGGTCATTAGCTTCAGTCAGGTCAGTTCCTGTGGCACCGCCACCGCGCATTCAGTGCCTTGTATGTTCTCCTGGATGGGCCGCGAGCACTATGACGAAACCACCGCCAAAAACAGCAGCAATGTGCTGGATATTCTGCAAAGCAGCGGTGTGGACGTTAGCTGGTATGACAATAATTCCGGCTGCAAAGGCGTTTGTGACCGGGTCAAACACGAGATGTTATTTGAATTACCCGAATGCCAGGCCGAAGGTTGCACCGACGCCATCCTGCTACAGGCACTGCAGCGCGAACTGGCACAGCCGACAGGCAAAGACCGGATTATTGTGCTGCACCAGCTTGGCAGCCACGGCCCGGAATATTTCCGCAGAAGTACAGTGCAGCAAAAAGTATTTGGCCCGGAATGCACCGACAAAGAACTGAATCACTGCCCACCACAACATATTATCAATGCTTATGACAACAGCTTGCTGGCGACCGACAACTTAGTTGCCAGTGTCATTGGGCAGCTGCAGCAAATACCGGACAGCGCCATGATGTATGTTTCTGATCACGGCGAATCGCTCGGTGAAAACGGCGTGTACCTGCATGGTCTGCCGTATTGGATGGCTCCCAAAGCACAAACCGGCGTCCCGTTGATTTGGTGGATGTCACAAAGTTTTGCTCAGCATTTTGGGTCAGAACATGGGGCAGCAAACGGCCCGCGGCTGAGTTATGATTGTCTGAAGAAGCAGCAAAAACAGACGCTTAGCCACGACCATTTATTTCATAGCTTGCCGGTATTGTTTAGCCGTGCAAGTACCGACTTCCGGCCCGAACTGAATCTGTTTGCTGCCTGCAGCAGGAGGTAAGTATGCAGTCCCTGCGTTTATCGGTGTTGCATTGTGCACTTTGCAGCGCAATGGCCCCTTTGCTGTTCGTCTCAGGCGGCGCTGTTGCCGGCGAAACCCCACAACAAGTGGAGCCAGTCTCCAGTGAATTGTTCTGTGACTGGCTCCATAAAAAACCAGCCCGCAGCAAAGACAACAAAGACGCGGCAGCAACCACTCCCGATGACCGCCGCATCCGCGTCGGCCAAATCCACATTCGCACTGAGCCGATTTTTGTCGAAGATGCTGATGCCATTTGGCTGCACCATTTTGCTAACTGGGCGCACGTCACCACCCGTCCCGACACAGTCAAACGCGAATTACCTTTTGCCAGCGGCGAGGAAATCAGCGTCAGCGATCTGGCGGAAGCCGAACGCTTGCTGCGCAACAAATCATATCTGCATGATGCCAAAGTGCGGTTAAGCCCGACCTGCAACGCCGACCAAAGTTATGACGTGGTGGTGGAAACGTCAGACAACTGGAGCTTGCTGCCTTCTTTTGGTCTCGGCCGCAGTGGCGGCCAGAACAAGTATGCATTTGGTTTTAAAGAAGATAATTTCCTCGGTTTCGGGGTGCGCACCTCAGTGAAATACCAAAGTGACGCCCAGCGCAGCGGCTACGAATTTAAACTGGAGATGCCGCTGTCGCTGGTCACTGACTCAGCCGGTGACGACTGGTTTGCTCACAGCTACCTGACCGCTGAATGGACCAACAATGACGACGGTCATGTACAGCAGCTGCAACTGGAAAAGCCGTTTTATCAGGACGACAGTCGCTGGATGTACCGCACGGAATGGCTGAGCGACCTGCAACAAACCCAGGTATTTCATAACGGCGCGCTGGAAAATATCTTTGAAACTGATCACCGCCGCATCGACCTCAGCGCCGGCATGTTGTGGTCTTATCAGGACCACGCCTCGACCCGGCTGTTGGCCGGCATACTCAGTGAAGACTGGCGTTTTGCACCGGCGTCGCAGCTGTTAATGCCCGGCCAACCCACGCTGGCGTTACCACAAGACCGCAGCTGGGCTTATCCCTGGGTCGGTGTTGAATACAAACAGCATGATTACCGGGTGTTGCAGGACATCCTGTTTATTGACCGCGCCGAGGATGTGAATCTCGGCTGGCACCATAGTCTGAAAGCCGGCGTACAAAGCAGTAAACTGCAGGCGGACACGTCACTGGGGTACCGGCTGATTGGTCACAGCAGCAAAGGTTTTGGCGATCGCCAGCATCTGGTGTTACTCGAAGGCGGTGTTGATTTCATCGATGGCCTGCAAGGCGGTGATTTACGCGAATGGCGCTTTCAGGCGGAAGATTTTTATCAGCTCAATCGCGATTTTACCTGGTATAACAAAGCCGAACTGACGCGGCGTAACCGCAATTTTGCCGACCTGCCGCTGGAACTCGGCGGTGACAGCGGGCTGCGCGGTTATCCACTGCAGTATCAGCACGGCATCAGTAAAACGGTGCTGACCAGCGAGCTGCGCTGGTATCCGCGTATCAACCTGTACAAAATGCTTGATGTTGGTTTTGTCGCTTTTGCCGACCTCGGCCGAGTTAATGGCGGTACTGTCGCTGACCCGGCACAACTGAATCCGGCAGCCATCGCGGCGCGCTTCGCGCTGCCACCGGGCCTGGATATGCTGACACCGATGGCTCCGCCGCCGCCCATGGATGCCATCTACCGTAGCAACAGCGACCTATTACGGCAAAACCTGACCGACCGCTGGCTCGGCAGTGTCGGCGTTGGCATGCGGATTTATTCGTCCAAATCCAGCAACAACCACGTGGTGCACATCGATTTGTCGACCCCAATGACGAGTGCGCCCGGCGTCGACAGCTGGGAGATTGAGCTGAAAGTCAGTAACAGATTCTGATTGCTGGTCGTCACACGATGGTCGTCACACGATGGTCGTCACACGATGGTCACCACGTGGCGTACATTTCCCGCAATCATCACAACCCCATCCGGCAAAACCGGATAAAGCGCTGGCTGGCCGCGGACAGATATTTGTCACGGTGCCAGCATAAATGCAGCTGACGCGGCATTGCTTGCGCAAACGGCAACATTCGCAGCGAACCACTGGCAAGTCGGTCACATGCGGCGAGTTCCGACACCAGCGTAAGGCCCAGTCCTTGTTGCACTGTGCTCAGCACCGCTTCTAACGTATTGAGTTCCAGCACAGTGCCGGGGTTGGTCAGCTGCGGCCGCAGATATTTATCAAACTGCTCGCGGCTGCCTGATGCCGGCTCGCGCAGCACCCAATATTGGCCGGCTAAATCGGCAGCACTGAGCACTTTTCCGGTTGCGGCGACCGATTTCGCCAGCGGGTGTGCCGGGCTTGCCACTAAGATCATCTGATCCTGCTGCCAGGTTTCACTATGCAACTGTGGATGGGTGACTTCGCCTTCGATCAGTGCCAGGTCCAGCTCAAACGCCAGCAGCCGTGCCGCCAACTGCTGACTGTTGGCAATAAACACGCTGAGCTGCCACTGCGGCCCCAAACCTGCCAGCAAAGTTGGCAACAGATAATTACCGATAGTCTGACTGGCACCGATGCGCAACAGCGCTTTGCCGGCGCTGTCGCCACTGTGCGCAAACAACGCACCGATATCATCCAGTCGCGTCAGCATTTCATCCGCCAGCGGTAACAACAAAGCCCCTTCACTGTTCAGCAGCAAATGCGGATGCGCGCGGTCAAACAGCGGTGTACCGAGCTGAGTCTCCAGCTCTTTTAACGCCTGCGAAATAGCGCCGCGCGTCAGGCACAGCTGGTCGGCGGCGGCGCCTAAATTCCCCAGCCGCGCCACAGCGACAAAAGCTTTAAGCTGACGAAAACTGATATTCATATAGTTTTTCTAAATGATTAGTTAAATTTATATCGATATTCTAAACATCTAAAGCAACCTAAGCTAGCGCCATTGCTACCACTTTTGAGGTAACCCAATGCGCCAGTTTAATCTTCTTTGCCACCTGCTGTTCCAGCGTCTGTCATTAAAACGCGTCCCGACAGCAGCAGCAGGTTTAGCGCTCGGCCTCGCCAGCCTCGGCTGGTGTGCCGATCAGCTCTTTGCCCAAGACGGCAGATTGCAGCAAGCCGCAGCGCTACTGGCATTGCCGCTATTACTGGCGGTGCTACTGAAGTTTTTGCGCGCTCCGCAGCTGTTGTTGCAAGAGCTGGCGCATCCGGTGGCGGGCAGTCTGCTGCCGGTGATCTGCATGGCGACGCTGGTGCAAACTGCAGCCTGGCAGTCATTTAACCCAACGCTGGCCAGCTTGTGCTGGTGGCTGGCGCTGGCCGGGCATCTGACGTTACTGACTGGTTTTATCCGTCACCGTCTGAGACAGTTTGCGCTGACTGATTTAGTACCGGCCTGGTTTATTCCGCCAATTGGTTTTGTCGTGGCAGTGCTGACAGCGCCCGTCAGCGCGCCGTTGTGGCTGTTGCAGCTGCTGGCCGGCGCCGGTCTGCTGGCTTACCTGTTGATGTTGCCGCTGATGTTATACCGCTTACGGCGTGGCACACCTTTACCTCTGCCACAACGGCCTTTGCTGGCGATTCTGGCGGCACCCGGCAGCCTGACGTTAACTGGCTTGCTGTGTCTGCCACTCGCGGCCGTGTTGCCGGTCAGCTTATTACTGAGCCTGAGCGCGGTCGCGCTGCTGCTGACATTACGGGTCTGGTGGCAACTGCCGCAGCTGCTGCGCGGCAGCTTTAATCCGGCCTTCGCCGCCTGTACTTTCCCGCTGGTGATTAGCGCCACCGCCCTGCTGAAATTGTCTGCCCATCTGGCGCTGCAAACTTCAGCATTGCTGCAGCAACTGGCCACCTGGCAACAACTGCTGGCGCAACTGGAGTTTGCCGTGGCACTGACCGTCTGCGGTTATGTGCTGAGCCGTTATCTGTGGCAATTGGGCAAAGTCTGGCGGCCTGCAGCACAAACCGCCGCTTAATGTTGTGGCTGGTCAAATTGCCATTGTGTATCTTGCCAGTGATACATCTGCAGGCTGAATAATGCAGCGATGTACCAGGCCTGTGCATTCGCCGGCAGATCTTTTTTCAGCCACAAGCGTGACTGGTCATGGCTTAACTGCAAAGCGGCTTGCTGCAAAGCCCCGTCCTTTAACAGAAAACCCGTTTCGCCGCTCTGAAAGAAACTGTTGTATTTCGCCAGCTCCGGCGCAGCTGTTACCGGCGTCAGATCCAGCAGGCGGCTGCCCTGATGCAGCCGGTACACCGGCGCAGCACCGGCTTTGTCTTCGACCACCAGCTGCGACACTTGCCCGTCCTGTGTCAGGCGGCAACCGAGGTAACTTAATTCCTGCTCTGACGTTTGCCAGTTGTAGCTGTTCACGCCATTGTCAGTCGTCTCTTCGCCGTGACCAAACACCAGAATCTGACATTCGCTGTGCACTGTGGCAGTGCCGGGCGCCTGAATATCAAAACTGAAAGTTTGCTCAGCTTTGCTGTTGTATTTGTTGACGATTTCCCCGGCGACATTGACGTTGTCATGGAAAATCAGCTGAAACAATAAACCGCCACGCGCTGTGGTTTGCCATTCGGTGCCACTGCTGACTTTTTGCATCGATTTGCCGGACAAATCCATATTATTCAGCTGATAAGTGCCAATTTGCTGATGCCAGGCATCGTCGGAAAAAGTCAGCACCGGGCGTTTTAACGGCATAAGCTGCGCCTGCTCGGCAAATCCGGTCGGCAACGGCATATCTTCTTCAGGGGTGGACTGGCAGGCAGTTAATAACAGGATACTTGGGAACAGGGCAGCACATTTCAGCTTCATTACAGTCTCCGGCAGGCAGGCATCACAGGAAGTAGATGCACATAATAACAGCCAGTAAACAAGTTGATAGCTTTATCGCAACTGAACCACACTGTTCCGTCCAGTGTCGTGCGCTGGATTATTTTGCTTAGTCAGCGCTACTGCTGGCTGTTGCTGCAGCCGGGCGTTGCTGTTGTTTAAATTGTCTCAAAATGCGCTGATAATCGCCGGATCGGCGCAGTTCGGTTAGCCCGGCATCGAGCGCATCGGCCAGTTGCTGGCTTCGCGCTGAAACGCGGCTGAAGGCAACATAAATATCGCTGACATGATTCAACTGGCCTTTTTGTAAGCGAACTTGCCGCAGCGGCGGTTGTGCCAGGTAATAAGCCAACACTTCATCAAAAAAAATCGCCAGCTCTACTTTGTCGTGCTGCAATAACGAAATCAGCTGCGGATGAGTTGACACTTCTACCAGCTGAAAGCGCTTTTTGTGCTGCTCGAATAAGTCACCATATTCATAACCCAAAATCACGCCGACCACAGTGCCGTCCGGGATTTCGGCGACTGAACGATAGTTTTTGGCAAGACCATGAAAATAAAACGAAGAAGCCGCCTGAAACAGCGGCTGTTGGTGCAACAGATAATCGCGGGCTGTGTTGGCCTGACGCGTCACATTCCAGCAGGCTTCGGTTTTGCCGTGGGCGGTATAGTGCAAGGCGCGGGCATAAGGCACAGCAACAGTTTCAATGCGGTAACCGCTGCGGGCGAACGCGGCGCTGACCAATTGTGACGACAAGCCTTTGCCGTTTTCGTCAGAAAAGGGTGGCCAGTTGTCTTCAGCAGCGATACGTACCGGCAATTGACTAAGTTCTGCGGCCTGAACCACCTCAGGCGTCACTACCTGGGCCAGTGCAGTAAACACCAGCAGCACCCCCAGTCTGCACCACAGTTTGACTGCACGCATCAATGCAACCCACGCTACCTGCTGAAAATTCCAGCACTGAGCATAAAACAAAACCACCAGCACTGGCAAAGCTGTTCCGATAACAGCTTCACCAACGCAAACAATTAATGTTTATGGCCTTTTTCTTCTTCGTGGGTATGCTCATGGCCGTGCTCATGCTCAGCTTCCGCTTTGGCCGGCACTGGTTTAAACGGCGTGAACATCGCTTGTTCGGTGATTTCACCATGTTCAGTTTTGATGCTGATATTGACCACGGCTTTTAAATCTTCTGCCGCTGTGTAAGCCGCGCTGCCGGCTAACAGGTTTTCGCCTTGAGGCGTCAGCTCTGTTTTGGCCTTGGCTTTGCCCGACACTATCAGCACTGTGGCTTTGGCGTCTTTGGCTGGCTGCGGGTTATTACCGTGATCGAGTAAATACAGCTTCACCGGGCTCGGCGCACCGGCTTTGGCGTCTTTGGCCAGCACCAGCTCAAAGTGATAAGCCCCGGCCATCCGCAGCTGGCCACCGTTTGGGCCCACCACAGTATCTAAGTACTCGTCGGTGTGGGCAAAAGCGGCAGTACTCAGCAGGCCAGCGGCCAACAGCAGCGTTTTTACTAATGGCTTTAACATCATTGATTCCTTCTTTATCAATAGACTTCAGATTTATCCGTATTGGCCAGCAAGCGCTCGAGCGGCTCACGGCCCCATAACCAAAACATCAGCGGCGTCAGGACAGTGTCGAGAATAGTCGAACTGACCAGACCGCCAAAAATCACCACCGCCACCGGATGCAGAATTTCTTTGCCCGGCGCGTCCGCAGAAAATAACAACGGCAACAGCGCAAAAGCCGCCACCAGCGCCGTCATCAGTACCGGCGTTAAACGCTCCAGGGAGCCGCGGATAATCATCGCCTGACCAAACACTTCGCCCTCAAAGCGGCATAAGTTGATGTAATGGCTGATTTTTAAGATGCCGTTACGCGTCGCGATGCCGGCCAGCGTGATAAACCCAACTAAGGTCGCCACCGACAGCGGCTGACCACTGAGCCACAGCGCCAGCACACTGCCAATCAGCGCCAGCGGAATGTTCGCCATGATAATCAAGGTGAGCCGCAACGACTGATAGCGGCTGTACAGCACCAGCAACATCGCCAGCAATGAACCTAACGACAACAGCGCAATCAGCGATGAAGCCTCTTCCTGCGCCTGGAACTGACCTTCCAGCACAGTGAAATACCCTTCCGGCAGGTTGGCGGCCGCCAGCACAGCGCGGATATCGGTGACGGCATGGCTTAAATCACGGCCTTCGACATTTGCCGATAAAACAATACGCCGCCGGCCATTTTCGCGGCTGATTTGGTTCGGGCCGTCTGATTCCACTACTTCGGCGAGCAGCGCCAGCGGCACTGCGCCTTTGGGTGTCTGAATCAGTAAACCACTTAACGCCTGCGGCTCCCGCGCACCGTCCGGCAGGCGCAGCAGCAAATCAAAACGACGTTCGTTGCTGACCAACTGGCTTAACTTCACGCCGTCGATTTGTTGCTGCAGGCTATGCAGCAGCTCACCCGGCGCCACACCATAAGCCGCGGCTTTTTGATAGTCGACGCGCACTTTCAGCTGCGGGATTAACACCTGTTTTTCCAGCGTGAGGTCGGTCACGCCCGCTACTTTGCCAAGGTCGGCCTGCAAACTGGCACCGAGCGCCCGTAACGTCGCCAGGTCGTCACCAAACACTTTCACCGCAATTTGCGCCCGCACGCCGGATAACAAATGATCAAGCCGGTGCGAGATCGGCTGACCAACGCTGACACTGCCCGGTAATACCGATAACACGCGACGAATTTCAGCTAACACTTCGTCACGCGGTCGCTCTGACGGTTTTAAATCGACGTCAATTTCGCCGTAATGCACGCCTTCGGCATGTTCGTCCAGTTCAGCGCGGCCGGTGCGCCGGCCGACTTGCGTCACTTCCGGCACCTGCAGCAATAACTGCTCGGCCAGCGCGCCGATTTTGTTCGACTCACTGAGCGCCGTGCCCGGCTGCAATAACAGGTTGATGGTCAGCGTGCCTTCGTTAAAAGCCGGCAGGAAACTACGGGCAAACAGCGGCACAGTACTGGCTGCTGCCACCACCGCGATCAACGCCACCGCCAACAGACCACGCACATGGCCAAAAGACCAGCGCAGCAGCTGCTCGTCACGTTTTTTCAGCAGTCGCACCAGCGCGCTGTCGCCATGCTGTTTTTGCGTCAGGCCCGGCAGCAGGTAATAACACAGCACCGGCGTCACAGTGATCGCCACCAACATACTGGCCAGAATCGAAGTGATATAAGCGATACCAAGCGGGCTGAATAGCCGGCCTTCGATGCCTGATAACGCAAACAGCGGCACAAACACCAGCACCACAATCAAGGTGGCGTACACCACACCGCTACGCACTTCGCCGGACGCATCGGCAATCACCTTCAGCACGGGCAACGGCACGGCTTTTTGCGCATTTTCTTTTAAGCGGCGCAGCACGTTTTCCACGTCGACCACGGCGTCGTCAACCAGCTCACCAAGCGCAATGGCCAGGCCACCGAGTGTCATGGTATTGATCGACAAGCCAAAATAACGGAACACCAACACGGCGGTTAATAAACTGAGCGGTATCGCCAGCAGTGAAATTGCCGTGGTGCGGCTATTGAGTAAAAACATAAACAGGATAATGGCGACCATCACAGCACCGTCGCGCAGCGCTTCGATGACGTTATCAATCGAATTATTAATAAAATCAGCCTGTTTAAACAAAAACACCGGCGCTTGCACGCCTTCTGGCAAGCCTTTGCTGAGTTCGGTCACCGCCGCTTCAATCTGTTTGGTCAGCTGTACGCTGTCAGCGGCCGGCTGTTTTTGCACCGACAAAATCACCGCCGGTTTGCCTTTGTAACCACCGTCGCCGCGTTTGGTGGCGGCGACAACTTCAACCTTGGCCAGCTGGCTCAGTAGCACCGGCCGGTCGTTTTGCACAGTGACGACCAGCTGCTGCAAATCCGCTAAATCAGTGGTGCGGCCAATATTGCGGATCAGCCACTCGCGGCCCTGCGCTTCTAAAAAACCACCACTGCTGTTGGCGCCAAAACCGGTCAGCGCCTGTTCGATTTGATTCAGGCTCACCCCCAGCGCCGCCATTTGCGCGGCGATAGGCTCCACCCGGTATTGTCGCACTTCACCGCCGATCGGAATGACCTGCGCCACGCCGGGAATACTGAGTAAACGCGGCCGCACTACCCAGTCAGCAAATTCACGCACCAGCATCGGGCTGACTTTGTCTGGGTCGGCCGGAATGGCCAGCAGCAGAATTTCGCCCATGATCGACGACACAGGCCCAAGCTGCGGTACCACGCCTTCTGGCAGCTGTTCGCCAGCCAGGCTCAAGCGTTCGGCCACCATCTGGCGGTTGCGGTAAATATCTGAGCCCCAGTCAAATTCGATATACAGCACCGACAGCCCAACGCCCGACACTGAACGCACGCGGCTGACGCCCGGCATGCCGTTCATGCTGGTTTCGAGCGGAAAACTGACGAGCTGCTCCACTTCTTCCGGCGCCATACCGCCGGCTTCGGTGAGCAAAGTGACTGTGGGTTTATTCAAGTCAGGAAAAACATCGACCGGCAGCTGGCGCAGGCTGAAACTGCCGTAAATCAGCAGGATCAAAGCCGCACCCAGCACAAACAGGCGTTGCTGCAAACAGAGCCGGATCAGCGCATTAAACATGCTTACCTCACCTGTGCCAGTAACGACGCGGCCTGCACCACTACGCGGTCGCCGTCATGTAAGCCGCTGACCACCACCACTTCGCTGGCACTAAAAGGTTCAACCCGCACTTTTTGCGCGATAAAGCGCTCGGCCGCCTGATGCACCCAAACCGCCGTTTCACCGTTGTCGAGTTTTTGCAGCGCACTGCGTGGCACAGTCATGCCATTGATTTGTTTGCCGGTGGCGACTTCGACTAACAGCGGCTGGCCGACGGTTAAATCCAGCGTCGCGGCAGGCTTGCTGTTATCGATGCTGAACCACAGCGGCTGCGCTTGTTGTTGCAGCTGCAGGCTTTTGCCACGGAAACTTAAACTGAACGAATGGCTGTCCTGCGATTCAGCCGCTGCCGGAAAACGGGCGCTGGCGTGGCTGTCGGCAGTGAGATTCAAACCGCCGTGCGCCGGCAGCGCCGGATAGGCCAGCGCTTCGACGAGCAGCTGTGCCGGGTCAATGATTTGAAACAGTGCGTCGCGGCTATCCACCACCTGACCACTTTGTTTAAACACTGTGCTGACCACGCCTGTGACTGGTGCCACTATGGCCAGACCAGCGCCTGTGCCTTTGGCAGCAAAACTACGCCGCGCCTGCAGGCCTTTTAATTCAATCTGCGCTGTGGTCAGTTCGTTACGCGGCACCAAAGCGCCGAGCGTGCTAAAGCGCTGCACCCGGTCTTTGGCGAGTGCAATCTGCGCGTCCAGTTCTGCTAATAACGCCTGCTGATTGCTGCGATCCAGCGTGGTATCCACCGGCTGTAGATACGCCAGTACCTGACCAGATGTTACGGGTTGCCCCAGCGTCGGCCAGCCGTCCGGCCCGGCGCTTAACACGCCCAGCTGCGCCGCTTCGACTAAACCAGCAAAAGCCGGGTCAACTATCACTTTACCCTGTAATTCAATTTGTTGTGGAAGCTGCGCCGCTTTGACCAGACGGGTGCGCAGTTGCCATAACTGCTGGGCGGATTTGGGGATATATAAACTGCCGTCACTTAAGCGGCGCGGCTGCTCGCCGGTCGCCTGCGCCAGCGGGGCCGGGCTATGCGAATGGTCTTCACCGCCGTGGGCTTGAACAGGTTGGGTCAGCATTTGCTGACTGAGTGCTAACAGCACCAGTGTGCTGAGGATGTTTCGCAGGGTCATACTGCTGCCCCCATTTTTTTGCCAGGAGTTTTGCCTGCGGCTTTGCGTTGACGGGCCAGCCGCCACAGCAGCAAACCAACTAACAGCGCACCGACGCCAATCACATACTGCGTGCTGTATTCAGTCCAGCTGTGTTGATGTTCAACGGTGTTACTGTGTGGGGTTAAATCGAGTTTGGTATTGAGCAAATCAATATCATCGCCGGCTTCAATCGTCAGCGCGATGGCGTGGCTCGTGGCCGGTAAGGTTTTGACATCAAGCTGATACAACCCAGGCTGCAGCATTTTGGCGGTGCCGCTAAAGGCCGAACTGCTGAGTTCAATCACTGCGTCTTTGACCGGGCTGTTGTCGGCATAATAATCGAGATAGATTTGCAGGTGGGTATCGGCGTTGTTTTCTGAAACCTCTGGCGCCACCAGCACCAGCTCAAACAACTCCGAACTGGCATAAGCCCGCCGGCTCTGCCCTTCCGCCGGCAGCGTCAACGCCGCTTTGTCTTCATCGCCGTGATCTTCACCGCCATGCGCCAGTGCGTGTTGCGGTGCAACCAGCAAACAAATTGTCAGCGCCACAGACCTGACCAAACCCCAAACCATCATAAAACCCCAGTCCAGAAAAATTCCGATGCTGGCAGTGTGCCAAAGCCCGCCCAACAACGACCTGACAGCAAGATGACAAAGTTGTCATGTTGGGGTTGGTAATGTTGTCATGTCGGGGATTGCAGGGGTGGCTGGTTAGGGACTGTAGGGGTGGCCGGTCGTCGCACGACCGCCCCTACCCGAAATTCATCGTTCTGATACGCCGCGAAAACCACAAACAACCAACACAGTGGCAAAGCCAACACCGCCACCACTGCGTTCGCCCGTTCGCGCCTCCCGCGCTCACTCTTGATCGCTCACTCCGTGGATGCCGATGCTGGCTTTGTTAGGGTTTGAGGGTGGCAGCTATGAGCGAATTACGGGCGTTAAGTCCGACGACTGAAAAGACAAGCGAATCTATGCTTTGCTTATTTGCAGACATTCAAGTTGCGTGAACTTATTTCGTTTTAAAACCTGAAATCAGGTGGTCAAGCTCAGTATGTCAGTACAAATGTAGAGCCAAACTGGTAACTTTCAGATCAAGTCTGAGCTAGTACACATAAAGACACCTCAACAACCGCTACTGTCCTGTAATCAAGCGCCAACCTCCCGCTACAACCACCATCGATGCAGCTCCGAAAAGTATCAACATTACACCGGCGAAAATATCAGACCAATCACGTTTTTCCTCAAAACCACTATCAACCCCAGTGCCGAACCCCTTATAAAGCGCTCTTCCGCGTTCCTCAATCTCTACCGGGCTCATATTCCCAACTTCAAGCGATAACATTTGTTCCATGGCTTGATTATCCCGACCTGAAGGCAGTCTCAAAAAGAGCCTCTCCGCGATTGCTATTTTGAGGCCTTCGCGTAGTTCTTGTCGTAGTAATTCAGCCGCGGTCTCAACATCGAAACTGAGAGCGGATAATAGCCCTTCAGGAACCTCTTTTAGAGCTTGGGTAAGCTTAGAATCATCGGCAATAAGTTCATATCCTTGTTTACTCCCGACTGCTGCAAATAGCACTTTCCCTTTAGTGGTTACAGGTTGAATATCACTAGTTACGAATGAAATGTCGTCTCGAGCAAGACGGTCAAATCTTGTTGCCTTGGGGAAAATCAGAGTCTTTAGAGATGAGTACACCAGTACAACGCCACCAATACCCAACCCCGCAGCCATGAGAGAGGACAAGACTAGAGCTCCGTAGATAAACGGAATCGGCAAACTAAGCAGATTGAACCTTATTTTTTCGCTATCTGTGAGCTTTGGTAGGATAAGTTGCGGGGCATTAACTCCGCTGATGCGCGCTAATGCAGTCGGCGGTAACTTCGGCTCTCCTTCGAATAACACGTCAATACCTATCCAGTCTCCGGGATTTAACAATTTATGCGAAATAATCACAGAATCATCGGAGAAAGATGTATTGAATGAAATGGACTTGTCACTGCTCGTTTGGACTTCTGCACTAATTGGCTTCCCGCCTTGGAAAAAAAGGCGCAATGGAGACTCTATGTCTCGTTCCTCAATTGGAAGTCCGCCAGTGTTTTCGACCCGCATAGAGACTAGCCAAGGCGCTGCAACCACCGATCCTTTTAGCTTTACTTCCAACCCATTTCGAGGGTTGGTGGAATCAACGGAAAGCAGCGGGCGTTTGGCCAGTAGACTGATTGAAACCTCTTTAGTTCTCTCTGAACGAAGGGAGAAAAACACAGTCACCAATATAGCGAGAACAGCAGCAACTAAACCTGCAACCTGTATCCACGTCTCAATAGTCCAACCTTTTTTTTCTTGTTGCATATAAAATCACTCGTACATTTGTTTACATTGCTAGCTTGGTTTGGGTTAGCAATTACGAAGACCATATATGCGGTCTATCAATTTCGTCAAAAAACCGTTCATTTCTTGTAGAAGCGACTATTTTTAGTTTTTCAATAGACTGAAATTTAGTTTAAAAATCCATTAATTTCAATACCTTGACGGCTTCAATCCTGTAAATTAAATACAAAGTGAGAATAAGTTCGTAACTAACCTCAGTTAATGTCTCAAGGTTACGATTCAACTGCCCCTTCAAAACGGTCGGTCGATTACTAAAGCAGACCGTCAGCCGCAGGGATAGCGGCTGACGAGCCTACAGGGATGTATTCACGGCGTGTCTGCTGTGTAATCGTCCGTGCCGTTTGCTGCTATCCATCAACGTCATCCCGAGCCATCCGCAAGAAAAATGCGCTAGCGAAACTGTGTTACTTAAGGATTTAATCAACAAAAAATCAGAAAAAAGTCTCCTCACCGCCCAAACACACAAACCCGATTCCGCCCCGTCGCCTTTGCCTGCATCATCGCCACGTCGGCCTGATGTAATAAGGTGCCTAATAAGGTTTCCGGGTCAAATTCCGCTGGGAAGGCTGACAGGTAGGTGATGCCGAAACTGGCGGTGCATTGGATGTCGTCGTTGGCGGTGCCGTGCTCGAAGCCGGCGCGTAACCGCTCGACTAGCTGCAAGGCGGCGGCTTCGTCGGTATCTGGCAGCAAAATTGCGAATTCTTCGCCGCCGATGCGGGCCAGAAGGTCGGAGCCGCGCAGGATGCTGCGGGCCAAAGCGGAGATTTTTACCAGCACGGCGTCACCGGCGGCGTGATTCCATTGGTCGTTGATTCTTTTGAAGTGGTCCAGGTCGAACATCACCACGGCAAGGGTTTGACCGGCGCGGTGCGCTTGATGGAATAAGTGGCGGCTTAACGCAAAAAACGCCCGGCGGTTGTAGAGCTGGGTCAGTTCGTCGGTACTGGCCTGTTTTTCTGCCAGCGCTTTGGCCGCAGCCAGTTGCTGCTCCATGGCTTTGCGTTCAGTGATATCGGTGGCGATTTCAATCCGCACCAGGCGGCCATCAACCCAGACAATGGCCTGATCGCGGCACTGATACCAACGGCCATTGATGGTGTTTTGAAATTCCCAGACATGCACACCGGCGGGTTTTCCGGCGGCGTCGGTCAGCAGATGGTTAGTGCAGAACTGACAAGGTGCATCCTGACCGGCCTGCAGCACCTGATAACACTTGCGGCCGGCGATTGGCCCCCACGCCTTCGCGCCGTAATCATTCAAATAGATTAGTTCGTAAGTCTGTAAATCCGACACATAAACCAGGGCATCCAGACTATTCAGAATGGTACTGATCGCCAGATAGCTGTTGTGCTTATCCTGCAGCGCAGCACAATCTGCGGCGCAGTCTTTGCCACAATCTTCCGGACTCGCTGAACCAGAGCAGCACGCGTTCATCACGGACCCAATCCTTGTGTATGCATCTAAGGTAAACCTGAATAACGATAACTGCAATTCGCGCATAAAGCAGCCATTCGCTGCTTATTTCCCGGCATTTCTCGTAAAAATTGTCGAATGATTGCGCATGATCAATTTCGCTATCCTTTGTGTTCAGCCGGGCGCGCGGCTGAAATCCTGTAGACGTGTGACGCCCAACGTGTGACGCACAGCGGGCTGCGCTTGCCGTAGCTACACTTTGGATGTACGTTTTTACAGCGTGGGACACCGGCGGTACCAAGCTGCCATTCATTTCCATCACAAGCCCGGCAACTGTGCCCATTTGAAAGCACCTTGCCTCAGGGCTTTATGCGCTGAACAGCTGTTGTAATGGCGTCGGTTTGGAGAAATAGAAGCCTTGGATTTCATCTGCCAATGGTCGCACCATTTCAAATTGGGCTATTTCTTCAATCCCTTCTATCACCACTTTACAGTCCAGATTCTTCACCAATGCGCACATCGATTGCAGCAGCACTTGCCCTTTGACACTGGACAGAATGTGCTGCACAAAGGAACGGTCAATTTTAATTTCATCGAACTCAATGAGCTGCAAATAACTCAGCGATGAAAAGCCAGTGCCAAAATCATCGAGGGAGACGTGCACGCCTAGCTGCTGCAATTCCCGGCAACTTTGAATGATCCGATTGATATCTGTCGCAAACACATCTTCAGTAATTTCAATGACCAGATTCATCGGTGGCACGTGGTAGCGTGTCAGGCAACTCTTTACAAAAGGCACAAAATCAACAGATAAAAACAAAGGGGGAGAAACATTCGCTGAGACTTTAATCGATGTACCATAGTGAGTGATCAATGTCGGAATATCTTGAATGATGGCTTCGAGCATGCGTTGGCCAAAACTTTCCATCCAACCTTCTTCGTGCAATAAAGGAATAAATTGGGCCGGGCTGACAAAATTTTCTTTGTGCCGCAGGCGCGCCAATCCTTCAAAACCTGCAACCACACGGTCATCGCACCTGATTTTGCTTTGATAAACCGGGTAAAATAACTTCTCATCAAGAGCTTGGTGAACAATTGCCCGCAACTGGCTGTATTCATTTAAGTGCTGGACCTGGTCAGCTGAAAAAAACCGCAACTCTCCGTTATCTTTCTCGCTGTCATGTAATGTCAGTTCCAGATTTTTCATCAGACCAATAAAATCATGACAATCATCTGGCCAGACGGTTGTGGCCATCGCATGGCTGCACCCCAGCAGTTTCAATTGTGGATTTTGCCGCATAGCCTGCTGAAATTGATTTAAAGCTGGCAAATAGTCTGCTTCATTGAGCTTGTCTGCTAACAGCGCAAATTGATCTGCATCGACGCGGGCCAAAAAGCTGTTGCCATCACTGTACTTATGAATTTGTGCCGCTATCAATCGCAGCCCTTCTTCATATTTAGGCTGCCCATGTAACGCTTTCACCAGACTCATGCCATTCACTTTCAGGCTGAAAACACGGAACGAAGCGCGGCTTGCCATTGCTGATTCAACTTGTTGTTGAAAATACTGCCGATTCGGCAAGCCGGTCGCAGCATCCATAAAGGCACTTTGAAACAGCTTGTTGTTCATCTGTTGTAGTTGATCGATGTGACCATACAAACGCTTTTTCAGCTCACTGATGGTCAGCCACAACACAGCTACGATAAGCCACAGACAAAGCAATGATACGAGCCAAAGCCTGACTGAATGCGGTTGAACGGCGTGATTTGACTGAAAATGCCAAACACCTGTGACAGCACTGAGGGTCATCAAACTAAACGCCGACAAGATGACCAACGGTGCAACCAAGGCTCGTGTTCCGTTCCAGTTGATCAGTGACAATGCAACGGAGATGATTAACACCAGCATAGTTTCTGCGGATAGCGGGTTGTAAAACGCCGCAGCCAAGCCGGACATAGTACCGGCAAAAATCAAAATCCCCAGTCTGGTATCAATCGACAGCTTATTCCTTGCCAGTAAAGCCCCAACTAACAAAAGAGTTGAGATGCAGTCTGCGTACAAAGACGCAGGATAGATGTTGTCTTGATAAAGCCCCCATACCGATAACAACGTTATCCCCAGAGCACTCAGGAGAATCAGGTCGATTGTTTTACCGCTTAGGATATTGGTCATTCAAGTCACCCGGAGTTCAAGCAGGTTGATGTGGCATGGCTGAAAAATCAAACAATATTAGGGATAACACAGATTTAGCGACGCTGCAGCAAATCCCCGCCAAAAACAGCGTGCTGAGCACCAGGTCGCATCAACTATCGCAATAGTGACGGCATCCTGAAATCCCCTGACTGAACCAGGGCGCTGAATAGCTCTGAGTGGCTTTGACACCAACGCACCTTCCCTTGGAAATTCATCTGCGCAAAGTGGATGTTCACGGATGTTTCAAGAATTCAAAATGTAAGCCACACGATGCCTCGCCTGTGAGGTCCAACATGTGATGTCCAACACTTTACTTACTGCTACCTGCTGTTTTAGCGGGGATTCACGCCGGGCGATGAGTGAGCACAGCAGTGATTCTCCAAAACAAAAAGCCCGCCGGGAGCCAAGCTGCCGGCGGGCTTTTTAGATGGTGTTAGAAGAAAACTGGCGGTTAGCCTTTTGGCAGCACTACGCTGTCGATCACATGGATCACGCCGTTGCTAGTTTCGATGTCGGTGCTGATCACCTGCGCGCCGTCGACAAACACTTTGCCGTCTTTGACTTCAATCTTCAGCGCCTGGCCTTGTACCGTGGTGGCGGTTGACAACTTCACCACGTCTGCCGCCATCACTTTGCCTGGCACCACGTGGTAGGTCAGCACTTTGGTCAGCGCGGCTTTGTCAGCCAGCAGGCCTTTTAAGGTGTCGGCCGGTACTTTGGCAAACGCCGCATCATTTGGCGCGAATACAGTAAATGGGCCTGCGCCTTTTAACGTGTCGACCAGCTCGGCGGCTTTGACGGCCGTCACCAGCGTATTAAAACTACCGGCGGCAACAGCGGTGTCGACGATATCAGATTTGGCACTACCTGCATGAACAGCACCAGCGACTAACAAAGTTGCAGAGAACACGGCAGATTTGAACAGGACAGAGAGCTTCATTGTCGTTTCCTTTGAGGTTGCACAAAAAATCCTCAGACTAAACGCAACTCATTCCTGTTGAGATCAAAACTATATTTTTTCGATTTCGCTGAACCGGGGACAAGCAGATACGTAAGGCGACCCCATCCCCGGCTTCTGGCACGACCTAATTGTTACTGATGCTGATCACCACTTTTCCACTGTTAGCCGCAGTGGCGACTTTGTCATGAGCCTGTTCTATCTGATTAAAATCAAACTGCTGCGGGTCCAGCCGGACTGTTAATAAGCCCTGTTCGGTCAGCGCACTGGCCCGCGTCAGGATCTCGCCATGATGCTGGCGCCCTTCGCCGGTTAATAAGGGCAACAAGGTAAAAACGCCGGAGTAGCTTGCCGCTTTAAACGACAAAGGGGCCAGACTGTGGCTGCCCCAACCTAAACAGCTGACGACGTGGCCGGTATAGGCTTTTACCGCCGAAAATGCCTGGTCCAGGCTGGTCCCGCCTACAGTATTGTAAATAATATCAAAGCCTTGATTGTCGGTGTGTTCGGCCAGCATTTGCGCCACAGTGCTGGTTTGATAGTCGATAAACACGGCACCGAGCGAGCGAATATAAGCCGCATCTTTGGCGGCAGCGGTGGCAAATACTTCAGCACCAAAGGCTTTTGCCAGTTGCACCACAATATGGCCGACCCCACCGGCTCCGCCTTGTACTAAAACTTTCTGCCCGGCATTGACTTTGGCTCTGTCGACTAAGCCTTCCCATGCCGTGATCACCACTAAAGGCATGGCGGCGGCCTGGCGCAGGCTGATATTGGCGGGCGCCTTGGCCAATAAGCGGGCGTCCACCCGCTGATATTCGGCTAAAGAACCTTGCTCACCAGCGACACCGCCGGTCATGCCATACACGCGGTCAGCCAGCTCAAAGCCGCTGACGTCAGGCCCGATCGCGACCACTTCCCCGGCCATATCCAGCCCCAACACTGCGGGCAATGGTTGCTTCGCGTGGGCTGCTGCTCCGGCGCGGATTTTTAAATCCAGCGGATTCACACCACTGGCCAACACTTTAATCAGCACCTGCCCTGCGGCAGGTTGCGGCACGGCCATGTCAGTGAAAACAAAAGGTCCATTAGCGCTAAGTACTTGTAAAGCTTGCATTCTGCCTGGCATGTTCATCTGGTTGTCCTCGTTGGTGCTGGTGTCAGTTGTGCTGGTGGCTGTGGTACTGCAATTCCCGATTGGGAATAGATGCAGTATTTGCCATGCAAAATAAAATGAAAATCAACTAATATGCATATCATCCATGCATAAATGAATGAACGAACTATGTATCAGCTGGACTGGGATGATCTGCGGTTGTTTTTAGCAGTGGCTGACACCGGCACCTTAACGGCGGCCGCGCGGGCTTGTGGCCTGACCCAGCCGACCTTAGGCCGGCGGATCCAGAGCCTGGAACAACGGCTGGGGCAAAAATTGTTTCAGCGCACAGCGGCCGGGTTTCTGCTGACGGACACAGGTCAGGCGCTGTTGCCGGTCGCGAGGCGCATGGCCGAAGCTGCGGATACGGCGCTACGGCAACTGTCCGGCCAGGAAGCACAGCTGAGCGGTACGTTGCGGATCTCATCTTTTGACTGGTTCAGCCATTATGTGCTGGCCGACTACTGCGCCGGTTTTCTCCGCTTGCACCCACAAGTTAGCCTGGAACTTATCACCGACTCGCGTTTGTTTAACCTCGCCAGGCGCGAAGCGGATTTGGTGTTCCGGCTGCAGCCATTTGCTGAGCCGGATATCGCGCAGCGCAAGCTGCTGCAACTCGACTATGCCGTTTATGCCAGTCGGGATTTTGACCTGCGCCGGCTCGATGCGCCGCAAGCACTGCAGCTGATCAGCATGGACAATTATTTCAGTGACTTACCGGATGTGACCTGGCTGCAACAGCAGTTTCCCGGCGCACGCATCTGCTTCCAAAGTAACAGCAGAGAAGCGCAGGCCCGCTTATGCACCGCCGGGCTTGGCCTTGCGGTGTTACCGGTCCGGATGGCGCAGCAAATTGCCGGTTTACAACAACTGCCGCTCCCGACGGCCCCGCCACCCCGCCAGATTTGGCTCGGTTTTCATCAGGATTTGCGTCATCAGCGCCGGCTACGGGCCTTTGTTGATTTTGTCACTGCTGCTGTCGGCGATTGATAAACCTGACGTTTTCAAACAGATAGATAGCTGGCTGACGGGCGATGCCCAGCATTTGATGTCCAACGTGTGACGTCCAACGTGTGACGTCCAACGTGTGACGTCCAACGGTTTCAAACGTACGGCGACAAATTGTACGCCACGTGGTGGCCAGCGTGTGACGCCCAGCGGGCTTCGCTTGCCGTTACCTACGCGTTTTCCAAACACCCACTTCAAAGCAATCGTTTCCACACTTTAATTCAAATAAATTCAATTATTTAAATTCATCCATGAAAACTCACTGAAAATCTATTGGAAAACGTTTTCCCTTTCATGCTATAAATCCGCCGGTGAACTGCTGTTGAAAAAAGCGACAGCGGTTTCAGGGCAACGCTGCGCACTGCCGGACAACAGGCAGGCAACACAACAATAACCGGTACGACAAGGGTGGATTATGAAGACAATGTGGCAACAATCGATGCTGGCACTTGCGGTCAGTTCAGCGATTTTCAGCGCTTACAGCCAGGCGCAGACAACGGAAGGTCCTGCAGCAACTGCTGCCGATAAAACAAAAAAAGACGAAGTGGCGATTGAAAAAATCGAAGTTCGCGGCTTCGGTGCCACCCTTGGCAAATCCTTATTACAGAAAAAAGTAGCGGACTCAGTCGTGGAAATCGTTTCCACAGATGACCTGGGTTCACTGCCGGACGTGACTATCGCCGACGCTTTAGGCCGCTTGCCGGGCGTGGCAGCAGAACGCGACCGCGGCAACGCCAGCAGTATTTCGATTCGTGGTATGGGCCCACGGCTGAATATGGCGACGATGCAGGGCCGTGAGATTGTCAGCGCCGAGCCGAGCCGTGAAGTGCGTTATGAGCAATTCCCGGCCGAACTGATTAACTCAGTAGAAGTGTACAAAAGCCCGCTGGCCAGTCAGGTCGAAGGCGGTATTTCTGGCCTGGTCAATATGAACTTTGTCAGCCCGCTGGCCAAAGACAAACGCATGATCAACGTGACCGGCCACCTGATGGACTATCAGTTGGGCCACGACATCGATGGCGCTGACGCCAGCGGTCACAAAGGTAGCTTCAGTTATGTCGACCAGTGGAGCGAGACATTTGGTGTGGTGCTGGGCCTCACCTATCAGGACCAGCCGTCGCTGCAACGCGAAAACAGCAGCTGGGCGTACAACAAAAACACGGCCGATCAGGGCGATGTCAACGGTGACGGCATCCGCGAAGCGGCGCCATGGGGCGGCAAAACCGCGACTAAACTCGGCGACAACCAGCGTACCGGCGCCATGACCATCCTGGAATGGCAAGCCAGCGACAAGCTGAACCTGAAATACGACCTGTTTTATTCTGAATTTGATATCGAAGAGCTGGAAGACCAGTTCTGGTTTGACGGCTGGGGCAACTGGGGCGGTGGCAGCAACTGGAACTACAACAACTCAGTCGCCAAACCACAAATCAGCACCAAGCCAGATGGCAGCCAGCAGCTGACCGGCGGCGGTCTGCTGTGGGGCGCGCATTCGGCCAACAACGCCACCTGGTTCCAGGCCAATGAACTATTAAGCACGGGCCTCAAGTCAGTCTGGGAAGGCGATGTCTGGACCATTAGTACCGACCTCGGTTATTCCGAAGCCAGCATCAAATCACGCTGGGTCAACGTCACTTCCACGTATTCAGGCCCTACTCCGCTCGACGTGCAATGGTCCACTGCCGGTGGCCGTTTAGGCGTGGTGGTCAACGAGGACATCAGCAAACCTGAATACTACAAAGTGAACGGCATGACGGTCGACAGCGACCGTGACCTGACTGACGAAATGAGCAGCCTGAAACTCGACTTTGAGCGCCGGATTGATCATGCACTGATTGAAAGTGTGTCTTTTGGTGGCCGGGTCGTAGACCGTGAAAAAGACAACGACGTACAAAGCTGGTGGCAGGCGGTGAAGAACCCGAACGTCAGTAATTACGGCCGCCGTTATGCCTTAGGTGGCGGTTTGCAGTCGCCGGATATGTATGGCTTTAACAACTGGGGCGATTTAGTGCAGCAGGCGTTTGGCGGCATCGACAACCGCTCGGCCTACAGCAAAACCGATCAGGACCGCATCAACAGCTGGTTTGTCAGCGAGAAAAATCAGGCGGTGTACGGCATGGTGCGGCTCAATTCCGAACTGTTTGGCTTTAGCTACACCGGGAACGCCGGCGTGCGTCTGGTGAAAACAGACTCTGAATCAATCGGTTATCAGTTTAAAGACAATCAATATTCACCAGTCAGCGTCGACCACAGCTACACCGAAGTGTTGCCGTCACTGAACCTGAACTTTGCGCTGAACGATGAAACCCAACTGCGCCTTGGCCTGTCGCGCGCTTTAGCACGGCCACCGCTGGTCGAAATGCGTACCGGCTTTCAGCTCGATTCCCAAAGCCCGGTCAAAACCGGCTCGGGCGGTAACCCGCTGTTAGACCCATTTGTGGCGAACCAGCTGGATATCGGCGTCGAATATTACCTGTCGGAAGGTCAGGCTTTAACCGTCTCCACCTTCTTTAAAGACTTACAAAGCCACATCGGCAGCAGCACCGACAAGCTGACACTCAACGGCGTGACTTATGACTTCACCGGCCCGGTCAACGGCGATGGCGGTCAAATCAAAGGCTTTGAAATGATGTATCAGCAGGCGTTTAAAAACCTGCCGGCACCGTTCGATGGCCTGGGTTTCTACGCCAACTATTCCTACACCGACAGCAACGTTTATGAATTTGTACCCAAAGACAACCCGCTGCCGCTCGGTGGCCTGTCCAAAGACGTCGCCAACCTGACGCTGTGGTACTACAAAGCCGGTTTCGACGCCAAAGTGTCTTACAACTACCGCAGCGGTTTTACCCGGGTCGGCAGCTGGACACCGTCTGAAATCAACAGCATAGACGCAGAAACCACGTTGGATGCCAGTGTGTCGTACGAAGTGAACAGCCAGCTGAAGCTGATGTTGCAGGGCCAGAACCTGACCAACGAAGCCTCGACTTCTTACTTCGACAATGACCCAAGCCGGATTGGCAGCTACCTCGACTGGGGCCGTCGTTTCCTGATTGGTTTCTCTTACTCGATGTAACGCTGAAGCCGGCAGGCTGCTTTGGTCTGCCGGTGTTGTATCCATGCTGGCGCAAGCCGGACCGCACTCAATCAAGGAGCACACGATGGCCGAACATCTGCTACTGACCGGCGCCTCAGGCGGTATCGGCCGTGCCTTGGCACTGCAACTGGCCAGAGCCGGTTATCGCCTCAGTTTGCACGGCCGTGATGCCGCAAAGCTGGCTGAAACCTGCGCCCAAGTATTAGCCGTGGCACCGGCAAAGCTGCCGGCATCGCAGCTAGTACATCACGCCGCTTTTGATTTAACCGATGCGGCAGCGCTGATTGCCTTTTGTCAGCAAGCCGAAGCGGCTTGTCCGGTTGATGGCCTGATTAACTGTGCCGGCGCTAACTTAAGCCGGGCCCCGGCGCAAAGCCCGGACTGGCCGGCGTTAGAGCAAATGCTGGCGCTGAATTTCCGGGTGCCGCTGCTGCTGCAGGAATGCCTGTTGCCCGGCATGCTGGCGCGTGGTCAGGGCACTATTTTGCAGGTGCTGAGCACTTGCAGCAGTTTCGCCAATCCCGGTGTTGCGGCGTACAGCGCCAGTAAAAGCGCGCTGGAAAGTTACAGCAAAGTGCTGCGTCGGGAACTGCAGGACAGCGGCGTGCGGGTGCTGCATTTAATTCCCGGTGGCGTCGATACCGGCTTCCGGCCTCAGGCGCGGCCTGAATATTTAACGCCGGACGATGTCGCAGCTGCTGCGCTGGCGATGTTACAGGCGCCCGCCAGCGCGCATTGGCATGAGCTGGTGCTGCGGCCACAAGTGGAACGCAACTGGGCTTAAGTCGAACGCGACTGGGCTTAAGCCAGTTCATCATTTTTTAGTGCAAGGATTTTTCATGACGCGTTTTTTTGTTCCCTCTGCAGCCGTGGGCCTCAGCTTGCTGTGCTGGCAAGCGCTTGCCACTGAAACTGTGGCGCAACAGACTATTCCCACGTTAGTTGCAGCTTGTCCGGCGCAAACTGCAGCCCAGGCCTGCGATCTGACTGTACATCACTGGTTGTTCAGCAAAGACGCTCAGGGCGCTGGTCAGTTACCGGCTGCCTACACTCGCTGGGAGCTGGTGCGGCTGCCGCATACACCGAAACGTGAACCTTTGGTCGTCAACGACCAGTGGCAAGGCACTATGTGGTACAAAACCACGCTGAATTTATCGCAACTTCAAGCCGGCCAGCAGCTGTGGCTGCAGTTCGGCGGCGCGATGAATGTGGCTGATGTCTATGTTGACGGCCTGCATCTACGCCAGCATCTCGGTGGTTATCTGCCGTTTAGTGTCGATTTAACGCCTTATTTGCAGCAACAAGCCAAGCGGCCGGAAAAGGTCGAAGTGCTGGTACGGCTGGATAACCGCGACCATGCGCTGACCGGTTTAAAACCGCTCAAAAAACTCGATTTTAACCCTTATGGCGGCCTGTACCGGCCTGTGACGCTGGCGCTGCGCCCGGCGCTGCACATCAGTTCGGAGCAATTAAGTAGCACTGTCGCCGGCGGCAGCGTGGCGGTCAGTTACCCGCAAATAAGCCAGGAGTCAGCCACTGTGATGGTGGCGACTGAACTGCAATCGGCAGCGATAACCACAGCGTCAGCCCGGCTCAGTCAGCGCATTCTGCAAAACGGCAAATTAGTCAGCCAAACCCAGGCACAAATCAGCCTGGCGGCCGGCAAAAAACAGACGCTGCAGCAACAGCTGACTATCCAACAGCCACAGCTGTGGAGCCCGCAACAACCGGCGCTGTATCAGCTGGTGACTGAGCTGTGGCAAGGTGAGCAGTTACTGGAGCGGCAGCAGCGGAACATTGGCCTGCGCACCATCGCTTTTAATACCCAGCATCAGCTGCTGTTAAACGGCCAGAAAACCTTTTTACGTGGCGTCAACCGCCATCAGGAATTCCCGCATTTAGGTTATGCCGTCGGGCCTTTGGCCGACGAACGTGACGCTGTGCGCATCAAAGCCGCCGGTTTTGATTATGTCCGGCTGTCGCATTATCCACAGTCCAAAGCCTTTATGGACGCGGCCGACCGTTTGGGTTTATTGCTGCTCGATGCTATTCCCGGCTGGCAATACCAATCCATGGACCCGGCTTTTGCTGATTTGATGGCGCAAAACTGCCGTGACCTCATTCGCCGCAGCCGCAATCACCCAAGCATTCTGGCGTTTGAGTGTTCGCTCAATGAAACCGCAATGGCACCGGCGTTAATCGAGCGTCTACACCAGACCGTGAAACAAGAAGCGCCCTGGGCCTATTCCGCCGGCTGGATGCCGGGCTTTGATTTGTATCTGCAGGCCCGCCAGCACCGGCTGCAACATTACACGCCACCGACTCAGCCTTATATCGTCTCAGAATATGGCGATTGGGAGTACTACGCGCAGGACGCCGGTTTTGCCCAGCATCAGTGGCAGGGTTTAAAAGCCGAAGCGCGCACTTCGCGCCAGCTGTTGTCGGCCGGTGAAACCCGCCTGTTGCAACAAGCCAGCAATTTGCAGGAAGCCCATAACGATAACCTGCGCACACCAGCCTTTGCCGACGGTTATTGGGTAATGTTTGACTACAACCGCGGCTACGCCAATGACCTGGAAGCCTCGGGGTTGATGAGCATCTACCGGCAGCCGAAATACAGCTATTACCTGTTCCAAAGCCAGCGGCCGGCCAGTGAAAAATCGGCCCTCTACCCTTCCGGCCCCATGGTGTTTATCGCCAGCGACTGGAGCGGCGAAGGCGTTGTTGCCGGACAAAATGCGCAGGTGCGGGTATTCAGTAATGCCGACCAAGTGGCGTTGTATTTAAACGGCAAGCTGATCGACACCCGCACTGCAACGCGGCAAGCAGGCGAACACTCAATGTCCGACCGTATCGCCAAACCACCATTTGAATTCAGCCTGCCGGCTTTTGTGCCGGGCACACTCGAAGCCAAAGCGTTGATTGGCGCCAAAGTTGTGGCTGCACATCAGGTCCACACCCCAGGCCCGGCCGCCGCTATTCAAATTCAGCTTGATGAGACTGGCCCGGCGCCGGCGGCTTTTGATGAAGTTTTTGTCAAAGCGCAGCTGGTCGACAACAAAGGCAACCCGGTGCGTTCCAGCGGCATGACGCTGACTTTCCAAAGTGCAGAGCTCGATATCGTCAACCCGGAGCCGGTAATCACTGAACGTGGCGTTGGTGTGGTGCTGGTGAAAACCGGCGCGGCGGGCCTGAAAGGCCGTTTAACCGTCAGCGCCGCCGGGCTGCCGGCTGCCAGTATTCAATTTTAACGGAGCACAACGGATGAATATCCTGCTGACCGGCGGTGCCGGTTACATCGGTTCTCATACCGCGCTGGCGCTGCTGGCGCGCGGCCATCAGCTGGTGCTGGTGGATAATTTCAGCAATAGCCAACCCGAAGTATTAAAGCGGCTCAGCAATTTAAGCCAGGGTATGCCCGGCAGCTTTGATTTTCACCAGCTCGATATCTGTGATGCCGACGCGCTTGCGGCCGTGTTTGCGGCACACGCTGCAGCCGGACAACACTTTGATGCGGTGATCCACTTTGCCGGTTTAAAAGCAGTGGGTGAATCGGCGCGCGAACCGCTGAAATACTATCAGCACAATGTCGCCGGCACTGTGACGCTGCTCAACGTGATGCAGCAGTATCAGGTGAACTGTCTGGTATTCAGCTCATCGGCGACTGTCTATGGCGACCCGCAGTCATTACCGCTCACCGAACAATCGCCAACCGGACCACAAAGTGTGTATGGCCGCAGCAAGTTTATGGTGGAACACATTCTCGCCGATTTTTGCGCTGCCAATGTGGCATTTTCTGCGGTAGTACTCCGCTACTTCAACCCGGTCGGCGCGCATCCGTCGGGTCAGCTCGGCGAAGACCCACAAGGTATTCCGAACAACTTATTGCCATTTATCAGCCAGGTCGCCGTCGGCCGGCGTGAGGCACTCACGGTATTTGGCAACGACTACCCAACGCCGGACGGCACCGGCGTGCGCGACTACATTCATGTGCTGGATTTGGCTGACGGCCATGTCCGAGCGCTGGAACAGCTCTGCAACCAAGCCGGCCAGCACCTGTTTAACCTTGGCACCGGCCAGGGGTATTCAGTGCTCGAGATGGTCGAAGCGTTCCGGCAAGTGTCGGGCCACCCTATTCCACTTCATTTTGCGCCACGTCGCCCCGGCGATGTCAGCGCCTGTTATGCCGATGCCGGCAAAGCGCAGCAACAACTGGGCTGGCAGGCGCGGCTCAATTTAACCGATATGGTCAGCGACACCTGGCGCTGGCAACAACAAAATCCGCAGGGCTATCGCACTGCCGATCAAGCTGTGGGCACTGCTGTAGAGGAAATTGCTGATGTCTGAAATGAATACCACCGTTACACCGCCTGTTTTTGATCCAGTCGAGCATCCGCACCGCCGGCTCAATCCGCTGACCGGCGACTGGGTGCTGGTATCGCCACATCGCGCCAAACGGCCCTGGCAAGGGCAAGTGGAAGCGGCCGACAACAGCGTACAGCCGTCCTACGACGAAACTTGTTATCTGTGCCCCGGCAATGTGCGGATCAATGGCGCGCATAACCCAAAGTATCAGGGCCCTTTTGTATTTCAGAACGACTTTGCGGCACTGAATACCCAGACACCAGATGCGGTAGTCAATCAGGAAGATTTGCTGCAATTACAGTCAGAACAAGGCTGCAGCCGGGTGATCTGCTATTCGCCGGATCACAGCAAAACGCTGCCGGAACTAACCATCAGCGACATTCAGGCCGTGATCCAATGCTGGATTGGCCAATATCAAGAGTTAGCACGCGAATACGGCTGGGTGCAGGTATTTGAAAACAAAGGCGCGATCAACGGCTGCTCCAATCCGCACCCACATGGTCAGATTTGGGCCAGTAAAGGCATTCCGACGCTGCCGGCGCGTGAAGACGCACAGCAGGCGGCGTACTTCACCAAACACGGCAAAAACCTCTTGCAGCGCTATGCCGAGCTGGAGCTGGCCGACCGCTCGCGGCTGGTGTTGGACAATGCCGACTGGCTGGTGGTGGTGCCGTATTGGGCCAGCTGGCCGTTTGAAACGCTGTTGTTACCCAAACGCGCCGTGCAGCATCTGGAACAGTTGACTGAAGCGGAACAATTGAGCCTCGCGGAAATTCTGCAGGCACTGACCATTCGTTACGACAATCTGTTTCAGTGTTCTTTCCCTTATTCGATGGGCTGGCACTGTGCGCCATATAGCGGCACTGATACCGCCCACTGGCAGCTGCACGCGCATTTTTATCCGCCGCTGCTGCGCTCCGCCAGCGTGAAAAAGTTTATGGTAGGGTATGAAATGCTGGCCGAAACCCAGCGTGATATGACCCCGGAACAAGCCGCAGCACGCTTACGTGACCTGCCGGCCACTCATTATAAAAAGGCAGCAACAGGAGTCAGAGCATGAGTCTGTCCGGCGTTCTTCAGAACATGGTCAAAACAATTTTCCAGCGCGAATTTGGCGCCGATGCCACGCAGCTGTTCAGTGCGCCGGGACGCGTCAACCTGATTGGCGAGCACACCGACTACAACGATGGTTTTGTGCTGCCCTGCGCTATTCAGTTTGAAACGGTACTGGCCAGCCGCGCCGTGCCGGGTTCCAACCAGATTGAAATCTTCGCGGCCGATTATCAACAGCTGCATGTGATTGATTTAACTGCACCGCTAACACCGGCCAGCACGCCAGTCAACACGCCACGCTGGGCCCATTATGTCCGTGGCGTCGTCGCTGGCTTACAGCAACGCGGTCTGGCACTGCCGGGCTGTCAGCTGGTGGTCGGCGGCAATGTGCCGCAAGGTGCCGGTTTAAGTTCGTCAGCGTCGCTGGAAATGGTGTTGGGCCTGGGCCTCAGCACGCTGGCAGGCGCGCCACTGTCGCCGCGCGACAATGCGCTGAATGGTCAACAGGCTGAACATCAGTTTGCCGGTTGCCAGTGCGGCATTATGGACCAGCTGGTCAGTGCTGCCGGTTTAGCCGGTCAGGCGTTGCTGCTGGATTGCCGCAGCCTTGACTATCAAACGGTGCCGATGCCTGAGTCGTTACAGGTCTTAATCATTCATTCCAATGTCCAACGCGGTCTGGTCGACAGCGCCTACAACGAACGCCGGGAACAATGCGAAGCGGCCGCGAAATTCTTTGGTGTTAAAGCACTGCGTGATGTGACGTTGGAACAATTGGAAGCTGCGAATAGCCAGCTGGACCCACTGATTTATGCCCGTGCCCGCCATGTCATCAGCGAAAACAACCGCACTGAAGCAGCTGCTGTGGCGCTGAAAAACGCTGATATCAAAACCTTAAGCGCGCTGATGGCAGCGTCGCACCAGTCGATGCGGGACGATTTTGCCATCACAGTGCCGGCCATTGATTTTCTGGTGGCGGAAGTCGCGGCCATCTGCGGCGAACGCGGCGGCGTGCGGATGACCGGCGGTGGTTTTGGCGGTTGTGTGGTGGCCTTGTTACCGGCCGATTTAGTTGAACCTGTGTGCCAGCACTTAAGCAAAGTTTACCCGGCGGCGCATCAGCTTGAGCCGACTTTTTACCTCTGTCAGGCCAGCGCCGGAGCCCGCGCTTTATGAACGCGCTGATCGACGCGCAGCGCCTGACGCAGCAGCTGACACCAACAGCGCTGACGCCACACGCCATCAGTTGTAGTGGTGGCCTCACTGTCACAGTGTTGCCTTATGGCGCTCGCGTGCAAAGCATCAAACTGCACGGCCAGGAGCTGACGTTGTCACAGGCCGACCCGCAGTTTTATCTGACTGACAGCGCAGCGCTGGGCGCCAGTGTTGGCCGCTATGCCAACCGCATCGCCAATGCTGCTTATCGCGATAGCAGCGGCGCGACCTGGCCGTTGAGTGCCAGTCAGCCACCACATTGTCTGCATGGCGGCGTGCAAGGTTTTGCGCAGCGCGTCTGGACAGTCCTGGAGCACAGCGCCGACAGCTTGCTGCTGGAACTGATAAGCCCCAATGGCGACCAGGGTTTCCCTGGCACTTTGACGGTCCGCCAGCGCCTGCAGGTGGTTGATTCTATTGATAGCCAAGGGCGGTCAGGTGGCGAATTACAGCTGAGTTTCACGGCAACTACCGACGCCGAGACAGTCATTAACATGACCAATCACTGTTACTTTAACCTCGCACCGCAACAAACAGTGGAAGCGCTTGCAGCGCATCAGTTAGAGTTAATGGCCGATCAGTATCTGGCGGTCGACACCAACGGTATTCCGCGGCCGGACGCCGTGCGTCCTGTCAGCGGGCATGCCTTTGATTTTCGCACGCCAAAGGCGGTGGGGCCTTTGTGTCGACAAAGCGCTGATTTGCCGCATGGGCTGGATCACTGCTTTGTGACTGGCTTTGTAAATCGTTTTGTCGTGCAGGCAACAAAGGACGCGCAGCCCTTGCAGGCCAGACTTAGTCACGGCAGCGGTGTTGCGCAACGCACACTGGAATTACGTAGTACTCAGCCCGGTCTGCAGGTTTATGTCAGCACTTATTTAGGTGCACCTTTTGCGCCTTATCAGGGCATCTGCTTAGAAGCGCAAAATTTTCCGGACGCACCAAACCGGCCGGATTTTCCGTCGGCCGTGCTGAGGCCGGGCGAGCTGTATCAACAACAGATTTTTTACCGCTTTAGCTGAAGCATCCGGCTGAAGTTTATAAAAACCAGCTCCCAACAGCCTTGCTGACGCAACGCTGCGACAGAGCGAAGACAATAAAGCTGTGGCTGCAAAGACACAGGGAACAGGACAGGTTATGACTTTATCAACACTCGACATGGCGATTTTTGTCGTCTACATCCTCGGCCTGCTCTTCGTCGCCTACTGGGTGTCGCGCGAAGAAAAAGGCCATCAGAAAGACACTAATGAATACTTTCTGGCTGGCAACAGCCTGCCCTGGTGGGCAATTGGCGCCTCGTTGATTGCGGCGAATATCTCGGCCGAACAAATCATCGGTATGTCCGGTTCGGGTTATGCCATTGGTCTTGGCATCGCGTCTTACGAATGGATGGCGGCACTGACGCTGATGTTAGTCGGTAAGTACTGCCTGCCGATTTTCCTGAAAAAACAAATCTATACGATGCCGCAATTCCTGCAGCAGCGTTTTGATAACCGCGTCCGCACCACGCTCGCCATCTTCTGGCTGGCAGTGTACGTGTTTGTTAATTTAACTGCCGTGCTGTGGCTTGGGGCTCTGGCAGTCAATGCGCTGACCGGCATTGACCTGTTCTGGAGTATGGCGCTACTGGCGTTATTCTCAGTCAGCTATTCACTGTACGGCGGCCTCAAAGCCGTGGCTTTTACTGACATTCTGCAAGTGGTGCTGTTGGTATTTGGTGGCCTGTTTATGTCGTATCTGGCACTCGACATGATTGGTGCCGGCGCCGGTGTGCTGGCTGGTTTTGACACGCTGCTTGCCAAAGCGCCGGAAAAATTCGACATGATTTTAAGCCCGGACAATCCGCATTATGCCAGCCTGCCAGGCATTTCGGTTTTAGTCGGCGGTATGTGGGTGATGAACTTAAGTTACTGGGGTTTTAACCAATATATTATCCAGCGCGCGTTGGCTGCGCCGAACTTACGCGAAGCGCAAAAAGGTATCGCTTTTGCTGCCTTCCTGAAGCTGTTAATGCCGATTATCGTGGTGCTGCCGGGTATTGCTGCTGTGCTGATCCTGCCGGATTTAGCCAAGCCGGATCAGGCCTATCCACAGCTGATGGCATTGATGCCGTCTGGCCTGAAAGGCCTGATTTTTGCGGCTTTAGTCGCGGCGATTTTGTCGAGTCTGGCGTCGATGACCAACTCAGTCGCCACGCTCTTTACCATGGATTTGTATGCCCAGGTCAAACCGGCGCAAAGCCAGCAGCATTATGTGCGGGTCGGCCGTGCGGTCAGTTTGTTGTCGCTGCTGATTGCACTTTTTACCGCCAAACCGCTGCTGGGCGATTTTGACCAGGCCTTCCAATATATTCAGGAATTTACCGGCTTCTTTACGCCAGGCATCGTGGTGCTGTTTTTTATGGGTATGTTCTGGAAAAAAACCACCGCAGATGCGGCGCTGCTGGCCGCGGTGGGCTCTGCGGTATTCAGCTTCCTGTTTTATCAGTTCTGGCCGGCACTGCCGTTTATGGACCGGGTTGGTCTGGTGTTCCTGCTGTGTCTGGGCCTGGCTATTGTGGTGTCTCTGCTGCAAGGCAATAAAAATCAGGCCGGTGCGGTGGAGTTAAACGACATCAGCTTTGGCACCAGCAAAGGCTTTAGCCTGTCCTTAGCGCTGGTCGTGCTGGTACTGGTGGTGTTCTACAGCGTGTGGTGGTGATGATGCGGTTCCAGCCCAAAACCCTGCTGACACTGGCGGCGCTGTCACTCAGCGCCACCGCCAGCGAGTCTTATGTCAAAGATGGCATCTGGTATCAGTCAGGCTCCGATGACAACCCTGAAGAAGTGGCGCTGTTTGGCGCCAACTACAGCCTGCCCTTTGCCTTTGGGTATCGCTCGGTCAAAGCCATGGGTTTGTCGCACGAGGAGATGATCCGAATGGACGTGGCGCACCTGGCGCGTTTAGGAGTCACGGCATACCGTATTCACTTATGGGACCGTTTAATCAGTGACCGCGACGGCAATTTGCTTGAGAACGAACATCTGCAGCTGTTTGATTTTTTGCTGTCAGAACTCAAACGCTACCACATCAAAGCTGTCGTCACGCCAATTGGCTGGTGGGGCAGCGGTTATCCGGCGCCGGACCCGCAAGAGCCTGGTTTTTCCGTGCTGTACAGCAAAAACCAGATGAACGAAAAAGCTGATGCGATCAAAGCGCAGCAGCGCTATTTAACCCAGCTGATGGCACATAAAAACCGCGATGGTGTGCCCTACGCCAAAGACCCGAATATTCTGGCGTTTGAGCTGTTTAACGAACCGAAACACGCCGACGCCGGCGCTGTGACGGCTTATGTCAATGGCCTGATTCAGGTGATGCGCGACGCTGGTGTGACTAAGCCGTTGTTTTACAACAGCAGTGAACAAGGCAACTGGCCGGAATTTGCCAAAGCGCTGTGCGAGAGCAACATCGACGGCGTGTCGTTTCAGTGGTATCCGACTGGCTTGCTGAAATACAGCAGCCTGCAAAGCAATGTGCTGGGCTCGGTTGCCCAGTATCACAACCCGTTTAAAGACATCGCGGCCTGTGCCGGCAAAGCGCGAATGATTTACGAGTTTGATGCCGCCGATGTCAAAGCGCCGCTGTTGTACCCGGCGATGGCGCGCAGTTTCCGCACCGCCGGTTTTCAGTGGGCCACGCAGTTTGCTTACGACCCGGCGGCGCTTGGTGCCAGCAATGCGGAATACAACACGCATTATCTCAACTTGTTATACACGCCGGCCAAAGCCATCAGCTTTTTAATTGCCGGTGAAGTGTTTCGTGGCCTGCCACGCGGCGCGGATACCGGGGTTTATCCGGCATCGAATCAGTTTGGTGGTACGGCGCTAAATGTCCGGTTAGATCCGGCCACAGGTCTGGCGCTGCTTAATAACGGCAGTCGGTTTTATCACAGCCATAGCACGACGGATCAGCCTGTGCATGCAGACCAGCTACGGCATATCGCCGGTGTCGGCAGTTCCCCGTTGGTGCAATATCAGGGCAGTGGCGCTTATTTTCTTGACCAACAACAAGCCGGTTTATGGCAGCTGGAAATGTATCCGGATGCGACTGAGCTGGACGACCCACACCAGAATTCCAGCTTAAAACGCGAGGCGGTAAGGCTGTCGGTCAGTGCGCGAGAGATGACGATTCAGCTGGCTGACCTTGGCAAAAACTTTGTGTTGCAACGCGCCGATGGCACTCAGCAGGCAGCGAAAAACGGCTCAGTGACTTTAACTCCGGGCCGTTATCTGTTGGCGAAAACTGCGGCGTTACTGGCACCAGCACAAATGCCAACGCCAGCTTCAACGCGGCCGTTTTTACTGCCGGAAATCACCGCCAAACCGGCGCTGCTGGTCCATCAACCGCTGCGGCAATGGCCTATCGACCAGCCGCTGCCGGTCTGTGCCCGGCTGTCTGCCGCTCAGGTATCCGGTCTGAAAGTCAGCTTGTTTTACCGGCTCGCTGGTGAAGGTCAGGTGCAAGAACAACAGATGCAGGCAGAAGATTTGGGGCGTTATTGCACGAAACTCAAGTTGCCGAAACAAAGCGGCCAACTGCAATATCAGCTGGTATTACAAGAACATAACAAAGCGCTGAGTTTCCCAGGCGCAGTCGAAGCGCTGCCGTCGGACTGGGATTTCCCGCAAAGCCCACAACATCATTTCAGCACTTTGCTGCAACAACCGGGCGCTGCAGTGCCGCTGTTTGATTCGCGGCTCGACCAGACCACTTTGCTTTATCCAAAAGATGCACAAGTCACTCAGCAATGGCTGGCCGGTGAGCGTCAGCAAGGCCTGGCATTACGCCTGCGCCCGGCCAAAACGCCGGACTGGCAACAGCCGCCTTTGGCGTTGCTGCGCACCGAAACCCATGCCGTGATGGGGCTGACGCAACGCGATTTAGCCGGGTACACTAAGGTCGCTGTGAAAATGCGGGCCGTACTTCGCAAACAGCAGGATAGTCTGCCGGTGCGTTTTGCGCTGCTGAATCAAGACGGTCTGGCGTTTGGTATTGACCTGGAAGCGAGCCCCGACTGGCGTTATCAGCTGATACCGCTCAGTGCACTACAAGCCACGCCCACTCTGCTGACGCAGGCCTACCCGACTTTTATGCCGGCAACGCTTACGCATCAGGGCCAGCAACTCGGTGATTTGTCGCAGCTGCAAGGCACGCAGTGGCAGTTGTTGGCGCCAAGCGATGGTAACAATGCGCTGGAAATTGCCGAAGTGAGTTTAATGCGTTAACGGAGCCTGATTGCCAAACCCCATCAATACAACTCACGCCATCACAAACCAAAAGGTCCAGCGCTACTTGTTAGCCGCTGGCTTTTTGGCGTTGTTTTTTGCCAACCAGAGTGTGCTGGTGCTGGCCGTGCCGTTTTATCAGATGACGCTGGCGCTGGACCCGGTCTGGCTGAGTCTGGCGATCGCCGGCCCTATGCTGCTGGGTAGCAGTATCAGCGGTTATGTCGGCCGTGCATCAGACCGTTGCCAGAGCCGGTTTGGCCGGCGCCGGCCGTTTTTACTGGCCGGTGTGCTGGGTTTAAGCCTGAGTTTTGTGCTGATGTGGCAGGTGCCAGCGGACTGGCCGCCGCTATGGCAGCTCGGTTACTTCTCAATATTGTCGTTGTTGTTTTTTCTGGCGCTGCCGCTATTGGCGGTGCCTTTATCAAGCCTGGTATTTGAACAAACACCAGATCCGCAACAACGCACGGCGGTGTTTGGCCTCGCCAGCGCGGTGCAAAAACTCGGCTCTTTGGGCTATCAGTGGCTGGTGCCTTTGTCGCAACTGGCGCTGTTCAGCAGTTTTCAACAAGGCGTGCGCTGGGTCGGCGCCCTGACCGGCACTTTGTTAATTGCGCTGCCCGGATTATTTCTGGCGTTGCGCGCCCGTGAGCCAAATCACGATTCAAATCACGATTCAAACCACAGTGCGACGCCGGCAACGCCGTCCCCAGTTGCGGCGCGCGACAGCCTGAGCCTGCTGCGCCAGCGGCCGCTGCTGCGCTGGTTACTGCTGTTATGCCTGCTGCAACTCTGTGGCTGCGCTTTTGTCGCGACGCTGGATTATTACCTGCTGGTGTATGCGATGAATCAGGCCGATTTAGTCGCCGGTTCCTGGTGGAAAGCCTTGTTATCCAGTGGCTATGCTTTGGCTGGCCTGGCTTTTGTCCCCGTGCTTGGCTGGAGTAGCGCGCGCTTTGGTGCTGTACGCACGTTGCTCTGGGTCTTTGTGCTGAATCTTATCGGCGGCGGCGCCAAATGGTGGTTATATCAAGGCGAACCGACTTATTGGCTGCTGTTTGACGCCGTGCTGTGCAGTGCGGCCTGGACTGCGATGGCGATGCTGATCCCACCCTTGTTAGCCCAAACCGAACCGGCCGGCAGCACGGCCTATGGTGCAGTGTCGGCATTGCATCATTGGGTCGTCAGTGTCAGCGCGGCGCTGTCTATGTTATTGTCTGGCCTCGCTTTAAATACGCTTGGTTTTGCCGCCAGCGCCGGTGCAGCGCAGGCCAACGGCGTGCTCGACGCCATGCGGCTGTTATTAAGCGGCGGCACTGTGCTTTGTAGTTTTTTCGCCCTGTTGGTGCTCTGGCACGTGCAGCGGCTGCAGTTTTTGGAGGAACACCGCTGATGGCCAATATTAAAGATGTCGCCCGCGTCGCCGGCGTGTCAATTGCGACCGTATCGCGCGTCATCAATGGCAATCACAAGGTCGGCGATGCTTGCCGCGCCCGGGTGCAAAAAGTCATCAAAGAGCTGGGTTACAGGCCCAACAGCAACGCACAGGCCTTAGTCAGTAAAACCAAAAGCACTATTGGTCTGGTTACGCCGAAACTGGCGATGACCTTTTTCGGCACGCTCGCCGCTGGTGTCGAAAAAACCGCCCGCGAACAAAGCTACAAGCTGCTGATGGCCAACTCGATGTATGAAACCCAGTCGGAACTGGACGCCATTAATTCGCTGCGCGACCACAACTGCCAGGCCATAGTGCTGCACAGCGAATATTCCGACGAAAAAACCTTAATTAAACTGGCCGAAGAGATCCCTGGCCTGGTGCTGGTGAATCGTTATATTCCGGCTATCGCGCACCGTTGTGTCTGGCTTGATAACATCGCTGGCGCTGCTTATGCCACGCAGATGCTGCTGGAGAAAAACCACCGCGACTTCGCCGTCATCACCAGTATTTATCAAAACCGTGACCCCGGCGCACGGTTGCAAGGCATCCGCCAGACGCTGAGCGCTGCACAAATCACGCTCAAAGACGAGGCGATTGAAGAATCCACCGCCAATATCGAAGGCGGTATGCAGGCGGTAGAGGCTTTGCTTGCCCGCAAAGTGCATTTCACCGCGCTGCTGGCCTACAACGACTTAATGGCGGTTGGTGCTATTCATGCGCTGTTTGCGGCGGGCTTACGCGTGCCGGAAGATGTGTCAGTGGTGGGTTTTGACGACTTGATTGTCGCCCGCGCCTGCCGGCCGCAGCTCACCACCATGCATTATCCGGTCGAAGAAATGGCCAGCTACGCCGCCCGCCTTGCCATTGAACTATCCAGCAACCCAACGGCAGAACCAGCGCACCGCACCCATTTGTTTTTATCGCAGCTGGTAGAACGGGATTCAGTGGCTTCGGTCAGCACAGAGATCTCCAATAGCCAGTCCTGAAGCGAACTAAGGCAGACAGTACCAGCAGAAATCAGTAGAATATCGGCCTTCTTTCACCGCCGACTTTTGCTAACCAAGGTAACCGCCGCTTTGCATCAAGCATCCGCCACTCCAGACCTGTTGCACCAAACGCTGAAACAAACCTTTGGTTACAGCGAATTTCGTTTTGGTCAGGTGGAGATCATTGAGCAGGTGTTGGCCGGCCGCGATTGTTTTGTGCTGATGCCGACCGGCGGTGGTAAATCGATGTGTTATCAGCTGCCGGCCTTGTTGTTACCCGGCGTGACGGTGGTGGTCTCGCCACTGATGTCGCTGATGAAAGATCAGGTCGACGGTTTGCAGGCGATGGGTATTGCTGCTGATTTTGTCAACAGCAGCCTGGCGCGTGAACAGGTGCTGGACGTGTTCCGCCGCCTGCGCGACGGTCAGATTAAACTGCTGTATGTCGCGCCCGAGCGGTTGCTGCAAGAGCAATTCTTACAGCGGCTTGGCGAAGTTGGCGTCAGCCTGTTTGCTATCGACGAAGCGCATTGTGTGTCGCAATGGGGCCACGATTTCCGCCCGGATTACATCGCGCTATCACGACTGAAACAACAATTCCCGCAAGTACCCATTCTGGCACTGACTGCCACCGCCGACCCTGCGACGCAGCAGGATATCCGCCTGCAGCTGGGTTTGTATCAGCCGTTTATCAGTATCAGCAGCTTTGACCGACCCAATATCCGCTACACAGTGCTGGAAAAATTCCGCCCGCTGGAACAGTTGGTGACATTACTGAAAAGCCAGGAAAATCAAAGCGGTATTGTCTATTGTTCGTCGCGCAAAAAAGTCGACGAATTGGCCGAACAACTGAAAGGCAAAGGCTTTGCCGTCGGCGCTTATCATGCCGGCCTCAGTAACGAGCAACGCGCGCTGGTACAGGACCAGTTTAAACGCGACCAGCTGCAGCTGATTGTCGCCACTGTTGCTTTTGGCATGGGCGTGAATAAACCCAATATTCGTTTTGTCGTACATTTTGACTTGCCGCGCACCATCGAAGCTTATTATCAGGAAACCGGCCGCGCCGGCCGCGACGGGGTTGCCGCCGAAGCCATTATGTTATTCGACCCGGCCGACACGGCGCGCACGCGCAAATGGATTGAGACCGACGAAAACCAAAGCCGGATTGAAGTGACGCTGCAGCGCTTTAATGCGATGGCGGCTTTTGCCGAAGCCCAGACTTGCCGGCGCCAGGTGCTGCTGAATTACTTCGGCGAAGCCAGTCAGCAGGCCTGTGGCAACTGCGATATTTGCCTCGACCCACCACAGCGCTTTGACGGCACTGAACTGGCACAAAAAGCGCTGTCCTGCGTGTTTCGCGTTGGCCAGAGCTTTGGCATGCACCATGTTATCGATGTGCTGCGCGGCAGTCAGGGTCAGAAAATCACGGAACTCGGCCACGACAAACTGTCGACTTACGGCATCGGCAAAGATAAAAGCCATGATTATTGGCTGTCGGTGCTGCGCCAGCTCATTCACTATGGCTTGTTGCAACAGGACATCACCCGTCATTCGGTACTGCAGTTATTACCGGCCGCCCGCCCTGTACTGAAAGGCGAAACCAGCCTGCAACTCGCCATTCCACGTTTAAGCGCACCGACCTCTCCAAAAGCCGGCAAAGCCCAGCAAAAACAAGATTACGACCGGCTGCTGTTCAGCAAACTACGCGCCCTACGCAAACAAATCGCCGAACGCACCGACGTCGCGCCTTTTGTTGTGTTCAGCGACGCGTCGTTAATCGAAATGGCGCAGCAAATGCCCACCAGCCGCAGCGATTTCCTCGCCATCAGCGGCGTCGGCCAGACCAAACTCAGCCGCTACGGTGATGAGTTTTTGGATTTGATTGCTGAGTATCTAGACCAGTAGGCGTCCGGCTGCGCTGGTTTTTTGCCCTGCGGGCGGCTTTGTTTTAGTAATCGTTATTTCCTTTGCGGCAAGACCGTCTAGCAGAGATTTCACCTAACGGTGAGTTCTTTGCTAGACAGACTCACCGCGCAGGAAAAAAATGAAAGGTTAATCAGAAACCACAACCCGTCAGGGCAAAATACCAAACCTGCGCTAAGCCTCTGATAAACCACTGATAAAAACCGTATAAATTTCTGATATCGCTAAACCGCCCCTATGCCATGGCTTGTGCTTTTTGCATGCTGGAACTGTTTCCTCTGCCGGAAACATCCAAGCAAAAATCAAAAAAACAGGACGTCCTCATGAAAAAATTACTGATCTTATCTGCACTGATGTTATCTGCTTCCGCACTGAGCTCTTCAGCCTTTGCTGCTGATTTACGTTGCACGGTAGGCGGCGAAAGCCAGATTGGCGATTGTGATGCAATGGTCTGGGGCAAGCGCACTGCCCCTGCGTCATTTAAGGTAGAAAACACGGTCAAACCGGTCAGCCAGTACCTGTGGCAAAGTCCATCGGTCTGCAAAACTAAAACCACATCCTATTGCAGTTTCACTGCTACCGCGATGGCGACTTACACCGGTTCAGTGCTGGTGCTGTACACCGACGGCACTTATGAAAGCCTGACCGGCACCCTGCGTTACGAAGACGGCCGCTAAGCCGTTATTTGCCGGCAACCGCCTCAGTCGCTGCGATCGGGGCTGGTTGTTGTGCGGCAAAAAACGCCGCAATATCCGCAATCTCCTGGTCGGTCAGCCCCTGTGCCATCGGCGCCATAATTTGGTGGAGACGCTGGCCGTCGCGGTAAGCCGTTAATGCTTGCTGCAGATAACCGGCTTTTTGGCCAGCCAGATTCGGATAATCTGGCAACACCGAAATACCAGTGGCGCCGTGACAAGCGACACACATGGCGGCTTTAGCCTGACCACGACTGATATCTACCGGCTCTGCTGATAAAGACAATGAAAAACCGATTAGGATCAATGACATCAATGTTCGCATCTGCAGCTCCTGTAAAAAGTGACCGTTTTCAGTAAAGCAAAAGGCCCTGATTACACAAGAAAATTGCTAAAATCAGCGCTTTGACTGACAAAACAGACGCCCGCATGCTGCAACTGTTACACATCAACGCCACCGATACACCCTCCCCTCAGTTGCAACTGAGCTTTGTCCGACAACCCGACCCGGCTTCTGATCTGGCCCTGTTACAGCAATGGTTGCAGAACTTTGCGCCGATTAGCCGGCTTCAAACAGAAAGTAGTCTGGATTTAGTGCTGATCCGCTTTTACTTTAACGACCAGCCGTTTTACCTGCATGCCGAGCACTACAGTGAGAGCTGCTGGATTGATACTGACAGTCAGGCCGCAGATATGCTACTGTCAGAGCTTCATCGCTTGCTGGCTCAAGATCTTGTTTAGAATTCATTTGCTTAGCGGAAATAGAACATGACACAGCGCTGTTGGTTATTTTGCTGGTTGTTGTTGCTTGGCTGGCTAAGTCCCGCAGCGCTGGCTTTTCATGCTGAAAGTATCCGCATTGACCCGGCGGTTAAACAGCAAAATCTGTTCCCGAATTTGTACTACCAACAGGTCGACCCGGCGATTGGTGTTGAAGATATCGTGTTTGAACCGGCCCGACTGCACGCTTTTGTGCCGCTGGACCAACCCAATCAGGCACTGCGCAGTTATCCGGAAGCCGTCTGGTTTCTGGCGCGGTTACATTATGGTGGCCAACGCCCCGGCTCTGTTGTTTTAAACTATGAATCTATCAATGCCGACCGTGTCGAATTTTATCTGTATGACCGGCAAAGCCATGAATTGAGCCTGCTGAACCGCTCTGGTACAGAATTCCCGTTCAGCGAACGTATGTTGCAGGCGCGCAGTTTTGCCGTGACGCTGAATTTTAAAGCAGATCAGGAGCTGGATTTACTGGTCAAAGTACAGGATGGCGCTGTGATCCCGTCGAATCTGCAGCTGTTTGGCAGCGAGGAATTCGGCCGGCAGTTGCTGCTGCGGCAAATCTCAGACGGACTGATCTTAGGTATTTTGCTGGTGATGGCGTTTTATAACGCCTTGCTTTATCTGAATGTACGTGAACCGCTGTATGGCCACTTTGCCGGGTTCTTTTTTAGTTTCAGTTTGTTGGTGTCGATTTTAAACGGCGCCGGTTTTGCCCTGCTGTGGCCGGAATATCCGGAACTGAATCCATCACTGTTTTATGTCGCCGGCGGCGCCTGCATGCTGTTCCTGACCTTGCTAACGCATGCGGTCACCGGTAATCAACAGCGTTGGCTGCTATGGCTAAACCTTGCAACAAGCGCAGCCTTGTTGTTCACCCCCTTGTATGCACCACGCAGTTTGCAGCTGGATATTCTGCTATTGGTAGTCTGTCAGGTGATGCTGACCAATCTACTGCAGGCGATCCGTTATGGTTTCAGCGGACTGCCGCTGTCGCGCACTTTTGCCATTGGCTGGCTGTTGTTTTTTGTCGCCAGCGCCGTGTTAGTGCTGACAGAATTTGGTTATCTGGACCAGCCACATCTGTGGCAATGGCTGCTGGTGTTCTCTGTGATTTGCAGCATGATGCTGATGAGCTACAGCCTGGCGCAGCGGCTGCAAAATGCCAGTCAGCAAAGCGCTGAAGCGCATCAACACACTATCCGTTCGCTGCAACAGTATTACGACATTTACCACAATGCCGTCGAAGGCTTGTTCAGCACGACGCTGGAAGGCCAGCTGTTGTCTGCCAACCGCGCTTTGCTGAATATCCTCGGCTATCAGGAACTGAGCCAGATGGAAGTGGATGTCAGAAAACACGGCATGGGCCGTTATTACGCCAATCCGGACGATCGGCTGCATATGGTTCGCCAGCTTCAGCACCTGAGCAATCAAAGTTTTGAACTGCGTGGTCTACGCGCCGACGGCACGCCATTCTGGGCACTGATGTCGGCTCGTTTGAGCCGTAATGCGCAGGGCGAAGCCTTTGTGCATGGTTCGCTGATTGATATTACCGAGCAAAAAGTCGCCAACGAGCAATTGGCGTATCTGGCGTCGCACGACCCGCTGACCGGCCTGTACAACCGCCACCATTTCCTGGTGCTGGCGCAGCAAGCCTGGCAGCGCCGCCAACTGGAACAACAAAGCTGTGCCGTGCTTTTTATCGATATTGACCAGTTTAAACTGGTCAATACCACCTGTGATCACGCCGCCGGCGATGCTTTGCTGAAGCAGATCAGCGAGCAGTTAAAACGTGCTTTAGGCCAGACCGGAGTGTTGGCGCGGATCGGCGGCGACGAATTTGGCGTGTTATTACCGGGTAAAACGGCACAGGAAGCCTTTAGCATTGCTTATTCACTGCTGGATGTAGTCAAAGAATTCCGCTTTTTCTGGCAGGACAGCCTGTTCAGTATCAGCGTCAGTATTGGCCTGACTGAAGTCACACCGGAAGATTTGTCCGCCGAACAAACACTGAAAAAAGCCGACTCCGCCTGTTTTGTCGCCAAAGAAAAAGGCCGCAACCGCATTCACATGTTTAATGCCGACGACTCGGAACTGCAGAAACATCAGTCCGAAGTGCAGTGGCTGCAGGTGCTGCGCCACGCGCTGGAGCACGATAAATTTGTGCTTTATCTGCAGCCCATTCAGGCTATCCAGCAGCGCGACACGCTGGCGCATTATGAACTGCTGCTGCGACTGGTCGGTGACGACGATACCATTATCGCACCGGGGAATTTCTTAAGCTCGGCCGAACGTTATGGCCTGATGCCACAAATTGACCGCTGGGTACTGCGCAGTTATTTCCGCTGGCTGGCGCAACATCCGCAGCACCTGACCACTTTGGGCCTCGCCAGTATTAATTTGTCTGGCGCGTCATTAGTGGACCCGCTGTTCAAAGCTTATGTACAGGGGCTACTGGATGAATATCAAATTCCGGCCCGGCATATCTGCTTTGAGATCACCGAAAGCATGGCCATTCTGAATTTACAAAACACGCTCGATTTTATTCATCATTTCAGAGGCTTAGGTTGTCATTTTTCACTGGATGACTTCGGCAGCGGTTTTTCCTCTTATGGTTATCTGAAAAACTTCCCGGTCGATTTTGTCAAAATTGACGGCAACTTCGTGCGGGACCTGCTGGAAGATAAATACGACCGCGCCATCGTCAACTCCATCCACGACGTCGCGACGGCGATGGGCATTCAGACCATCGCCGAATTTGTCGAAAATCAGGACATTTTGCTGGAGTTAAAGCGGATGGGCGTCAATTACGCCCAGGGTTACGGTATCGCCAAACCCAGACCACTGGCCGATATTCAGAGCTAAGCGCCAAATACTAGGGGGCAGGTCTTGCCGCCAACTGATTTCGCGACGCAACACAACGCTTGCCGCAGTGGGCCGCTGCTCAGTACAATACGCGCCCATTCTGAGGTGCCGCCATGCAACAACGATTACAACATTTATCTGACCAGGTCGAACTGGTATTCGACGAGATTGGCCAGCGTTATGCGCAATATCAGCGTGATCGTGGGCTGTTCTGTCGCAGCGGTTGTGGTGAATGTTGTTTACATCCGGGCATTGAAGCCACAGTGTTGGAAATGCTGCCACTGGCATTTGAACTGGTGAAAGAAGGCAAAGCTGAAAGCACGCTGGACGCTCTGGCGGCGCACGACAAAGACGGTTGCTTCTTTTACAGTCGCCACTCGGAAGATGGCAAACAAGGCCAGTGCAGCGTCTACTTAAAACGTCCCGGCATCTGCCGCCTGTTCGGCGCCGCCGGCTACAATGGCCGCGAAGGCGAAGTGCAGCTCAGCGTCTGCAAAAACATTAAAGCAGACTATCCGCAAGCCTATCAGGACACACTGATCGCGCTGGAATCCGACCCACCACCGATGATCCGTAACGGCAAAGAACAAATTCGCCAGATCGACTACGAACTCGGCGGCATGAACTTCCCTATCAACGAAGCCATGGAACAAGCGCTGCAAAAAGTGCTGTTTGAGCAGTATTACTTAGGCCTGGCAGACGCTGAGTAAGCTGGGTTTTGCCTGTTAGGCGGTTGTTTCGCCCAGTGGGCTGTACTTGGTTTATTTTTTGTTTTCGCCTGTGCGGAGAGACCGCCTAGCAAAGAGTTCACCTAACGGTGAGTTCTCTGCCAGACGGACTAGCGGCCAAGGAAAAAACGATAAAGACAACAGAAACCGCCGCCCGCAGGGCAAAAATCCCCCGTCACTCCTCGTATTGATAAGCCCCGCCGCCCAACTTCGAAGCTTCTTCAGTCTTACTGGAAGTCAGCAACATAGCCTCAAGCTCGGCCATTTCGGCCGGCGTCAGTTCGCGCCATTGGCCTGGCGCGAGACCAGCCAGGCGTACGTTCATGATGCGCACGCGCTTGAGCTTAGTGACATTAAAACCGAGGTATTCGGTCATGCGGCGGATTTGCCGGTTCAGGCCCTGGCGCAGCACGATATTAAAAGTCTGGCGGGATTTCTGCGTAACCTGACAAGGCAAAGTCACAGTGTCGAGAATGGGCACGCCGGCGGCCATTTTTTTCAGGAAGTTGTCGTGAATAGGTTTGTCGACGGTGACGACATACTCTTTGTCATGCGCATTGCCGGCGCGCAGGATTTTATTGACGATATCGCCGTCATTGGTGAGGAAAATCAAGCCTTCGGATTCTTTATCCAGCCGGCCTATCGGGAAAATCCGCTCCGGATACTGCACCGCATCAACGATATTGCCTTTGACGTGCAGCTCAGTGGTACAAGTGATCCCCACCGGTTTGTGATAGGCCAGATAAACCCGGCGTGGTTTATTTTTCAGCGGTTTACCTGCCACTTCAACTTTATCCTCGGCCGCGACTTTAGTGCCGACCACCGCCACCAGGCCGTTCACTTTGACCTGGCCCGATTCAATCAGCTTGTCCGCCTCACGGCGCGAGCAAAAGCCGGTGTCGCTGATAAATTTGTTCAGGCGAAATAAAGAAGGAACGTCAGTCAAAGTCGCAGCCCTGTGGCGGGAAAAAAGTGCGCAAAGTTTAAGGCCGGCGGGGGTTTTGGGCAAGTAAAGCTGTCACGCTGCCCAGCCGTTTTGTCCGCTGCGTCGTCAGCGTTTCCAAATGCAGTCACAACAGTTACAGTAACTCCAGCCAAACTAACGATAATAATGGGAACATAATGATAAAAATCACCTTTCCACTGCTGCTGACGGCTTTGCTCAGTTTTAACCTGTCCGCCCACGGCAATCAGCCGCATACGCCGGCCATCAGCAAAGGCACAGACACAGCCGCCGCCAAGGTTGTGCTGAGCTTTCATCAGGCGCTGAAAAGCGGCGACAAACAGCAGGCGCGCGCGCTGTTGGCCGATGATGTCACTATCTATGAGGGCGGTAGTGTCGAGCGCAGTGCGGATGAATATCAGCAACACCATATGGCCGCGGATATGGCTTATCTGGCCAATATGCAGGTCACCACGCTCGAGCATCAGGTCAGCATCAATGGCGATACCGCCATTTCAATAGCCCGCAGCCATACCAAAGGCTCGTACAAAGGCAAGGAACGCGATCATCAGGGCATGGAAACTATCGTGCTGCAGCTGCAGGGCGGCCAATGGAAAATTAAGCATATTCATTGGTCATAACACAGGCCTGCAATCACCGCCCGCGGCAGCATCTGACGACTCTGCCGCGGTTTCAGCACGTCACTTCAACCCTCGCCGACAAGACCAACTCCCACCAAATCCGGTCCAATCGCCTGTTGCAGCCCGTTTTTTTCTTTTAGGATAAATTTCAACCAATAGTTGCCAGCTCAGCCGGGCCTGTCCAAAAGGAAATCAACGATGAAACCACATTATCTGGCGCTCGCGCTGCTGTTCAGCCCGGCCGTATTTGCCACCACTGCCGCGCCTGAAGTTCTGCCGGAGCGCGAGCAGGCCCAGCGGATTGACGAACTGTTACAGCAAAGGCTGGCACAAATTCTGCCACCGCTGATGCAGCGCGAAAACATCGATATGTGGCTGCTGATTTCACGGGAATACAATGAAGACCCGGTACTGAAAACCATGTTACCGGCGACCTGGCTGTCTGCGCGCCGCCGCACCATGTTGGTGATAGTCAATCCGGGCGCAGGCAAGGCGCCGGAACTGTATGCCGTGGCGCGGTATGACGTCGGTACCGCCTTTAAAAAAGCCTGGGATGTGGAAAAACAACCGGACCAATGGCAGGCACTGGCCGAGCTTATCCGCAGTAAAAATCCCAAACGTATTGGCATTAACCAGTCTGCCAATTATGGTCATGCTGACGGTATGGTCGCGACCGAACTGGATTTGCTGAAACAAAACCTCGGCACAGACTTATCCGGCAAGTTAGTCAGCGCCGAAAAACTGGCGGTCGGCTGGCTGGAAACCAGGTTGCCAGCCGAGATTGAGCAGTATAAAAATCTGACCGCCATTGGCCACAAGCTGATTGCCCGGGCTTTTTCCAACGAAGTGGTGACACCGGGCAAAACCAGCACTGAAGATGTGGTCTGGTGGCTGCGTCAGGAAAGTACCAGGCTTGGTCTGCCGGTTTGGTTCCATCCGACAGTGTCAATTCAGCGGCCGAGTTCCGGCAAATTTGACCAGATTAAAGCTTTCTCTGCGGCAAAAGCCGACACCGCAGCCGAAAGTATCATTCAACCCGGCGACCTGCTGCATGTTGATTTTGGTCTGACTTACCTGCGGCTGAATTCCGACCAGCAGCAACATGCTTATGTGTTGCGGCCGGGCGAAACCGATGCACCGGACTATTTAAAACAAGCGCTGCGACAAGGCAATCAGGCACAGGATATTCTGACCGGCAACTTTAACACCGGCCTCAGCGGCAACGCGCTGCTGGCAAAAAGCCTGCAAGACGCCAAAAACAAAGGCCTGAAAGCCACCATCTACAGCCATCCGATTGGTCATCATGGCCACGCCGCCGGCCCGACCATCGGCATGTGGGACAACCAACACGGCACACCGGGCAGCGGCGATTATCCGCTTTATGCCAATACGGCCTATTCAATTGAACTGAATGTGGCGGTGGATCTGCCGGCCTGGGGCAACGAAATTCGCATCATGCTGGAAGAAGATGGGTATTTTGATGGCCAGCGGTTTCATTACCTTGATGGCAGACAACAGCAGCTGCATTTGATCCGCAGCAAATAACCGTTTTTCTGTCCAATTTGCCGCTAAATTGCGCCAGTTCAGCGGTTTTTTTTCGCTGTAGTTCAGTCGAAAAAACCGCTGACTGCGTTACAGTTTGATGCAGAGCAGCACGACAGGAACGACTGTGACACAACGCTTTTTGTTTGCCCTTAGTTTATTTGCCGCGGCAGCGACAGCAGCGCCGCTGCAAATGGTGCTGCTGGAAAATCACATGCCGCTCAGCGACGACAAAAGGATAAATGTCGAAACGCGCATTCTGCCCAAACTACAACAAATCGCCCTGCCCGATCTGCAAATAGAACCGAAGCTCCTGAGCAATGCCCGTGCCTGGGAACTGCTGCGGCAAAACAGCAATTATTGTGCGCTGAATAAAGTCCATACGCCGGAGCGCGAGCAGTTTTTGTATTTTGCCAAACTACCAACCAGCGTCTATCCGCCGCTACAACTGCTCAGTACCCGGCCATTATCTGATCAGCCAATTAACCTGGCAGCATTGCTGCAACAACGTCCGGAGCTAAAAATCGGTGTAGCAGCGGGCCGCAGTTACAACGCGGAAATTGACGCCTTAATTCAACAATATCCACAGCAGTTTTTTGTCCGCAGTGGTGATGACGCCGCCGAAAATCTGGCGCTGATGCTCAGCAAACAGCGGCTGGATGCCGTGATTGAATTTGCGGCTATAGTGCGGACAAGCTTAAAAAAACAAGGCATCAATCAACCCGTGATAGGTCAGACACTACGAGGAGTGGTGTTGTCGCGCGGTTATATCGTCTGCAACAAAAGCCCGCTTGGTTTGCAGCTCATTCGCCTGCTCGACCAGAAAATGCAGGACCGGCAGTATCAGGCCGATTTAGTCCGCTTTCACCGCGAGTTTTTTGGCGCCACCGACTATGCGCTGATCCATGCCGACCTGATGCAGTTCTTCCCACCACAATAAAATATTCGTAAGTTTCATTTGCTTTCTTTTTGTGCAAAAGCTAGCATCCTGCAGAACCATTCATAAATATTTCACTTTATTTTAAATAGCTCTATTTAAAAAGTGTGCAGGAGTGTTGTTATGAGACATCAGTCACTGGCCGGAACGGCCCTGTTGTTTTTATCATTGTTGCAGGCTGGCTGCGGCAGTAGTGGCGGCACATCCAGCGCTGCTGTCACTGCGCCGGTACAGCAGACCCCGTCGCAACCGCAAACACCACAATTGAGCATAAAAGTGCCGACCGCGGCCAACAGTTGGGTGGAAGGCAATACGAAAGAAACTGAAAGCATCATTCAGGCGGATGGCATCCGCAACTGGCGCCGCAGTTCGGACACAATAGTCACATATCTGCGCCTTGGTAAAACCGGCGAGCTGGAACTGGCATTAAATGCCAAAGTGTTGTCCGGCACTTCGGCACTGGAAGTCAGTCTCGGTAGCGTCAGCAAAAAAGTTGAATTGAGCAACACCGCCTTGCAGCAGGTGTATGTCGGCAAATTCAGCGTCAGTAAGCCTGGTTATCAGAAAATCGTGCTGCGCGGTATCAGTGCCAGTGCCGAAGTGTTTGCTGATATTAACGACATTTTCATCGGCGGCAGTGCGGTCGGCAGCGACAGCTATTTTATTAAAGATGAGTTTTACTGGGGCCGGCGCGGGCCTTCGGTGCACCTGAATTATCCGAGCCCGACCAATGCAGCGGTGGAATACTTTTATTCGGAACTGACGGTGCCGGCCGGCCAGGACGTGATTGGCTCTTATTACATGGCCAATGGTTTTGGCCAGGGTTATTTTGGTATTCAGGCCAATTCCGCCAGCGAGCGCCGCGTGTTGTTTTCGGTCTGGAGCCCTTACGAAACCGACGACCCAAGTAAAATACCGCCGGAAGACCGGGTACAGCTGCTGCGCAAAGGGCCGGAGGTTCAGACCGGTGAATTTGGCAATGAAGGCTCCGGTGGTCAGAGTTATCTGGTTTATCCGTGGCGCGCCGACAACACCTACAAATTTCTGCTCAAAGCCAAACCGGGCGACAATAACAGCACCGACTACAGCGCCTGGTTTTATGCACCGGAACAGGCCAGCTGGCGCCTGATCGCCAGTTTCCGCCGGCCCAAGACCCAAACCTGGTTAACCCATCACCACGCTTTTCTGGAAAATTTCATCCCGGAAGCCGGCCAGTTCAGCCGTGAAGCGCAATATGGCAACGGCTGGGTGAGAACTGCCGCCGGCGAGTGGCTGCCGCTGCTCCAAGCCAGTTTCAGCTATGACGATACCGCTAAACGGCAATCACGTTGGGACTATCAGGGCGGCGTGAAAAATGGCCGTTTTTACCTGAAAAATGGTGGTTTTTTCGATGATTTCACCACTTATGGCAGCAAGTTCAGCCGCGAGGCGACTACAGCACCAGTGCTGGATTTAACCCAGTTACCTTAACGCCAAAACAACGTGTCATTGCAGACAAGGGCAACCGTTAATCGGTCTGCCCCATCTGCTGCAGGCCATACCGTTCAATTTTTTTCAGCAGGCCCTGGCGTGACAAACCGAGCTGACGCGCCGCCTGACTACGGTTGCCCTGATGGGTGGTCAGCGCTTCGCTTAATAAACGAATTTCCAGCTGGCGCACCTGCTCGTCCAGTGAACTGCCCGGTGGTAACTGCAAATCAACAAACGCAGACTCCTGCGCATCCAGATGCAGCAGCTGAATGTCAGCCAGCTGCACCACACCATGGCGGGCAATCGCGACGACACTTTCCAGCGTATTACGCAGTTCACGCACATTACCCGGCCAGGGCCTTTGCAAAAACCATTGCAGCGCCGGCGCAGCCAACTGGACGTTTTGCGCTGACTTTGCAGCGATCTGCTGCAAAAAGTGCTGAATGAGCAGCGGAATATCTTCACGTCGTTCATCCAGCGCCGGGGTTTCCAGCGTGATGCCTTTGATGCGGTAATACAAGTCTTCGCGAAAACGGCCTTGTTTCACCAGCTCAGGCAACTGCGCATTGGTGGCCGACACCAGCCGGATGTCGATTTTTTTCTGCTCACGGCCACCGACCGGATAAAAAGTGCCTTCCTGCAGCACCCGCAGCAGCTTGACCTGCATCGGCAGCGGCATTTCACCAATCTCATCGAGAAACAGCGTGCCACCATCGGCCATACTGAGCAGGCCCTGCCGGTCTTTATCGGCGCCGGTAAAAGCGCCGCGCACATAACCAAAAAGTTCACTTTCCAGCAATTCAGCCGGAATAGCCCCACAATGCACCGAGACAAAAGGCCCGGCAGCGCGCAAGCTAAGCTGATGCAGTGCTCTGGACACCACTTCTTTGCCGGTACCGGACGGCCCTGTCACCAGCACCCGCACGTCAGTCGGCGCAATGCGTTCAATTAAGGTGCGGATATTCCGTAGCGCCGGCGACACCCCGACCAGCTGTTGCAAGCCCTGCTGCGCCACAGCACCGCGTTTAAAGCTGTTGAGTTCCTGTTCCAGCAGATGTTTACTGACCGCCCGCTTCACCACGACCGCCAGTAAATCCGGATCTATCGGTTTGGCGAGAAAATCCCAGGCGCCAAGGCTGATTGCCTGCAGCGCAAGTTCGCGTTCGGCATGACCGGTCAGAATAATCACCGGCTGGCCAGCCAGCTCGGGCAGTGCCTGCAAGGTAGCCTGCGGGTCAAAGGCCGGCGGTAAAGATAAATCCAGCAGAATTAAATCCACTGGTTGTTGTGCCAGCACGGTTTTGGCCTGAGCCAAATCGGCCGCAAGCAGCACCTGATGGCCCTGCTGCTGCAAAAAACGTTCGGCCAGCAGGCGAAACGCCGGTTCGTCGTCGACCAGCAAGATGCGGGCAGTGCGGAAGTTGTCTAACGAAAAAGCAGCGCTCATCAGCGTATCTCTCCGGAATTCACAGGCAAATGTACAATGAAGCAGACCGGCCAGACCGGATCGCTCTGATGTTGAATACGGCCCTGATGGGCCCCGATAATACGGGCAACAATGGCCAGACCCAGGCCACTGCCACCGGCCCTTTTACTGACAAAAGGCCGGAATAGTTGGCCATCCAGCAAGGACGCGTCCAGCGCCGGTCCATTGTTCAGCACACGGATTTGCACTTCGCCACCGAAAATACCGGCTTCCACCCGCAGACAAGCGCCGGGCTGATTGCGTAAAAAGGCAAAAGCGTTGTCAAACAGGTTCTGCAGCACCTGCTGGATGCGGTAGGGGTCGGCCTGCAGCTGCAATCCGGCCGGGATCTCCAGCTCAGTGCGCACACCATCCGGCGCCTGCTGTAACAATGACTGCACCAGCGGCTGCAGCTCAAACAACACCGGTTGCAGCTGCATCCGGCCGGCATACACCAGCATGTCGGCGATGAGCCGGTCGGCACGCTTTAGCTGAGTCTGAATATGGCCACGCAGTTCGGCATCGACCGCAGCCGAAGCCATCGAGATGATATTCAGCGGGTTACGCAATTCATGCGCCATAGCAGCGGCCAGCGCGCCGAGTTCGACCAGATGTTGCTGCGCCAGCTGCTGTTTTTCTGCTTCAGCCAGCGCTAAGGCCGATTGCAAACGGGCGCAGCTGCTGACCAGCAAGGAGCCAAACACTTCAGCTGTCAGTTTTAAGGTTGGTGTCAGACCTTGTTCGCCATCGATCGAAAATTGCCAGCCGCTCACTGCAGAATCACTACTGTTCACCGAAGTTACCTGCAACTTTAAAGCAGATGACTCCACACTCTGCGCCAACAATTCAGCCCCTTGCAACAACCTGATCTGCACCGGCTGTTTTAGCGGCTGATGAATGAGCATCGCCGCCTGTTCAGCGAGCTGCTGCCAGTCAGGAGCTGATGCCAGCTGTTGTTGCCAGCGACTCACCATGGCTTCACTAAGCTGAACCCCTGGAAAAATCAACCGTTCGGCCAACCGGCTGGCCGGCCGATAGGCGGCTGCAGCGAAAAGTAGCAATAAACTGGAATACAGCCAAAGCTGCCAGCCCGGCACAGCAGCCAATGCCGGCATACCAAACTGACCGAATAACGAACTGATCAGTGCCATCAACAACAACAGCAGCAAGCCCATCACCAGATAGACCAGCGCGCGACTGGCAAAAGCATTGACCGCCAGCAGCTGATAGCGCACCACGCTGTACACCAGCAACACCAGATAAAGCGGCAACACCAGCATCGGCCAGGGATACCAGTTAAGACCTAAAGACGGAAAAACAAAGCTGGTTGCCAGTAACAAACCGATACCGGCGGTCATCGAAATGGCGACGACTGAATGACGTTTATTGCCCTGGTAAGCATGGCGTCCCCGCCACAGCACCCAATGCGCCAGCATACCGAGCAGCACTGTGTACCCCAGATTAAACCAACCAAAACCATCAAACAGAAAAAACACCGGCATGCCATACAAGGCCTGTACCCGTGCCGATGGCTGTGACCAGCTCAGCAACACCACCAGCACCGAACTCAGCAACAGCCAGGCCTGATACTGCCTTAACCATTCAATCCAGCGCAGCTGCGGCTGTTGTGGCTGTGTCGTGACATACCGCAAGGCAAACTGCAGAAAAAACGCTGGCATCAACGGATTGGCCAGGATCAGCACTTTGCCAGGCAGTAGCAAGTCATGTTGCAGCGCCAGATGGCCACCACACCAGGCCGCCATCATGGCGCAAAAACCGGCCAGTGGTTTTAACACCGGTTGAAAACGCGCGTGCCACCAAAGCCAAAGTCCGGTCCACAAAGCACTGAGGCTGGTCAGTCCCAGCATGGTTTCAAATAGCAGCGCTAAATCCATCAGATCTCCCTGCTTTTCAGACACAGAGTGTCAACGGTGTTGACGATTTATGATGGCCATAGCGTAAACCAGCTTGTCATCCACCTCAAGCAGCTTGGTATTTATTGATACAGATCAATGTTTTGCTAAATTGTACCGGCATGGCCCAACAATCGCATTGAACTGGCATCGCTGTTGATTTTCAGCTCGTTAAGGAGTTCATCCATGTTGTGGTCAGTCTTTTTCACTGAATTGGCTTTTCTGCTTGGTATCGCCGCCGTATTGGCGCCGTTATGGTTCTGGGCCGGACGCGGCCGGGGAGCAGCATGATGGAACTGGATTCCGCGCTGCTGTCCCGGCTGCAGTTTGCTTTTACGGTCAGCTTTCACA
>CAMLRA010000005.1 GCA_946482325.1 uncultured Chromatiaceae bacterium | reverse complement strand
GGCGGCTCATTCAGCAAACGTAATTGCAGCGCCGTGCAATCGAGCACTGTGTCAGTGCCCATCTGGTAATGTTTCAGGAACGGCTGCGTCAGCTGCACTCCGGCCAGATACAACAACCAGCGTTTTTTCAGCGGCCACTCCAGCGGTGTGCCTTTGTATTGTTGCAGGAACGTTTGCACCGCCTCAGTATTGCCTAAGGTGCGGCTGACATATTCCAGCTCAATATATGGTTTTAGCGGATACGCATGTAAATCGCGCAGCATTTTTTCCGCCTGCGCCAGCGGCACTTTGTGAATTTTTTTCTCGGCCTGCAGAAAGCGCTCGCGCAATACGGCGTCTGACGGCGCGGCCAATGCGGGGGCCACCACAGCACCGCACCACAATACCAACACTGCCAACCCGGACTTCAATTGCCCCATGTTTCGAAAATCCACCTATAGTTAGTTGGTTGTCGCCGGCCGATTCAAACGCTCGTTTAAATAACGGTTGAATTTTTTCCTGAACCGCGACACACTGCTTGCGCACAAGACTCATCTGACCTGTTGCGACGATCTCAAAAAAGTATCTGTCACCTACGCGACGAAGGAGAACATCCATGATCTACCAGAGTTCCAGCATTACCGTGCAATACATTGCGGACGGTATTGCCGAGTTTACCTTTAACGCGGCCGGCTCGGTCAATAAATTCGACCAGCAGACGCTGGCGGACTGCCGCGCGGCCCTCAACCTTCTCCATAACGACAGCGCCTTAAAAGGCCTGATCTACAGTAGCGGCAAAGACGCCTTTATTGTCGGCGCTGATATCACTGAATTCCTGGGCACCTTCCAACAAGCAGAAGAACAACTGGTGCCATGGATTAAACAAGCATCAGACGTGTTTGACCTGGCGGAAGATTTACCGGTTCCGACCGTTTGCGCTATTAAAGGCTTTGCCCTTGGCGGCGGCTGTGAATGGACTTTGACCGCTGACTACCGTGTTGCTGACACTACCACCAAAATCGGTTTGCCGGAAGTGAAGCTGGGCCTGATGCCTGGCTTTGGCGGCACGGCCCGTCTGCCACGCATCGTCGGTGCGGACACTGCGATGGAGTGGATCACCACCGGCAAAGAGCGTGGCGCTGAACAAGCGTTAAAAGAAGGTGCAGTCGACGCCGTCGTCGCACCGGACAAATTAAAAGCTGCGGCTTTGTCGATGGTACAAGACGCCATCGCCGGCAAGCTGAACTGGCGGAAAAAACGTCAGGCCAAATTAGAGCCGCTGAAACTGAATAAAACCGAAGCCATCATGAGCTTCAGCACCGCCAAAGGCATGGTATTTGCGCAGGCCGGCAAACACTACCCGGCACCGATGCTGGCAGTAGAAACTATTGAAAAAGCCGCCCGCCTCGACCGCGCCGGTGCTGTGGCGCTGGAAAATGCCGGTTTTGCCAAGCTGGCAAAAACCACGGCAGCGACGGCGCAAATCGGTTTATTCCTGAACGACCAGTTGATTAAAGCCAAAGCCAAACAAGCCGCCAAAACCGCGAAAAAAGCTATCAACAAAGCGGCAGTACTGGGTGCCGGCATTATGGGTGGTGGCATTTGTTATCAAAGCGCGTCCAAAGGCGTGCCGGTGGTGATGAAAGACATCAACGACAAAGCGCTGGAACTGGGCATGGGCGAAGCCATTAAGCTGCTCGGCAAACAAGTGGAGCGGAAAAAACTCGACGCCGCCGGCATGGCCAAAGTGGTCGCTTCAATTCAGCCAACGCTGTCGCTGGAACCGGTGAAAACGGTCGATATCGTCGTTGAAGCCGTGGTAGAAAACCCGAAAGTCAAAGGCGCCGTGCTGAAAGAAATCGAAACTGTGGTGGCGGCTGATGCCATTATCACGTCCAATACCTCGACCATTTCGATTAATTTGCTGGCGGCGAACCTGACCGACCCAAGCCGGTTCTGTGGTATGCACTTCTTTAACCCGGTGCACCAGATGCCATTGGTTGAAGTCATTCGTGGCAAAGACACTTCAGATGAAACCGTGGCCGCTGTCGTCGCTTACGCCGCCAAAATGGGCAAATCGCCGATTGTGGTCAACGACTGCCCGGGCTTCTACGTCAACCGCGTGTTGTTCCCGTATTTTGCCGGTTTCTCAAAATTACTGCTCGATGGCGCCAGCTTCGCGCAAATCGACAAGGTGATGGAAAAACAATTCGGCTGGCCAATGGGCCCGGCTTATCTGCTCGACGTGGTGGGCCTCGATACCGCACATCACTGTACTGACGTGATGGCCGACGGCTTCCCGACGCGCATGGCAAAACTTGCCAACGACCCGGTCAGCGTGATGTATGCCGCCAATCGTTATGGCCAGAAAAATGGCCTCGGTTTCTATGCGTACAGCAAAGATGCTAAAGGCAAACCGAAGAAAGACCTGGACCCGGCCGCCACTGCGCTGCTGGCCGGTGTTGCCGCCGCGCCGCGTGAATTCAGTGCCGATGAAATCATCGCCCGCACCATGATCCCGATGATTAACGAAGCCATCCGTTGCCTGGAAGAAGGCATTGTAGCGACTGCAGCCGAAGCCGACATGGGCCTGATTTATGGCTTAGGTTTCCCTCCGTTCCGCGGTGGTCCACTGCGCTATGTCGACACTATGGGCCTGGCCAACTTCGTGGCACTGGCTGACCAATACGCCGACCTGGGTGAAATCTATCAGGTCACAGACAAAACCCGCGCCATGGCTCAAAGCGGCCAGGTGTTTTATCCGGTTTAATGGCGGAGAACTTAAAAATGAAACAAGCCGTTATTGTTGATTGTATCCGTACGCCGATGGGCCGCTCCAAGGCCGGTATTTTCCGTAACGTCCGGGCAGAAGAACTGTCTGCTTATGTAATGCGTGGCATTCTGGAACGCAATCCGGGCCTGGCGCCGGAAGACATTGATGACGTGATTTGGGGTTGTGTGCAGCAAACGCTGGAACAGGGTTTTAACGTGGCGCGTAACGCCGCGTTATTAGCCGGAATTCCGCATTCGGTGCCTGCGGTCACAGTGAACCGTCTTTGCGGTTCTTCAATGCAGGCGCTGCATGATGCGGTGCGCTCAATTCAGTGTGGCATGGGCGAAGTGTATTTAATCGGTGGCGTGGAACATATGGGCCATGTGCCGATGACGCATGGCGTTGATTTCCACCCGGGTCTCGGTGTCTCTGTGGCGAAAGCCGCCGGCATGATGGGCCTGACCGCGGAACTGCTGGGTAAAATGCACGGCATCAGCCGCCAGCAGCAAGACGAGTTTGGTGCCCGCTCGCATCGTCTGGCGCATGAAGCAACAGTGCAAGGCCGCTTTAAAGCCGAAATTCTGCCGGTGCTTGGCCATGATGCCGACGGCGTGCTGAAGCAGTTTGATTATGACGAAGTGATCCGGCCGGAAACCACAGTCGAAAGCCTGGCCGCACTGCGCCCGGTGTTTGACCCGGCCAACGGCACTGTCACCGCCGGAACTTCTTCGGCGTTATCGGATGGTGCTTCTGCCATGCTGGTGATGAGTGAAGACAAAGCCAAAGCTTTAGGCCTGAAAATCCGCGCCCGCGTCATTGGTATGGGTGTGGCCGGTTGTGACCCGTCGATCATGGGTTATGGCCCGGTGCCGGCGTCGAAAAAAGCGTTAAAAGCCGCTGGCCTCGACATCAGCCAAATCGACTTCTTTGAGCTGAACGAAGCTTTTGCTGCCCAGGCACTGCCGGTGATGAAAGACTTAGGCCTGCTTGAAGTAATGGACACCAAAGTGAACCTCAATGGCGGCGCTATTGCACTGGGTCACCCGCTGGGTTGTTCCGGTTCACGTATTTCCACCACGCTGATTAACGTGCTGGAAAGCAAAGACGCCCGCTATGGCCTTGCGACTATGTGTATTGGTCTGGGTCAGGGTATCGCGACTGTGTTTGAACGCGTCGAATAAGCCTGTTTAGACATGATGACAAAGGCAGCTACGGCTGCCTTTGTTTATGGCCGGGATTTGAAATCAGCCGGCCGCGCCGTTACGATACCGCTTTTGGACCTGAACCGGAGTTTTGCTGATGTCCCCTGCTGCTGATTTATTTACTGATGCCGACCAGCAACTCGACGCTTTGGGCCTGCGTTGCCCTGAACCTGTGATGATGACCCGACTGACTATCCGGAAAATGCAGGCCGGTGAAACTTTGTTGATCATTGCCGACGACCCGGCCACCACCCGTGATATTCCGGCGTTCTGCCGTTTTATGGATCACGAATTAATTGCCAGTGATACCAGTAGCTTGCCCTATCGTTATCTGCTGAAAAAAAACACAGCCTGACATTGTGTTTTCCTGCCGCTTGACTCAATACTGGGGCATTCTCAGCGGAAGGAAAATGCATAGTGCCTATTTCCCGCGCCGGTCTGGCTGAAGCCTTGTCTGTTGAACAGAATCGTCGCCGCTACATTCTGTTGTTTGTCAGCTATATCACCTCGGCCATTATGCTGGTGCTGGGCTTACGGCATTTGTTCAGCGAAGATTACCTGCTGCAATTTATCCTGTTTGGCTGCGCCTTTAGCTTTTTACTCAATGCCGCCTGGTTTCATGCCAGTCAACAGCTGGAAACGGCTTGTCTGATTGAAGGTGTCTTGGTGTCCGCTTTTGTAGTTGGGCTGGTCGTGCATGGCGGGTTTGAGCAAACTGCGCTGTTTTGGGTGTTTCCGTTTCCACCGATTTTGTATGGTTTATTGGGCCGCAAACGCGGCACTATTCTGAACCTGACCCTGCTGGCGATTTTGGCGTTGGTACTGTATGGCCCGGCATTGGGACAGGCACAATACCGGGTGGCCGAAAGCAGCCGGTTTCTGGCGTCTTTGCTGACCCTGATCCTGGCCTGCGGCATTAACGAACATTTTCGCGAACGCAGCCACCACAGTATGGATTTGCTGCAGCGCAGCAAAGACAATCAGGCCAATACCGACGCGCTGACCGGCCTCGCCAACCGGCGTTTCCTCGACCAGAGCATGCCGCAATATCTGCAGCAACAACCGGAATTGTTGTTGCCAATGGCACTGATTTTGGTCGATTTGGACCATTTCAAACATATCAACGACAGCTTTGGCCATGCCGAGGGTGACAAAGTCCTGCAGCAAATCGCCAGGTTGTTTCGCGGCAAATTGCGCCAGCCCGATATCGCCTGCCGCTATGGCGGTGAAGAATTTTTATTGCTGTTGCCACACACGCAACTGACTGACGCGGCCCGGGTCGCGGAAAAAATCCGTCAGGCTGTGGCGCAGCAGCGCTTTTTGCCACAACATCCCGAGCTGGTGATCACCTGTAGTTTTGGCGTGGCCGTGCTAAGCGGCAGCCACGATTTTGACGAAGCCCTACGCCAGGCCGACCAGCTGCTGTATCAGGCCAAAGCAGATGGCCGTAATCTGGTTCGAAGCTGAGAATCGCTGGCTCTATGAAATTTCTGCAAAAAATCCTGCAATAACTGCTTGCGTCTGACGTTACGTCAGGCTGCAGACTGCCCGCCGTCAACAGGAGTCAGGTATGTCAACTTACAGCATTAGTCAGCTCGCCGCGCTTGCCGGCGTCAGCGTCCGTACCCTGCATCACTATGATGCGATCGGATTGTTGCAACCGGCAGGTCGCAGCAGTGGTGGCTATCGGCTGTATAACGAACAACAGGTGCTGCAATTGCAGCAGATCCTGATGTTTCGTGAGCTGGAATATCCGCTGGCGCAAATCCAGCAGATCATGCAGCAACCGGACTATGACCTGACTCATTGTTTACGGGAGCAACAGCAATTGCTGGCCGGGCGGATCGCACATCTGCAACGGCTGCAAAGCATGCTGGATTTTACTATCCAACAGCAGGAGTCTTCATCGATGACCACGTCATCCCAGTTATTTAATCAATTCAGTCAGGCGACATTACGCGAAGAAGCAGCACAGCGCTGGGGCGAAGCCGAGATCCGTCAGAGCGAACAGCAACTGGCGCAGTTAAACGCGGAACAACAGCAACAGCTGGCGCAAGAAGGTGAACAGATCGCCCGGGGCTTAGCGCAATGTCTGCATTTACCGGCCGATGCCGCCGAAGTGCAGCTGTGGGCGGTGCGCCAGCATCAATGGCTGCAACAGTATGGACCATGTCCGTTGCAGCGTCTGGTGATGCTCGGTGACTTATACGTCAGCGATGCGCGTTTTCAGGCTTATTACGACAGATTTGGCGCCGGTACTGCGGTGTTGCTGCGTGACGCGCTGCACTGGTACGTCGCCAGCTACAAGGTATCGTGAAACCCACGTAACTATGTTTAACTATGGGCCAGCCTTTCAGGCTGGCTTTTTCTAACGCAGCGGTGACGCGTTGGCAGCGCCACGGAACACCGCGTTGATATACAACAGATGCATGCCATCGACGGCAGCGCGGAAATTTGGTTCCTGAGTAAAGGCGACGATTTGACCGCGGCCCAGCTCCTGCACCATGACCACGGCTTTATGGCCGATTTGCAGGCGGTTTTCGTCCCAGACAAAACCGCCTGCCAGCACTTTGTCGGCGCTGTCGAAAGTCACGACATTGCGCCCCTGATCAATCGACAGCGGCGTATAGATTTGATTGCCGACATAAATGGTTTTGACCTGCGGCGGCACTGCTGCGCTTAACCAGTGATTCTGATCGACACGGGCATTGGCCAAAAAGCCCGGCACCCAATCCGGGTCCGCCTGCCAGGGTTCCAGTAATTTCTGATAATCGGATTCTGCTTTGAGCACAGTGCCAGGCACTTGCGTGTCGTCCTGCGGTTTTTCGCGCGCACTGGTTTTAAATTCCTGTTTGCTGGCCAGCAGCGGCTCTTTGCCTTGCAACAACCACTCGTTGGCGTTGCCAAGCGCAATCAGCACACCACCGCGCTGCACAAACTGGCGCAGTAACTGCTGACCGCGTTCGCCCAAAGCGTTTTGGTAGCCACTGCGCGTCGACGGCAGAATCAGTACGTCATAGCCCTGCAGCGCCGACTGCAGCATTTGCGCCGGCCGCAGCGCCGTCACCGGATAACCAACAAAACGCTCCAGCACAAACCGGGCACTGCCAGCACTGAGCGGGTCTGTTGGCTCATCCCAGGCCATGGCAATCTTCACTTTAGGGATCAGCTTGACCTGATCTGAACCAAAATTTGGCCCGTCGGAAACCCAACTGCTGTTGATGCCTTCCACCCAAGCACCGGAATTAGCCGCCAGCGCGCCAATTTTGTCGGCAAGGCCCGGGTTATCGGTCTTACTCAAAATCAGCGTGCCAGCCGGATATTGTTTGCCATTTTGATGGGTGAAGGCCAGATCGGTACTTTTGACCTTAAACCCCTGTTGTAACGCCGCACTCATCAGTCGGGCAGCAGCCATATCACCCCAGGGTACCAGATAACCATAACTGGCATCGGGTGTAGTGACCTTGCCTGGCAGAATTGTCTCGGGGCCAACCACCTGGCTTTGCACTTCCACAACGGTGCTGCAACGGTTCACCTGCAGGTTATACATCTGTGGCAAGGACCAGGCGGTCACGTCATAAATCTGGTCCGGCAGATTATTGGCACGGCGCGCTTCCTGCTGTTTGATAAATTTCGCATCCATCGGCACTGTGTCATCCATCACAGCGCGGATCAGCTGATAAGTCGGCTGTGCGGTATTCACCAGATAAGCGCCTTGTTGATACGACTGGCCACAGGCGCGGAAGTCCTCTGTTGCCTGCTCCACCCGAATACCATGCTGGCTTAACACGCCCATCAATTTTTGGTGGCCGGCTTTGTCGCGCAGCGCCGGGAAAATATAACTGCCGATGCCATCTCTGGTACCTTGCTTCAGCGCCTGTTGCCGGTACTGATAAAAACGCTGCAGCAGCTCTTTGCGTTTAGTCGCTGCCGTTTCCAGTGTGGCGGTATAAGCAATAAAGTTACGCTGCACACCGTCGGCAAAAGTCACTACAGAGCCATCTTGTTTGCGATAAGCGTGACCCCGTGCCGAGCCCATCTCATAGGTCATCGCAATGCTGCCGTGATACAGCGGCCAGCTGGCGCCATAGCCCGGGAAAAACGCATCAAAGATTTCGCGGGTAAAGTAGTCATAGCCCAGCGCATCAAACTGTTTTGCATTGTTCTGGCCGAACCACTGCAACGTCTCACGCTGTGCTGGCAGGATAAATGGATTGTAAGGTTCCGCTTCCGGGCTGAAGTAATAACTCTGGTCGCCACTCATCTCGTGTGAATCGACATACACCAGCGGGAACATCTGTTGCAGCGCCTTTACCCGTTGCTGAATTTCCGGTTGAGTCAGTGCTACCCAGTCGCGGTTCATATCAAACAAATAATGATTGGTGCGGCCATTGGGCCAGGGTTCGTTATGTTCGGCGGAAAAACGGTCGGCGGAATGCTCAAGGCCAGCGGTGGCGTAATAACGGCTGACAAAACGATGATGACCGTCCGGGTTTTGCAGCGGTTCGATATACACCAGCGTGTTATCAAGGATTTGCGCCGCTTTGCCGCTTTGTTCAGCGAGCAGGAAATACGCCAGCGCCATCGCTGCATCGACCGGGCTGATTTCATTACCATGCAAGGTACTGGACACCCAGACGCTGGATGGCAGCTGTTGCAGCAGTTGTTCGGCGCCGTCTCCATTTAAGGTCCGCGGGTCAGCCAGTCGACGCATATCGGCTTCGATTTGATCTAAGGCGCTTAAATGCGCAGGCTTGCCAATCACCACATAAAACAGCGGCCGCCCCTGCGCACTTTTGCCATACTGCACCAGCTTCAGCCGGTCCGGCGCCGCTTGCTGCAGCTGGCGGAAATAGTCCAGCACCGCAGCCGGTTCTGTGATGCGGCTCCCCAGCGCATAACCCAGCGCCTGCTGCACCGTCGGCACAGTGCTGTTGTATTGGCTGCCCGGGAAATATGGCAAAGCCGCAGCAGATTCATTGGCAAACGCCTGTGCTGCGAACAACTGGCCAGCGACAAGGCAAAAAACGGGGAGGATCCGGCGCATCAACGACAACTCAGTTTGGTTAAAAAATACCAAGCTAAGGCGTCCGTGCTGCGCCGGCAAGCACCACACAAAGTTTCTGCGACCAGCCGGAGTTTTGTTGCGATGGCATCACTACGGCTTATCACCCGCTATTGCTGCTGCACTCTACTTTGCAGCTGCTCTATCGCCAGTTGCAGTTTTTTCAGTTCCCGCATCGTGCCGGCCCGCTGCGTTTCCAGCCAAATCCATTGTTTGGTGCCCACCTGCGCCTGAAAACACAACAACAGCAACACGCCCCAAAAAACTAAATCGGCAGATGGCGCAGTGATAAAACGATACCCGCAGTAAAACAATGCAATGGCCAGTACCACAGCGACGATATAGGCAAATAGCATCAATCCACTCAGTCCACCCTGGAATCCGGCCGCGAGCACCGCCGGCAATCCTTGCTCCTCCCTCATCAGCCGATCGATTTCGGCGTTTTGTCGCGCCAATAACTGCGCGAGCTCTTTATCTTCATTCATGTTGTTCACCTCGTGGCTCTTTAACTTCAGCAGACCGCATTTTGTCTGGCCTGATTTGCGCCGCCAGTTGCTGGCGGATCCGATATAACCGCGATTTCACTGTGCCCGGTGGAATTTGCAGAATTAAGGCAATATCCTGTTGCGCCAGTTCATGCTGATAAAACAACCGGATTAGCAGTTGGTCTTCCGCATTGAAGCCCGACAGGCAATCGGCGAAATCATCCTCAGGCAGCAGTGGAGCCTGCAGCGATTCAGGTTCTGCCAATAACTCGGTGAGTCGTTGATTTGCCTGCTTTTGCCAATCCAGCACTTCCCAGCGCACCGCCCGGTACAACCAGCTGGTAAAGACCGCAGGGTCCTCCAGCCGGTGGACTCGTTTCAGCACCTTGAACCAGACGTTTTGTACCAGATCTGCAGCAACCGGATGCCCTTGTACCTGCCAGTGCGCAAAGCGCAGTAAATCACGGTGAAAATGCTGATAGAGGGCAGTCAGCGCCGTTTTATCGCCTTGCTGAAAAGCCAGCACTAACAAATCCAGTTCAGCTTGCAGCATCGTTCCCTCAGTTCTTCGCAATTTCAGTGATAAAGACGACGCAACTCAGGCTGCAGGTTCATAGTCAGGCCAATTAATTTCACGATGCCACGAACCAGCATGTGGCTGCGGGTATAAAAAAGCCAGCACGAGGCTGGCTTTTAGCGATTCGAACGACGAACAATGCTTACTGCAGCACTGCTATATCCGCCACCTGCAGGAACAACGCACGTAACTGCGCCAGCAGCGCCTGACGGTTCAGCCGCACTTTGGCGTCATCGGCGTTGACCATCACCTGGTCAAAGAATTGATCGACCACGTCGCGCAATTGCGCCAGATGGGCCAGGCCTTCGCTGTAGCTATTCAAGCTTTGCTGATAAGCCTGCTCAGCCGCAATAGCCGTGTGCAACGCTTTTTCGGCCGCTTCTGTCAGTAAACCGGCATCGACAGTCGCCGGAATGGCTTCAGTCACTTTGGCCAGAATATTGGCTACGCGTTTGTTCGCCGCAGCAAGCGCCAGTGCAGCGTCCAGTTTACGGAACTCAGCGACTGCTTTGACCCGACGGTCAAAGTCGGCCGGATTGGTGGGCCGGCGCGCTAACACCGCCTGGATCACGTCGATGCCATAACCTTCACCTTCATACCAGGCGCGGAAGCGACCCAGCATAAAGTCCAGTACTTCGTCGGCTACTTGCGCATTAGAAAGCTTGTCGCCAAAAGTGGTTTGGGCAAAGCCAATCACGTCGAGTAAATCCAGCGGCAGCTGTTTCTCTACCATGATGCGCAGCGCGCCAATCGCAGCACGACGCAGCGCAAATGGGTCTTTGTCACCCTTTGGCGCCTGACCGATGCCAAAGATACCGACTAACGAGTCCAGCTTGTCGGCAATCGCCACAGCGCAGCTGACTAACTGGCCCGGCAATGCATCACCGGCAAAACGTGGCATATATTGCTCGTTCAGCGCCAGCGCCACCGCTTCGGCTTCGCCGTCGATGCGCGCATAATGCATACCCATAATGCCCTGTGTTTCCGGGAATTCGCCGACCATGTTGCTCATCAGATCGGTTTTTGACAGTAAACCGGCGCGTTTGGCGTGTTCAACATCAGCACCGATTTTGCCGGCTATATAACCTGCCAGTTCACTGATGCGCTGGGATTTCTCCAGCAGCGTACCGAGTTTTTGCTGGAACAACACAGTGCCGAGGCTTTCCAGCCGGTCGGCCAGTTTGGTCTTTTTATCGACACCAAAGAAGAACTGCGCGTCGGTTAACCGCGGCCGCACAACTTTTTCGTTACCAGAAATGATTTGTTGCGGGTCTTTGCTGGCGATGTTGGCGACAAAAATGAATTTATTCAAAAGCTTGCCGGCTGCATCTTTCAGCGGGAAATACTTCTGGTTGTCTTTCATCGTCGACATCAGCGGCTCTGGCGGCACTTCAAGGAAACGTTCTTCAAAAGAACCCACCAGCACCACCGGCCACTCGACCAGTGAAGATACTTCTTCCAGCAGGGCGTCGTCCATCTGGGCGATACCCTTTAAGCTTTCAGCTGTTTTCTCGACTTCGGCTTTGATAAAGGCTTTGCGTTTGTCGTAATCCGCTACCACATAAGCCTGCTCCAGCGTGCTTAAGTACGCATTCGCATTAGCGATTTCAACTTTGGCTGGCGCATGGAAACGATGACCATGAGTGACGCGGCCAGCCGTTTTACCCAGAATGGTCGCTGGCACCACATCGTTGCCGTACAGCATGATGATGGTGTGCACCGGACGGATAAATTCAGCGTCATTGGCGCCCCAGCGCATTGGCTTGGCGATCGGCAGTTTTGCCAGCGCAGTAGCCACCACTTGCTCCAGCAGCGCGACTGTCGCTACACCTGTGACTTTGGCTTTGTGGACAAGCCAGGCACCTTTATCTGTTTCCAGCCGTTCCGCTTCTGCCACAGTGATGCCATTCGACGCCGCCCAGGCTTGCGCCGCTTTGGTCGGCTCGCCGTTGGCATCAAAAGCACCGGCGATAGCCGGGCCACGTTTTTCCACGACTTTGTCAGCTTGCTGCGCAGCCAGCGCGTTGACACGAACCGCCAGACGGCGTGGCGCGGCGTACCATTGGCTGTCAGTAAACGCCAGACCGAGTTTATTCAGCTCTTCGATGATATTCTGCTGCAACGCCGTTGCTAAGGTTTTTAACGACTTCGGTGGCAGCTCTTCAGTGCCAATCTCGACAAAAAAATCTTGTGCCACGATCAGGCCTCCTGCTTAGTGTTGCGGCATAACGGGAAACCAAGCTTTTCCCGTGCGGCGTAATAAGCTTCCGCACAAGCCTTGGCCAGCGTGCGGACCCGCAGAATATAACGCTGACGCTCGGTCACTGAAATGGCGTGACGGGCATCCAGCAGGTTAAAGGCGTGTGAGGCTTTCATCACTTTTTCATAGGCCGGCAGCGGCAGGCCCAGTTCAATCAGCTTGTGGCTTTCGGCTTCATGCTGATCAAAAGCAGCAAACAGCGCCGGCACATCCGCATGTTCGAAGTTATAAGTAGATTGCTCGACTTCATTCTGGTGGAACACGTCGCCATAAGTGACGCGGCCCATTGGGCCATCGGTCCAGACCAAATCAAAAATACTGTCGACGCCCTGAATGTACATAGCGAGGCGTTCTAAACCGTAAGTGATTTCGCCGGTAACCGGACGACACTCGAGGCCACCAACTTGCTGGAAGTAGGTGAACTGCGTCACTTCCATGCCATTCAGCCAGACTTCCCAGCCAAGGCCCCAGGCGCCTAAAGTTGGTGACTCCCAGTTGTCTTCGACAAAACGGATGTCGTGTACCAGCGTGTCGATACCAAGTTCACGCAAAGAGCCTAAATACAGCTCCTGAATGTCGGATGGTGACGGCTTCAGAATGACCTGAAATTGATAATAATGTTGCAACCGGTTTGGGTTTTCGCCGTAACGACCATCAGTCGGGCGACGGCATGGCTGCACGTATGCGACGTTGCTTGGCTCAGGCCCCAGCGAACGTAAGAATGTCATCGGGTGGAAAGTACCGGCACCCACTTCCATATCCAGCGGCTGCACAATGACGCAGCCCTGACGCGCCCAATAATCCTGCAATGCCAGGATCAGGCCCTGAAAGGTTTCAATATCGTATTTGTGCATAGAAAGCGCACCTGCTCAGCTATTTCGGCAATAAAGACCGGAAAGTATACCGATTTGTGCGGCTTTTCTGTAGCGCAATGGCGCGGTTTTTCCGCGCTTTTTCTGATCAGGCGTCTCTCAAGCGCGGGCTCCAGACAAAACAGCAAAAGAGCCGGTGGCCCCTTTGCTGTTTTGACTGTAAATCGCCGGTCTTAATGCGTCGGTGCAACCTGCCCCCGCTCGATATCTGCAGATACCGGATCCATCGCAAAATCGAGTTGCACTTTAGCTTGTTTCAGCCCGGTGACGGATGGGCTATAGACCCATTGCTGCAACGCCTTAATTGCCACTTTATCAAACACCTGCGCCGGCACGGATTTGATAATTTGCACATTCTGCACAGTGTCATCCGGCTGAATATCAAACTCGGCGACGACATAACCCTCTGTTTTAGCTTGTGCTGCGGCGACAGGATATCGCGGCTCGACGCGCACAATTGGTTTCATGTCTGCTGTCGCGTCCGCCGCCTGAACGGGCTGTTGTAGCCATAACGTCGTGCCGACTAAAGCCATCAAGGTCAGCGCCAGCGCTGTTTTGCTAAAACCCTGTTGGCGCTGTAACAATTGCAGCCGTTGTTTCATCATTTTTTTATCTCCATAGTGGTTGCTGAGCAGTTGCCAATGGGCGGTGCTGCTTTGAGCATGGTTTTGAACATTACTTAGCAGCGCATAGCTGTAAGCAATCTTTTGCTGAGAACTGGCGGACGCTAATACCAATGCATCACAAGCCAGCTCCTGGTCCTGCCGGTATGCGCGATACGCCAGCCAGCATAGAGGGTGAAACCAAAACAACGTCAGTACCAGCAAAGCCACCAGATTGGCGTGCAGGTCACCCCGGCGCCAATGTGTCAGTTCATGCTGCAAAATTAACTGCTGTTGTTCGGGGTCAAAACGTTGATGAAAATCGACGGGAAGTAATACGGTGGGCCGCATAAAACCAGTCACATAAGGCCCTTCAAGTCCCTGACTTTGTTTGCAGTGCAGTGCAAAGCCGGGAGTCCTGACCACGGGAGCAGTGCTGAGCGCCTGGGTGATATCTCGTTGTTGCTGCCATACACCAAGTGCCATCACACCGGCGCCCAATAGCCAGACAGCCAGCAACCCGGTTACCCAAAAGCTGTCTGAGGGTAGTTCCGTACTGATTTGTTGCATATCCAGCTGCACCCGGTACACCGCAAAGTCGGTTGCTGGCATCCACTGCAGCGGCAACAGGGACCACAACAGCAATAGCGGCACGGCCAGCCACTGGCTGTATTGCAGGCGTGCTCCGAGGTATTGCAACAGCATCGGCCGCAGACTCAACAAAACCATAAGTAGCAGCGTTAACGGCAGCGTTTGTGTCAGTAGCCAGTTCAGCATTATTTTTGCTCCTGTTCCCACTTTGCGATGAGCTGTTTGAGCTCGGCCACATCTTCAGCTTTTAGTTGCTGTTGCTCAGCAAAACCTGCCAGCAAAGGCGCCAGCCGGCCAGATAACACCCGCTGGATAAAACTCTGGCTTTCCCGCAGCTGATACTCGGTTTGTTGCAGAACCGGGCTATATAAATAAGCGCGGCCATCTTTTTCAAAACTGACAGCGCCTTTGCCGACTAGGCGGTTCAACAAAGTTTTGACGGTTTTTTCGTGCCATTGACTGGCATCGGCCAATTGCTCCACCACCTGATTGGCGGTTTGTGGTGCCTGCTGCCACAGCACTTTCATCACTTCCAGTTCTGCCTGACTGATTTCTTTCATTGTTTGCCCCCGATAGTCCTGACCTTCGCCAGATTCTGCAGTATCGATTACGCTTGTAATACATCCACTATTACAGATGTAATCTTTGATGGCAAGGCAAAGTCTGGCTTTTTTTTCAGCGTTTTTTTTCAGCGTTTTTTTTCTGAGGCTTGGAGCTGGTTTTTGCTTTGTGCTATCTTGCGCCCGTCATCAAAGCTGCCGGGGACGACCCCGGTCAGTCCATTCATTCAGGGACGGCCCTGCAAACCTGTATCAGGAGCCGTGCTTATGTCAGTCCCTTATTTTGCTTATCTGTGTTTAATTGCCGCTGCCGCCTTTGAAGTGCTGTGGGTGTTGTGTGTGCGTTTGTCCGATGGGTTTACCAAGTTGCTGCCAGCCGGCCTTGCCGCGCTGTCGATGTTACTCAGTGTGCCGTTATTGGCCAAAGCCAGTTAGCAACTACCGGTTGCGTTGGCTTATTGCGGCTGGGTTGGTCATGGTGCTATCGGCAGTGCTTTGTTGCAACAGTTCTACTTTCAGCAACCCCTGTCTCTCGCTGCCTGGTTCAGTTTGCTGCTGCTGTTGCTTGGCATTATCGGTCTGCAACTGACTCTGGCGCCCCAGCATTAACGCTGTCGGCAGCACTCGCTCGTACTGGTTTATTTAACTCCGCAGCAAGACAAGCGACGACTTCTGGGCAATGCTTAGCAAGCCATTGATCTGAGGCTGAATGATGAAAGCGGCGAAGTTCCGGAATTATCTGCGCTGGACTTTTTGTTGGCTGCTGTTGCAGCCGGCACTTTACCTGCCGTCTTCCAGCGGGGCTGCAACCACAAAACCCGTGACTCTTGTCTATGCCAAACCGATCCAGCAAGGCGACAGCAGTAAGTTATATCAGGTCAGATTGTTATCTGCCGCACTGCATCATGCTGGTGTTGAGCATCAGCTGGTAGAAGCCGATGTGCCGATGGTGCAAGACCGTTCCTTACGTACCGTCGCCGTTGAAAATGGGATTGACGTATTTTGGAGTGTCACCACTATCGAACGCGAGCAGCTATTGACCCCAGTGCGATTTCCTATCGACAAGGGGTTATTCGGCTGGCGTTTATTGCTGCTGTCACCGCAGTCCACTGCAAAAGCAGCGGACTTAAGCTCGCTGACGACCCTGAAGAAGCTGGTATACACGCAGGGCCATGACTGGCCAGACACCGAGATTTTGCGAGCCAATAAGCTAAAGGTGTTGGTATCAAATCAATACCACTCGATGTTCGAAATGCTGGCAACAAACCGGGTCGATGCTTTTCCCAGGTCCGTACTGGAGATTTGGTGCGAGCTTACTGAAGCCTCCCGACCATTACCGGTTGAAGCTGGCATTGTGCTGCATTATCCCGCAGCCCTTTACTACTTTTTCTCACCGCGCCAACAGCAGCTGGCGCAGCAGGTCGAACTTGGTCTGGAACTGATGCTAAAAAATGGCGAGTTTGAACGGATGTTTCAGCAAGAGTTCGCTGAGGCCTTAGCTTTGTCAAAACTGGATAAACGCCAGGTAATAGAATTAAAGAACCCGCTACTACCAGCAGCCACCCCGCTGCATCGCCCAGAGTTATGGTTTCAACCTGGTAAATAGTTGAGTCCGTTTGCAATCAGGCATAAAAAAAGCAGACCGAAGTCTGCTCTTTTACATTCTGACGCTCTTAAACGTCTAGGTTTGCCACCCGTAAGGCGTTCTCTTCAATGAAGGCGCGACGCGGTTCTACCTCATCGCCCATCAGAGTATTAAACAGCTGGTCGGCGCCAATGGCGTCTTCGATAGTCACACGCAGCATGCGACGGGTATTGGGGTCCATCGTTGTTTCCCACAGCTGCTCTGGGTTCATCTCACCCAGACCTTTATAGCGTTGGATATACAGACCTTTTTTCGATTCAGTGATCAACCATTCCAGCGCGTCAGAGAATTTCTCGACTGGCTTCACTTTTTCGCCGCGACGCACATAACCACCTTCTTCAATCAGATCACGGATCGCATCACCTAAAGCAGCAATGCGGGTGTAATCGACCGAATTGATAAAGTCATAATGCAGCACATATTCGTTATCGATACCATGCTGACGAATGGTGATTTTTGGCAGCGTCAGATGACGTTCACGATCTTCGGCCACACCAAAGATGTAGCTGGAACCATCACCTTCCTGGTCTTGCAGTCGTTTTGCCAACTGCGCGACCCAAGCCTCAACTTTAGCTGCATCTTTGCAAAGCTCTGCGGTAATCCCTGGCACGTAGATTAACTGAGTCAGCAGATTCTGGGGGATTTTGCGGCTGAGCCGTTCAATAGTTGCCATCCCTTTATGATACTGGTTCACCAAAGCTTCTAAGCCAGCACCACTGATGCCTGGCGCCTGTGCATTGACGTGCAAAGATGCTTCGTCCAGTGCCAGAGTCGTCAGATATTCAGTCATCGCCGAATCGTCTTTGATGTACTGCTCTTGTTTGCCTTTTTTCACCTTATACAGCGGTGGCTGTGCAATGTAGATGTAACCGCGCTCGATCAATTCAGGCATTTGACGATAAAAGAAGGTCAACAGCAAAGTGCGAATGTGCGAGCCGTCGACGTCCGCATCTGTCATCAAGATGATGCTGTGATAACGCGTTTTATCCGGGTTGTATTCTTCGCGACCAATACCACAACCTAAAGCGGTGATCAGCGTGCCAACTTCCTGTGAGGAAATCATCTTGTCAAAACGGGCTTTTTCAACGTTAAGGATTTTACCTTTCAACGGCAGAATTGCCTGATTTTTACGGTTACGACCTTGTTTAGCAGAGCCGCCCGCAGAATCACCCTCGACCAGGTAGAGTTCAGATAAGGCCGGGTCTTTTTCCTGACAATCAGCCAACTTGCCCGGTAAACCAGCGATATCTAAGGCGCCTTTACGGCGGGTCATTTCACGGGCTTTTCGCGCCGCTTCTCGGGCGCGAGCAGCATCAACAATTTTAGTGACGATTATTTTGGCGTCGTTCGGGCTTTCCAGCAGGTACTCATTGAGTTTTTCATGCATGGTACTTTCAACGGCCGATTTCACTTCACTGGACACCAACTTGTCTTTGGTCTGTGAACTGAATTTCGGGTCCGGTACTTTGACCGAAATAACTGCAGTTAAACCTTCGCGGGCATCGTCGCCGGTCGCCTGCACTTTCATCTTTTTAGCGTAACCTTCCGCGTCGATGTAAGTGTTTAACACCCGGGTCAATGCCGAACGGAAGCCCGCTAAGTGCGTTCCACCGTCGCGCTGTGGAATATTGTTGGTAAAGCAATAAATGCTTTCCTGAAATGAATCGTTCCACTGCATCGCGACTTCAACTGAAATACCGTCTTCGCGCGTGCTGCTAAAATAAAATGCTTTCGGGTGGATAGCTGTTTTCGTTCGGTTCAGGTATTGCACAAAGGCTTCGATACCACCTTCATACTTAAAGTGATCAGACTTATCAGTACGCTCGTCGGTCAGGATAATACTGACACCGGAGTTCAGGAATGACAGTTCGCGCAGGCGCTTAGCCAGAATGTCGTAATGGAAATTAATATCGGTGAAGATAGTGTCACTTGGCCAGAAACGAATTTATGTACCAGTACTGTCGGTTTCACCAATTACTTTTAATGGCTCGTCCGGTACACCTAAACGGTAAATTTGGCTGTGAACCTGATTTTTCCGCCGAATCGTCAGCTCCAGCTTGTCTGACAGCGCGTTAACGACGGAGACACCAACACCGTGCAGACCACCAGATACTTTATAGGAGTTGTCGTCAAACTTACCACCGGCGTGTAACACCGTCATGATAACTTCGGCAGCCGATACACCTTCTTCATGCATGTCGGTTGGAATGCCACGACCATTGTCGCGCACCGATACAGAGTTATCACTGTGGATAGTAACAAAAACGTCGCTACAGTATCCTGCCAGTGCTTCGTCAATCGAATTGTCGACAACTTCAAACACCATGTGGTGTAAACCTGAGCCATCGTCGGTGTCCCCGATGTACATACCAGGTCTTTTGCGTACTGCATCCAAACCTTTCAGTACTTTAATACTCGAGGAATCGTAGTTATGTTCTTCGGCCATCTTTATCCGTCCGTTTAATCTGACCATGTTCCACGTGGAACAATGCTGCAGGCTGATTCAGCTGCGGCAATATTTGGTCAGGTTCAATTGCAGTGACAAACACTTGCGATTGAAGTTGAGCTAAAAAATTGAAAATCTGGCGTTTGGATTGGTCATCCAACTCAGACGCCAGATCATCGATTAACAACAAAGGCTGCTTATGGCCTCGTTTGGCAATGACGTTGCTTTGAGCAACTTTCAGCGCAAATAACAAAACTTTCAGCTGGCCGCGGGATAACACTTCATCCACGAACTCACCATCTACTTTGAGCCGCAGATCGGCTTTTTGCGGTCCAAGCTGGCTATAGCCAAACTTTAAGTCAGTCGCAAAACTATCTTGTAGTTGTTGCTGTAACTCTGCAGCATCCTGATGCCGGTATTGCCAACCTGCACTGAGTTCCAGTTGCAGATGCTGCAAACTCGGAACATCGCTTGTCAGCTCTGTCAATTCAGCTGACAAGCTATTGAGATAACTAAGTCTCAGTTGCTGCAGCTGCAATGCCAACTCAACAAACTGCTGATCCCAAAACTGATACTGCGGACCGTAGGCTTGTCTGCTCTTTAATAAAGCGTTGCGCTGTTTCAACACCTTATGAAAACGCAGCCATACATCATAAAAAGAAGGTTCCACGTGGAACAATCCCAAATCAAAGAACTGCCGGCGCTCCTTCGGACCGCCGAAAAACAACCGGAAGCTTTCTGGTTGCAGTAGCTGCACCGGTAATAAACTGGCGCAGTCTGCTAAACGCTGCACGCTTTCACCGTTGAGCCGAACTTGCCATTCACCCTGTCGGTCACGCTGCATACCGAGCCCAACCTGTTGCATCGACCAATCCACCCGGGCAAACAAGGTATATTGATTCTGCTCGTGCCGAATCACTTTATGTGGCTTGGCAGTGCGAAAAGACCGGCCGTGAGCCAACAGATAAATGGCCTCAAGCAAACTCGTTTTGCCACTGCCATTGGCACCATAAATCAGGTTCCACTGCGGATCAAAATCCAACTGCGCCTGTTGGATATTGCGAAACTCCAGCAGTTGCAATGACGCCAACGCCATCGCTTATAACCGCATCGGCATCACAACGTACAAAGCGCCGGCATTGCCAACCCCTTCGACCAGCGAGCTGGAATTGGCATCACTTAAATGCATCACTACTAGATCGGTATTTAACGTATTCAACACATCCAGCACATAGCCAACGTTAAAGCCGATTTCCAGCGTGTCACCGTTGTACTCAACCTCGATGACTTCTTCTGCCTGCTCATGTTCAGGATTATTCGCGACGATCTGCAGTTCTTGCGGATTCAAAGTAAAACGTACGCCGCGGTACTTTTCATTGGACAAAATCGATGCACGCACACAAGCGTCTTTTAACACGGCACGATGTGCAGTCAGCTGGCGGGAACTATTACGCGGCAACACCCGGCGATAATCCGGGAAACGACCATCGATTAATTTGCTGCTGAAACTAAACTGGCTATCGGTCAGACGAATATGGTTCTGGCCAATACTGAGACGAATCAGCTGATCATCTGCAACCAATAGCCGCATCAACTCAAGCACGCCCTTACGCGGAATAATCACTTGCTTCTGCTGGTTTGCCGTCACCGGAAGTTCCATTGAACTCAGCGCCAAGCGATGGCCATCCGTCGCAACAGTGCGCAAGGTACCATTATCAACTTCAAACAACAGACCATTCAGATAATAGCGCACGTCCTGATTGGCCATGGAAAAGGCGGTGTCGTCCAACAATTTGCGCAGCTGTATCCGGCTCAGCTCAAACTCAACTTCACCTTGCCAGCTTTCCAGGTTCGGATAGTCGTTCGCACTTAAGGTCGCCAGCGTAAATTTGCTTTTGCCGGTGCTGACCACACAGTTCTCGCCCTGCAAATGCAGAGTCAGTACCGAGGACTCCGGCAGAGAACGACAAATATCCAATAACTTTTTGGCAGGGATTGTAACGCGTCCCGGCGTAAAGACCTGCTGCGGAAACGCGTGCGCGACTAATTCAATTTCCAGATCTGTACCGGTCAGCGCTATTTGATCCGCGGTCACATCCAGCAGCACGTTCGACAGGATAGGCAAAGTGTGCCGGCGTTCAATGGCACCTGAAACCATTTGCAGCGGTTTTAATAAAGCGTCACGCTCGATAATAAAATGCATAACAAGTCCCTATTAAGACGACAAAGTACGGATCAAATTCTGGAAATCTTCTTTGATTTCGTGTGTTTCTTCTTTTAACGATTCAATTTTGCGGCAGGCATGCAACACAGTGGTGTGGTCCCGGCCGCCGAATGCATCACCAATCTCCGGTAAACTGTGATTAGTCAGTTCTTTCGATAAAGCCATCGCCATTTGCCGAGGTCTGGCAACAGAACGGGAACGCCGCTTTGATAAGAGATCAGCTACGCGAATTTTGTAGTATTCGGCGACGGTTTTCTGAATGTTCTCAATAGTGACCAATTTGTCCTGCAGCGCCAGCAAATCACGCAGTGATTCACGCACAAAGTCAATGGTAATAGGCCTGCCGGTGAAATTCGCATTGGCGGTGATGCGGTTTAATGCACCTTCAAGTTCACGCACATTAGAGCGCAGGCGTTTTGCCACAAAAAAGGCGACTTCTTCCGGCAGTCGGATATTATTTTCCTGTGCCTTGCGCATCAGAATGGCGACCCGTGTTTCAAGCTCAGGCGGCTCAATGGCAATCGTCAGACCCCAGCCAAACCGGCTTTTCAGCCGCTCCTCAACGCCGTCAATCTCTTTCGGATAACGGTCTGATGTCAAAATAATCTGCTGATTACCTTCAAGTAAGGCGTTGAATGTATGAAAGAATTCTTCCTGTGAGCGGTCTTTTTTCGCAAAAAACTGAATGTCATCGATGAGCAGAGCATCCACTGAGCGGTAATAACGTTTGAACTCTTCGATCGCATTATTCTGCAGCGCCTTGACCATGTCCTGCACAAAACGCTCAGAGTGCATATATATCACTTTAGCATCGGGCTTTTTCGCCAGAATGCCATTGCCAACCGCATGCAACAGGTGAGTTTTACCCAGGCCAGTACCGCCGTAGAGAAACAGCGGGTTATAAGCCGAACCTGGATTGTCTGCGACCTGGCTGGCGGCAGCACGGGCTAACTGGTTCGATTTACCTTCAACAAAATTATCAAAGGTATAATTAGTTCGGACGTTGCTGCGGACAATAGTTTTTGGTGCAGGCTCGGCAACTACCGCCGGTGCAGCGGCAACCGCAACAGGGGCGGCGCGACTTGGTGCTACAGCCACTGTCTTGGCGACTTTTTGACTGCTACCGACTTCGAAGCGCAGACGCGGCGAATGATCACCACAATAATCGTGGATCAGCTCATTGATCCGATTCAGATATTTGTCGCGGACCCAATCCAGCACAAAACGATTCGGTGCATATAACGTTAAAGCGTCATGTGAACTATCAGCCTGCAGCGGACGGATCCACATACTAAATTGTTGTGCCGGCAGTTCGGACTGCAGCGCTTCCAGGCAATTTTGCCAAACAGACTGATACACCATATCTCCAGCAGCCCCGAATAATTGGTATTTGACAAGGCAGGTGTTGAGGAAAGACCCGCATTATGGGCTGATCTTATCCACAACTGCAATATTGACTTTCTGAAAAAGGCTTCAAGCTGCAAAAAATATACTTAGATAGTTGTTTTTTATGCATTTTTATCTTTTATACAATTTCATAATACCACGAAAACCGATAGGCATTTTCTGGCATATGGCCAGGCAAAAATTGAATTCATACACATTTTATCCCAGATTTTTAACCTGCCTGTGGACAACTGTAAAAGATCTGGGATCTGAACGGGAAATAACCAAGGATCAGATTGACAAGTAGTGGCAGAGTACTTAAAATTCGCGCTCTTTTTTAAATCGCTGCGTTTTGGTACTTACTAAAACTCAGATTCAGTTAGTAATTATCGACCGGACGGACGAAGAAAATGAGCAAAAGAACCTTTCAACCAAGCGTTTTAAAACAGAAACGCAACCACGGCTTCCGTGCACGTATGGCGGACAAAAACGGTCGTGCAGTATTAGCACGTCGTCGCGCTAAAGGCCGTAAGCGCTTAACTGTCTAGTCAGTTATTTAAAGCGCTGCGTGGTCAGCTATACCTTCAGCAGGGAGTTACGTCTGTTAACTCCCGGCGAATTCGATAATGTGTTCCAGAACCCGTTCCGGGTTGCTTCCCCACTCTTCACTATCCTTTGTAAAGCCAATCAGTCCGAACATCCGCGGATTGGTCTGACGATCACAAAAAAACGTGCTAAATTGGCCGTCCATCGGAATCGCATCAAACGTTGTGCCCGTGACAGTTTTCGTCTGCATCAGCACGAGCTGCCGCCGGTTGATATGGTGCTGATGGTGAAAGGCGATATCAGTAATACTGACAACGCCGAATTACACCAGCAACTGGAGCGCTTATGGAGCAAAATCGCCCGCCAGTACAAAGCTATCCAGCCAAAATCCTGATCACAGCGATTTATGGCTATCAGCGTTGTATCAGCCCGCTGTTTCCACCAAGCTGCCGCTTTACCCCCAGTTGTTCGCATTATGCCGTGGAAGCACTGCGACGTTTTGGTGCGATAAAAGGCAGTTGGTTAACCACCCAACGTCTATTAAAATGTCACCCTTTACATCCGGGTGGTGAAGACCCCGTTCCCGAAAAGCAAAAGAGATAAGCGCACACATGGAATCCCAACGCAGTTTATTAGTAATTGCCTTTTTGTTTGTCAGCTTCCTGCTGTGGCAAGACTGGCAAAAAGACTATGGCCCAAAACCTGTTGTTCCGGCAGCAACTGAAGTCAGCTCCGCCACCGGAAATGCAGAACCGCAACTTTCCGCGTCCGGCCCGTTGAGCAGTGCAACCCCAGCCGCTACTGCAGTCGCAACCGGTAAAGTCATCGAAGTTAAAACTGACGTCCTTGATGTCAAAATTGACACCCGTGGCGGTGACATTGTTGGCCTGACGCTGCCAAAGTACACGCTGAGCCTGGAAGACAGCACACCTTACCCGTTAATGCGCCAGTTAAACGGCTTCAACTACACAGCACAAAGTGGCTTATTGGGTGACGGCCCGGATGAAAAACGCACCGCTAAGCCGGTTTACAGCGTCACGCAGGATAAATTCAGCCTGACTGATGGCCAGACTGAACTGCAGGTCAGCCTGAAACTTGAACACAACGGCCTGCAAATTGAGAAACGCTACACCTTCAGCGCCGGCAAATACGATGTCCGGGTTGATTATCTGGTTACTAATACCAGCACCGGCAGCAAAGTTATTCAGCCCTATCATTATCTGGCACAGACCATCGAAAACGGCAAAGACGGTAACATGATGATGCCGGTGTACCGTGGTGGAGCCTATTCCACCGCAGATCAGCGCTACGAGAAATTCGCCTTTGACGATATGAAAGATCAGAACCTTGACCAGTCAACCAAAGGCGGCTGGGTCAGCATGCTGGAACACTACTTTGTTTCCGCCTGGGTACCACAGGCTGAAGAGCAGAACCAATTGTTCAGTCTGGTTAATAACAACGAAGGCATCATTGGTGTGCGTGGCCCGCAAAGCAGCATTGCCGCCGGTGAAAGCAAAACGCTGTCTGCCACTTTCTACGCCGGTCCAAAAGATCAGGCCAGTCTGGCGAAGATTGCTCATGGTCTGGATCTGACCGTCGACTACGGTTGGTTATGGTTCATCTCTCAGCCACTGTTCTGGTTATTGCAACAAATTCATCATCTGGTCGGAAACTGGGGTTTGGCCATTATCGCCATCACTCTGCTCATCAAACTGGCAATGTTCCCGCTGACTAAAGCGCAATACGAAGGCATGGCGAAGATGCGCAATCTGAAGCCGAAGATTGATGAACTGCAGGCCCGTTACAAAGATGACCGCCAGAAGATGGGCCCGGCCATGATGGAGCTGTATCGCAAAGAAAAAGTAAACCCGATGGGTGGATGTTTACCGATGCTGATCCAGATGCCAATCTTCCTTGCGCTCTATTTCGTGTTTGTCGAAAGTATTGAATTACGTCAGGCCCCTTTCATCTTCTGGATCAAAGATTTATCTGTGATGGACCCATATCTGGTGCTGCCAATCATGTACATCATCAGTATGTATGCGATGCAAAAACTGACACCAGTGACGGTGACGGACCCGATGCAGCAAAAGATTATGCTGTGGATGCCGGTCGTGTTTGGTTTGTTCTTTATCATCTTCCCAAGTGGCCTGGTGCTGTATTGGGTTGTCAGCAACCTGATTTCGCTGGCGCAGATGTTGTTTATCTATAAAGGTATGGAGAAAAAGGGCTTACACGTCCGTAACGCCTGATTGCTCTGACTGACCTTATAATGGCCGTTACACTTGTAATGGCCATTTTTTTATATACAAAAACGAGGACTTTGGAATGTATGTAAACGATACGATCGCAGCGCAGGCAACAGCGCCTGGACGCGCCGGTGTCGGTATCATCCGGGTATCCGGCCCACAGGCAGCCTCCATTGCGCAGGCCGTATTGGGACGTGTACCAAAGGCCCGTGTTGCCGAATATCTGCCTTTTCGTGCTGCAGACCAATCCGTATTGGACCAGGGCATTGCGCTGTATTTCCCAGGCCCAAATTCCTTTACCGGTGAAGACGTATTAGAACTGCAAGGCCATGGCGGCCCTGTACTGCTGGATATGCTGCTACGCCGCATCCTGCAAGAAGCCAATGTCCGCATCGCCCGCCCCGGTGAGTTTTCAGAACGGGCATTTTTGAACGATAAACTTGACTTAACCCAAGCCGAAGCCATCGCCGACCTGATTGACGCCAGCAGTGAACAGGCTGCCCGTAGCGCTATGCAATCACTGCAAGGAGAGTTTTCCCGGCAAATTCATGCATTGGTGGAGAAAGTCATCTACTTACGGATGTACGTTGAAGCAGCGATTGATTTCCCCGACGAAGAAATCGACTTTTTGTCCGATGGCAAAGTCGCCGGCGACCTTGCTGAAATCCGAACTGATCTGACAAAGATTCAAAAACAAGCCACTCAGGGCAGCATCTTGCGCGAAGGCATGAAAGTGGTGATCGCCGGCCGGCCGAACGCAGGCAAATCGAGTTTACTCAATGCATTAGCGGGCCGCGAAGCTGCTATTGTCACAGAAATTGCCGGCACCACACGCGATGTGTTGCGTGAACATATCCACATTGATGGTATGCCGCTACATATCATCGACACCGCGGGCCTACGCGAGGCCACAGATAAAGTCGAACAAATTGGTATCGAGCGCGCCTGGCAAGAGATTCTGCAGGCCGACCGGGTACTGTTTATGGTTGACAGCACGACCACGGCAGCGACTGATCCGACGCAGATCTGGCCAGATTTTATTGCACAGATCCCTGCAGAACTGGGTATCACTGTGATCCGTAACAAAGCTGATCTTACCGGTGAAACTGTCGGTTCAGACCAAAGTGGCAAGTATCCGTTGTTCAGATTGTCCGCCAAGGATAAAACCGGTCTGGACGCCCTGCGCGAACATTTAAAGGCCTGTATGGGCTTTGAAGCCAGTAATGAGGGTAGCTTTATTGCGAGGCGCCGCCACTTAGACGCGCTGGCGCGGGCCTCAGAACACTTAAGTATTGGTGAACAACAATTGCACGATCATTTAGCTGGTGAGTTACTGGCTGAAGAACTGCGGTTGACCCAACAGCAGTTAAATGAAATTACCGGTGAATTCAGCTCAAACGATCTGCTCGGCAGGATTTTCTCCAGCTTCTGTATCGGAAAATAATAAAAAGCCGGCGCATCAGCCGGCTTTTTCATTCTCGTCTAACGTGCATAAGTAGCGGTCAGGGTCGCCTTGGTCAACGCATTGGCATTGAGCATAAAACCTACCACAGCGGCACTGGCGCCATCTGGAACGCCTAAAGTCGGCGTAGGTAAGGCCCAGACTGTAAACTGATAACGATGCATCCCATGGCCTTCTGGTGGACAAGCGCCACCAAACTCCTTGATACCATAGTCATTCATAAAGGAACGGCTACCCGCAGGTAAAGCACCATTGCCGGCACCTTGTCCCAACTTATTGACTGCCGCAGGAATATCCAGTACCAGCCAATGCCAAAAACCAGAGCCGGTCGGTGCATCCGGGTCATATACAGTCACAGCAAAACTTTGGGTGCCAGCGGGCGCATGCTGCCAGCGCAGCTCAGGCGACAAGTTAGGACCATCACAACCAAAACCATTGAATTCAAAAGTTTTTGCCATGAAATGCCCTTCCTGAATATCTGGACTGGTAACAGTGAATTTGCGATTTTCCATAAAGTCTCCGGCAGCTTCTAAGTTGCATTATACGTTGATAGGTATACAGCTGAATTACCTGGTCATAACCTGTCTGGGGTAAAAATCAGCACAAATGAAACCCGGGCATCGTTATTAGACTACCAGGTTGTGTTTCCTCACTCGCCGTGCTGTAACTGAGCACTGTGTTGCTGCAGCCACTGATAAAACTGTGCTTTGGGCAAGGCCCCGGATAGCTGGGCTATAACTTTGCCGCGCTGTATTAGCATCAGAGTCGGAATAGATCTGATTTGATACTGTGCTGCCAATTCCTGCTCGGATTCGGTATTGACTTTACCAAACCGAAAAGCTGGTTCCAGCTCAGCGGCGGCCTGCGCAAAGGTTGGTGCAAAACTCTGACAGGGCCCGCACCAACTGGCCCAAAAATCCAATACCAGTGGTAAATCAGATTTTTGGCTCAAATTGGCAAAGTTCGCCATGGTTATGTCAACCGGTTTACCAGTGAACAGACTTTGTTTACATAAGCCGCATTTCGGCTGCTGAGTTAAGCGCTGCTGCGGCAACCGGTTTAAACCGGCGCAGTGGGGGCACGCAATAATCATTACAGGTTCCTCTGGCTATTTCAGCAGGATTTGAGGGTCGAGCAATGAAACATCAAGGCCGGCACTGTGTTTCGTGCAATAAAAAACCCGCCGGAATGCGGCGGGTTTACTCAAATCAACTCTAACGGGCTGTTACGAACCTTCACGGGTCCGTGGTTTTTTCGGAGCAGCGCCAGGACGCGGACCTGTTCCACGATCGGCACGATCGGCACCGCTACGCTGATAACGCTCTGGCCGATCAGCACGCTCTGGACCTGGGCCACCGGTATCAACACTGATATTCAGTTTTTGCTTACGTACATAAACCTTCTTCAGATGCTGGAACACTTCTGTCGGCATATCACCTGGCAGCTCAACTGTGGAGAAATGATCAAACAGTTTGATGTTGCCGATGAACTGGCTGTCGATGTTGGCTTCATTGGCAATAGCGCCAACGATGTCACCCGCGCGCACGCCATGCTCTTTACCGACTTCAATCCGGTAATTGATGTAGTTACCTTGCAGCTCACGACGTGGTGGACGTGGGCCTCGCTCTGGACGATCACCTGAACGTTCCGGACGGTCACCGCGTTCAAAACGGGCCGGACGATCACCACGCTCTGACCGTTCACCACGGGCATGTGGCTCGCGGATCTCAGGGAATTGGCTGGCAACGTTTAACGGCTGATCTTTTTGCGCCATAAACAACAATGCTGCAGCCAGATCTGCATCGGTCGTTTCCAGCTTTTCGCGCCAGTCATTGATCAGATCCTGGAAGAAACTCAGGTTTTTCGCTTCAATGGTGTTGGCCAGCGTTTCACGGAAAGATTCAATGCGACGCTGTTCTATCACTTCACCGGTTGGCAGCGACATCTTTTCAATCGGCTGACGGGTGGCATGCTCGATAGTGCGCAGCAAACGGCGTTCGCGTGGTGACACGAACAAAATCGCTTTCCCTTCCCGGCCGGCACGACCAGTCCGGCCAATACGGTGTACGTAAGCTTCGCTGTCATACGGAATGTCATAGTTGATCACCAGACTAATCCGTTCCACATCCAGACCACGGGCCGCAACGTCAGTTGCAACAATCACGTCAATCTGGCTGGCTTTTAAGCGGCGAATAGTTTGTTCGCGGTTGGCCTGGTTCATATCGCCATTGAGGCAAGCGACTGCATAACCGCGAGCACCTAATTTTTCGGCAATTTCCTCAGTGGCGCTTTTGGTCCGGACGAAAATGATGCTGGCATCATATTCTTCACCTTCCAGTACCCGGGTCAGAGCATCCAGCTTCTGATTGCCATCCAGCATTACGTAACGTTGCGTGATCCGCTCAACAGTGCTGGTTTTTGATTCAATTTTGATTTCCTGTGCGTTGTTCAGGTGTTTCTGAGCAATAGCACGGATTTGTGACGGCATCGTTGCAGAGAACATGGCAACCTGACGACCTGCCGGGGTGGCATCCATGATCGTTTGTACGTCATCAATAAAACCCATACGCAGCATTTCATCAGCTTCATCCAGCACAATAGCGCGTAACTTGTCTAACACTAAGGTGCCACGATCCAAGTGATCCATGATACGGCCTGGCGTACCGACGATAACCTGAGAACCACGTTTTAAAGAACGTAATTGTGTTGTGTAATTCTGGCCACCATACAGTGGCAGAACATGGAAAGTAGGCATAAAGCGGGCATATGCCTGAAACGCTTCTGCAACCTGGATCGCCAGTTCACGCGTTGGCGCAAGGACCAGAATTTGCGGTTCATTTTGCGCCGGATCTAACCGCGCTAATAATGGCAGGGCGAACGCGGCGGTTTTACCGGTACCGGTTTGCGCCTGGCCTAATAAGTCCTCACCAGCTAACAGTTTTGGGATTGCAGCCGCCTGGATAGGAGACGGATTTTCGTAACCCAATTCTGTGACCGCGCGCAGTATTGGTTCTGGCAGATCAAGCTGGGAAAAAGTCAGGGACTCGGACATAAGTTGTATTAACCTCAATAACACGCAGGCGCTTTAAAGGTATGTGCTATTGTAGTTTTACTGAGCCTGCATTGCAGTAAAAATACCCGGTGCCTGTTAAGAGCGATGCTCAACAGTCACAAATTCCAGTAGTATAGCCAATCATTTAACTGACCAGAGACGTACAGATGATTGAGATCCTCGTGGGCAGCCAAATGGGCGCTGCTGAATACACAGCAGAACAAGTGGCTGAAACACTGGTACAAGCGGGATTTCCTGTCAGACTACATCTGACGCCCGTATTAGAACAACTGACCAGAAACTCAACCTGGTTAGTGATCACCTCGACCTACGGTGCGGGTGACCTGCCCGATAATATCCAACCCTTTGCGGATCAATTAGCACAAGATCAAACAGATCTTACCACAGTTTCTTTTGCGGTGATCACTTTAGGTGACTCCAGCTACGATACTTTTTGTCTGGCCGGCACCAAGATCGCTGATTTACTGACGAAAAATTCAGCAAAAAATTTGGGGGCAAGCCTGAATATTGATGCACAATGTGCCGACTTACCGGAAGATCTGGCTTTAGCCTGGCTACCACAATTTATCGCCACGCAGTCGCCTGCACATATCACACAGAAAGTTTAAATCAAAAAAAGGGGGAACAGATGTTCCCCCACAAATACACAAGTCACTGTCCAGAAACTGGATATCTAACGGTGGTGTTGGTTATCACGCCAACAGGTTCATCATCTGCCTGAATCAGTTAAATTACTTAATAACCTTTTGATAAATCCCTGATAAAACACGGTTCAAGCTATACAGGGTTGTCCACAAGCAGATCCCAACTTGATCACAACTGTGGATAAAACACGAATAACCAAGTGTATAAGCTGATATTATCCTCTGCATGAATTTATTCGGGTCTTGCCCTGTGGATAAAAGGGCTAGTTGATCACAGGTTGATCCGAGGAAGATCCACCACAGATCACAGTTTAGATCTTTCGTAAGATCTTGATCCTCAGTTAAAAAAAACAGTTATCAACGCAAAACTCTTGCTTAGTAGTAAGAATAATAAAAAAGATCTCTTTAAAGATCTTCTTTATATATATGGATCGCTTTGGATCCTGAACTCGTTTAAATCATTCCGTTTCAGACTGGATCTGAGGTACAATGCGTGCCCTTTTTTAGGCTGTTGCAAAGGCGATGAGGCAGATATGTTGTTTCAACAAAACTACGATGTGATTGTGGTCGGCGGTGGACATGCCGGCACTGAAGCCGCGCTGGCTGCTGCACGGATGGGTATGCAAACGCTGTTGTTGACGCATAATGTTGAAACACTGGGCATGATGTCCTGTAATCCAGCGATCGGTGGCATCGGCAAAGGCCATCTGGTCAAAGAAATAGATGCACTGGGTGGCGCGATGGCAGTTGCCACAGATCACGCCGGGATCCAGTTCCGCACGCTGAATAGTTCAAAAGGCCCTGCAGTACGTGCCACCCGTGCTCAGGCTGACCGCCAGTTATATCGCGCAGCGATCCGGACTATTCTGGAAAACCAGCCAAACCTACAGATCTTCCAGCAAGCATGTGATGATCTGATCGTTGAAAATGATCGGGTTGTTGGTGCTGTCACCCAGATGGGTCTGCAATTTCGGGCAAAGGCCGTAGTCCTAACCGTAGGGACTTTCCTCGCAGGCCAGATCCATATTGGTTTACAAAATTACAGTGGCGGCCGTGCCGGCGATCCACCATCAGTTGCTTTGGCTCGGCGATTACGTGAATTGCCATTCCGGGTTGGCCGGCTGAAAACCGGCACTCCGCCACGTATTGATGCCCGCAGTGTTGATTTCAGCAAAATGCAGCCACAACCTGGCGATAACCCACTGCCGGTGATGTCGTTTATCGGTAAACAAAGCGATCACCCGCGTCAGGTGCCTTGTTATATCACTTATACCAACGAACAAACGCACGACATTATCCGTAATGGCCTGGACCGTTCGCCAATGTATACCGGTGTTATTGAAGGCGTTGGACCACGATATTGCCCTTCGATTGAAGATAAAATCAACCGGTTTGCTGACAAAGACAAACACCAGATTTTTATTGAGCCTGAGGGCTTGACCACCCACGAGCTTTATCCAAATGGTATTTCCACCAGCTTGCCTTTTGACGTACAGCTGGCTCTGGTTCACTCGATCCCTGGTTTGGAAAATGCCCATATCACCCGCCCGGGTTATGCCATCGAATATGATTTCTTTGATCCGCGCGATCTGAAAACCTCGCTGGAAACCAAATTTATCAAAGGCCTGTTTTTTGCCGGCCAGATCAATGGCACCACAGGCTATGAAGAGGCCGGTGCACAAGGGCTTTTGGCAGGTCTGAATGCGGCTTTACTGGTCAAAGAACAAGATGCTTTTGTGCCAAGCCGGGATCAGGCCTATGTCGGCGTATTGGTTGATGATCTAACCACGCTGGGCACGAAAGAACCCTACCGCATGTTCACCAGCCGGGCTGAATACCGGCTGATGCTACGTGAAGACAATGCAGACTTGCGCCTGACCGCCAAAGGCCGCGAATTAGGTCTGGTTGACGATGTCCGCTGGGCTGCCTTTAACGAAAAAATCGAGCAGATTGAACAGGAACGTCAGCGCCTGAAACAAAGTTGGATCCATCCGCAACACGCTGCATTGCAGTCAGTGAATGCATTACTGAAAACGCCTTTGAGTCGTGAAGCCAGCCTGGAAGATCTGATCCGCCGGCCGGAAGTCACTTACAAAGATCTGATGCAGATTGAAGGCGTGGGTCCTGGTCTTGCGCTGGCGGATGCGGCAGAACAGGTTGAGATCCAGATCAAATACGAAGGTTATATCAACCGGCAACAAGACGAGATTGCCAAGCAGGAACGCAATGAAAACACGCGTTTGCCAGCCGGTTTTGACTATTCCGTGGTCAAAGGTCTGTCAAACGAAGTCGTACTAAAACTGAATCAGGCGCAACCTGAAACTATGGGGCAGGCCTCCCGGATCTCCGGCATCACGCCAGCGGCCATTTCATTGCTGTTGGTCTACCTGAAAAAACAGGGATTATTACGAAAATCGGCCTGAGTCAGGAAAAAACATGCTTGAAAAATTGAAAAAGCTGGTCGCGCAGACCAGCCTGCAACTGTCAGATCTGCAATTGCAGCAGCTGGTGCAATACGTGCAGTTACTGGATAAGTGGAACAGTGCTTACAATCTGACGTCTGTGCGCGACCCCAACGAAATGCTGGTCAAGCACATCATGGACAGCCTGGTCGTTGCACCCTATTTGCACGGTCAGCGCATCATTGACGTTGGTACTGGGCCGGGTTTGCCGGGAGTCCCGCTCGCTATTTGCTGCCCGGATAAAGAATTCACCTTGCTGGATAGCCTCGGTAAACGCGTGCGTTTTTTAAATCAGGTCAAACTGCAATTAGGACTGAAAAATATCCAGCCAGTGCAAAGCCGGGTCGAAGATCACCACGAAAAATACGACAGTGTGATCAGTCGTGCTTTTGCATCTCTAAACGATATGCTGCACTGGTGCCAGCATTTGCCGGTCGCGAATGGCCAGTTTCTCGCCATGAAGGGTGCGCAAGCGCAGGAAGAAATTGCAGCTTTGCCTGATTTTGTTAAAGTTGTCGGCAATGTCGAACTGACAGTGCCAGAGTTGGTCGGCCAACGTTATCTGCTGGTGCTGGAAAAAACAGCAGTCTGAACACGGACTAGGGATTTTTGTGGGAAAAATCATCGCGATAGCCAATCAGAAAGGTGGCGTTGGCAAGACAACAACCGCAGTGAATCTGGCGGCGTCTATGGCCGCGACTAAACGCAAAGTCCTGCTTATCGATTTGGACCCACAGGGCAACGCGACTATGGGCAGCGGTGTCGACAAATATGAAGTGCATGCCACGGCATATGAATTGTTGGTCGACGAAAAGCCGCTACCTGAAGTGGTAGTCAAAGAAACTGCCGGTGGCTATCACCTGATTGCAGGGAACTCCGATGTCACGGCAGCCGAAGTGCGGTTGCTCGACGTGTTCGCCCGTGAACTGCGGCTGCGCAATGCTCTGAAGAATTATCGCGATCAGTATGATTTTATTTTTATCGATTGCCCGCCTTCGCTAAACATGCTGACGGTCAATGCGATGGCCGCAGCCGATTCTGTGCTGGTGCCGATGCAATGTGAATATTACGCGTTGGAAGGGTTGACGGCGCTGGTGGATACCATCAATAAACTGGCGGCTGTGGTGAACGCTGACCTGAAAATTGAAGGTATTCTGCGCACCATGTATGACCCGCGCAACCGGCTGGCCAATGACGTTTCCGAGCAGCTCAAACGGCACTTTGGCGAGAAAGTCTATCGCGCTGTGATCCCACGCAACGTGCGTCTGGCCGAAGCGCCTAGTTTTGGCACGCCGGTGATGTATTACGATAAAAGTTCGACTGGCGCTAAGGCCTATCTGGCGCTGGCCGGTGAAATTCTGCGCCGCGCGGACAAAAAACAACCCAAAAACACCCCTGCGGTGTGACGTGAAGGAATAAGCTGCGAATGTCTTTGAAAAAAAGAGGTCTGGGCCGGGGTTTAGATGCGTTATTGACCACGGGTAAGCCAGCCGCGCCGGCTGAAAGTCAAACTGAAAACCGTCAAACAGAGTTACAGAAATTACCGGTTGAATGGTTGCAGCCTGGCAAGTATCAGCCACGCAAGGACATGTCGCAGGACGCGCTGGAAGAACTGGCAAGCTCCATCCGCGCTCAGGGCGTTATTCAGCCGATTGTGGTGCGGCCGGTAGGCACTGACCGTTATGAAATCATCGCCGGGGAACGGCGTTGGCGCGCGTCACAACTGGCGGGGCTGGCCGAAGTGCCTTGCATTTTAAAAGACGTGCCGGACGAAGCGGCAGTCGCGATTGCGCTGATCGAGAACATTCAGCGCGAAGATCTGAATGCGATGGAAGAAGCGGTAGCCTTGCAGCGCCTGCTCAGTGAATTCGAACTGACACATCAGCAAGTGGCTGATGCTGTTGGCAAATCACGCGCGACAGTGACCAATTTATTGCGGTTGAATCAGCTGGCGGATGAAGTCAAAACGCTGCTGGAACATGGTGACATCGAGATGGGCCATGCCCGCGCCATTTTGGCCTTGCCGGCTGAGCAACAACCGGATACCGGCCGTATTATTGCCGCGAAGCAGCTGACGGTGCGGGAAGCGGAAAGCCTGATCCGGCGTTTACTGGAGCCGGCGCCGGTCAAAGAAATCAAAGTTAAAGACCCGGATGTTGCCGCGTTGGAATCGAAACTGAGTGAACGTTTTGGTGCGCCGGTCAGTATTAGTTACAACCGCAAAGGCAAAGGCGAATTAGTCATCAATTACAGCAGTTTGCCGGAATTAGATGGTATCTTGCATAAATTGGGCCTGTCTGAGTCTGAAAATTAACCGGTCAGGTTTCAGAAAGTTCGACATTCGTAGTATTGGCGCGGCTTTTGGTTGCAAAAATAAGGCAGATAAGTATACTTGCGCGAGCTTTTTATCCCGTTGTTTTGCGTATTTTCGGGTGGTATTCAGTGCCTTTAACCACAACAAAACAACGCTATAAACTGATTTTACAGACTTTTTTGTGGCAGTCGCTGGCAGGAATTGCTTTGGCGGCGCTCTGTCTGGCAGCTTGGGATAAGCTGGCCGCAAAATCTGTACTGCTTGGTATTTATTGTGTTGTTGTGCCGCACAGTCTTTTTACGTGGTATGTGTTTCGCTTCCGGGCAGACCTGCAGCCAGAATTGGTGCTTAAATCGGTCTACCGCGGTGAATCACTAAAATTTTTATTGTTGGCGTTGTTGGTAGCAACAGCGCTGAAACACGCGCTGTTGATCCCCTGGCTGTTTTTTGGCGGACTGGTGTTCGCCCTGATCTTACAGGCGTTGTTACCGATTTTGATTAACTACGATAATTGGGACTAACGATGGCATCTGGTGAGCTTACGAGCAAAGACTATATTACCCACCACCTGACCAACTGGAGCGTCGGCGAAGGTTTTTGGACCGTTCACGTTGACACCTTAGGCTGGTCAATCTTTATGGGATTGATTTTCCTGTTTTCTTTCCGCGCTGTGGCAAAAACTGCCAACGCCGGTGTCCCCACGAAATGGCAATGTGCCGTTGAAATGGTGGTTGAATTCATTGACAGCACAGTCAAAAGCACTTTCCACGGCAAAAACCCGGTCATCGCCCCACTGGCACTGACAATTTTTGTCTGGGTGCTGCTGATGAACCTGCTGGACTTAGTACCGGTTGATTTTATTCCATGGACTGCCCAACAGATTGGTGCTGCCATGGGTTATGACCCGCACCACGTCTACATGAAAGCTGTGCCAACCACAGATCTGAACATGACCATCGCGCTGGCTCTGGGTGTGTTTATCCTGATGATTTACTACTCAATCAAAATGAAAGGCATCGGCGGTTTTATCAAAGAACTGACGACCCAGCCATTCAACACGCCTTGGTTATACTGGTTCAACTTCATTCTGGAAGTGGTAGCCCTGTTGGCCAAGCCTCTGTCTCTGGCGCTGCGGTTATTCGGTAACCTGTACGCCGGCGAGCTGATTTTCATCCTGATCGCGATGACAGGTTTATATCAGCTGCCAATGCATTTCGTCTGGGCTGTGTTCCACTTGCTGGTTATTCCGCTGCAGGCGTTTATTTTCACCATCCTGACGGTGGTGTATCTGAGCATGGCGCACGAGCATCATTAATAACGATTTCTTTTTAACTTTAACTTTAACATTAGTAACTTGGAGAACATCATGGAAATGGTATTAGGTTTAAAACTGATCGCAGTTGCCCTGTTAATCGGTTTAGGTGCACTGGGCACTGCAATCGGTTTCGGTACTCTGGGCGGTAAATTCCTCGAGTCTGCAGCTCGTCAACCAGAGCTGGCTCCTAGCCTGCAAGGTAAAATGTTCGTTGTAGCGGGTCTGATCGACGCCATCGCGATGATCGGTGTTGCTATCGCGCTGTACATGCTGTTCGCAATGTAATTGGACGCGAACCAGAACATTTACTCAGGTTATTTAAGGAGAAGCGGTCGTGAATATTAACGCCACTCTCATTGGTGAGTTAATCGCGTTCCTGGTGTTTGTACTCTTCTGTATGAAGTATGTATGGCCACCAATTATCGGCGCAATTGAAGCTCGTCAGCAAAAAATCGCAGATGGTCTGGCCGCGAGTGATCGCGCCGAACAAGACCTGCGGTTGGCGCAAGAGAAAGCAAAACAACAGCTAGTCGATGCAAAAGCGCAAGCTTCTGCAGTGATTGACCAGGCGAAAAAACGCGAAGCGCAGATCATCGAAGAAGCTGCGGTCAAAGCGCAGGCAGAGCGGGACAAAATCCTGGCTCAGGCTAAAGCTGAAGTCGAAGCTGAACGCATCCGGGCGAAAGAAGAACTGCGTAAGCAGGTCGCTGCCCTCGCCGTTGCCGGCGCAGAGCGGATCCTTCAACGTTCAATTGATGAAGCTGCTCACAGCGACATCCTGGATAAACTGGTTGCAGAACTGTAAAGAGGAAGAGCCATGTCTGAACTGACGAATGTCGCTCGTCCTTATGCCAAAGCGGCGTTTGACTTTGCTGTCGAACAAAACGCTTTGGCGGCCTGGGCTGATATGCTGTTTTTCGCTGCTGAAGTCGTGAAAAATCCAGTGGTCGCCGAGCGCCTGCAAAGCAACAGTGCTGCCGACGCACAGGCAGCCTTTTTTATCCAGGTTTGTGGTGAACAGCTGAATAGCCACGGTCAGAACCTTATTAAGGTCATGGCAGAGAACCAGCGTCTGGCGGCATTACCTGCCGTGTTAGACGGTTATCTGGTGTTAAAAGCTGAGTACGAAAAAGAAGCCACTGTTGATGTGGTTTCTGCAACTGTACTGAGCTCTGCTCAGCAGGACAAACTGATCGCGGCGTTATCACAGCGTTTAGCCCGCAAAGTTAAGTTGAACTGTAGCGTAGACCCGGCGGTTGTCGGGGGTATGTTAATCAAAGCCGGTGATATGGTTATTGATGGCTCAGTTCGCGGTAAATTAGACCGTTTAGCCACTGCGCTGCAGTCATAATTGGGGATTAGAGCATGCAACTGAATTCCACTGAAATCTCTGAACTGATCAAACAACGTATTGCTCAGTTTGAAGTTGTCAGTGAAGCTCGCAACGAAGGTACTATCGTCTCTGTAACAGACGGTATCATCCGCATCAACGGTCTGGCTGACTGTATGCAGGGTGAGATGATCGAGCTTCCTGGTAACCGTTACGCTATCGCACTGAACTTAGAGCGCAGCTCAGTTGGTGCTGTAGTGATGGGTCCATATGCGGACCTGCGCGAAGGTATCAAAGTAAAAGCCACTGGCCGTATCCTGGAAGTTCCGGTGGGTCCTGGTCTGTTAGGTCGTGTGGTAAACACTCTGGGTGAACCAATCGATGGTAAAGGCCCGGTGGATGCTGCTGGTTTCGCACCGGTAGAAAAAATCGCACCAGGCGTTATCGACCGTCAATCGGTTGATCAGCCGCTGCAAACTGGCTACAAGTCAGTCGACGCGATGATCCCAATCGGTCGTGGTCAGCGTGAGCTGATCATCGGTGACCGTCAGACTGGTAAAACAGCACTGGCCATCGACGCCATCATCAACCAGAAAACCACTGGTGTGAAATGTATTTACGTTTGCGTGGGTCAGAAAGCTTCGACCATCGCTAACGTGGTACGTAAGCTGGAAGAGCACAATGCCCTCGCCCACACTATCGTGGTAGTGGCTTCTGCTTCTGAAGCAGCTGCACTGCAGTTCCTGGCGCCATACTCTGGCTGTACCATGGGTGAATACTTCCGTGACCGCGGTGAAGATGCGCTGATCGTATACGATGACCTGTCAAAACAGGCCGTTGCTTACCGTCAAATCTCCCTGCTGCTGCGCCGTCCACCAGGACGTGAAGCTTACCCAGGCGACGTATTCTATCTGCACAGCCGTCTGCTGGAGCGTGCATCACGCGTCAACGAACACTATGTAGAGCGTCTGACCAATGGCGAAGTGAAAGGCAAAACCGGTTCTCTGACTGCCCTGCCAATCATTGAAACCCAGGCTGGTGACGTATCAGCATTCGTTCCGACCAACGTGATTTCAATCACTGACGGTCAGATCTTCCTGGAATCAGGCCTGTTCAACGCCGGTATCCGTCCAGCCGTTAACGCTGGTATTTCGGTATCGCGGGTTGGTGGTGCTGCTCAGACCAAGATCATCAAAAAGCTCGGCGGTGGTATCCGTCTGGCGTTGGCACAATACTCAGAACTGGCTGCGTTCGCGCAGTTCGCTTCAGACCTGGACGATGCGACCCGTGCGCAGCTGGACCACGGTCAGAAAGTAACAGAGCTGATGAAACAGCTGCAGTACGCGCCAATGGGCGTGGCTGATATGGGTGTTTCCATTTTTGCCATCGAAAAAGGTTTCATGAAAGACGTCGAAGTTGCCAAGATCCTGGACTTCGAAGCGGCCCTGCTGGCTTATATGCACGCAGAGCACGGCGCGTTCATGGCTGATCTGAACAAAACCGGTAACTACAACGACCAGATCGAAGCGACCATCAAAGGCGCGATTGAGAAGTTTAAAGCGACTCAGACCTGGTAACCAATTCGGGTGGTGGCAACATCACCCGGTTCGTTGAAATTTTCGGAGATTAGTCATGGCCGGCGCAAAAGAGATAAAAAGTAAGATCGGGAGTATTAACAATACTCGTAAGATCACCAGCGCTATGGAAAAAGTGGCAGTCAGCAAAATGCGCAGAGCGCAGGAGCGGGTTGCCCACAGTCGTCCATACGCTGAAGCTATGCGCAAAGTGATCGGTAATATCGCCAATGGCACCATCGAATACCGTCATCCGTTCTTAACTGAACGTGACGTGAAAACCGTCGGTTACATTGTGATATCTACAGACCGTGGTCTTTGCGGCGGCCTGAATACCAACGAATTTAAGCGTGTATCACAAGACCTCAAAGCGTGGAAGGACAAAGGCGTTAAAGCGGAGTTTGCCGTGATCGGTAACAAAGCAACGGCTTTCTTCAAACGCTTCGGTGGCAAAGTGCTGGCGCAGCAATCGGGTTCAGGCGATAACCCACGTTTGGCTGATGTCATTGGTTCGGTCCGGGTCATGCTGAATGCATATTCAGAAGGCAAGATTGACCGTTTATATGTGGTTTACAACAAGTTTGTGAACACCATGAAACAAGAACCAGTGATCGAGCAACTCTTACCTTTGCCAAAAGCAGAGCTTTCAGCCAGAAAACACAGCTGGGACTACATTTACGAACCAGATCCGAAGGTTATCCTGGATAAATTACTGGATCGTTTCATTGAGTCTCAGGTCTATCAGGGCGTTGTAGAAAACGCAGCGAGCGAGCAGGCAGCGCGGATGGTGGCAATGAAAGCCGCTACCGACAACGCCGGCAGCCTGATGGACGAACTGAAACTGGTTTACAACAAGGCACGACAGGCAGCCATTACGCAGGAACTGAGCGAAATCGTCGGCGGTGCTGCAGCTGTTTAATGCTTGGTTAACAGGTTTGAGAAATTAGAGGAATTAACATGAGTCAAGGTAAGGTAGTCCAAATCATTGGCGCCGTTGTGGATATCGACTTTCCACAAGATGCGGTACCTGGTATCTATGACGCGTTAAACGTAACAAGCGGCGATCTGGCTGGTCTGGTACTTGAAGTACAACAACAGCTGGGTGGCGGTACTGTACGTGCCATCGCGTTAGGCTCCACTGACGGTCTGCGTCGTGGTGCTGAAGTTGCCAACACTGGCAAAGCAATTCACGTGCCTGTGGGTAAAGCCACACTGGGCCGTATCATGAACGTACTGGGCGAGCCAATCGACGAAGCCGGCCCAATCGGTGAAGAAGAGCGTATGCCAATTCACCGTGCAGCACCAAGCTACGAAGACCAAGCTGCTTCTAACGCCCTGTTAGAAACCGGTATCAAGGTTATCGACTTAGTCTGCCCGTTCGCAAAAGGCGGTAAAGTAGGTCTGTTCGGTGGTGCCGGTGTAGGTAAAACCGTAAACATGATGGAGCTGATCCGGAACATCGCGATCGAGCACAGCGGTTACTCAGTATTCGCCGGTGTTGGTGAGCGGACCCGTGAAGGTAACGACTTCTACCACGAAATGAACGACTCTAACGTTCTGGACAAAGTATCACTGGTGTATGGCCAGATGAACGAGCCGCCAGGAAACCGTCTGCGCGTGGCACTGACCGGTCTGACGATGGCTGAGAAGTTCCGTGACGAAGGCCGTGACGTTCTGTTCTTCGTTGACAACATCTACCGTTACACGCTGGCCGGTACTGAAGTATCTGCACTGTTAGGCCGTATGCCTTCAGCGGTAGGTTACCAGCCAACTCTGGCGGAAGAGATGGGCGTTCTGCAGGAACGTATCACTTCAACCAAAACGGGTTCTATCACTTCTATTCAGGCCGTTTACGTACCTGCGGACGACTTAACTGACCCGTCACCAGCCACGACGTTCTCTCACCTGGACGCAACAGTCGTACTGAGCCGTAACATCGCATCTCTGGGTATCTACCCGGCGATCGATCCACTGGACTCAACTTCACGTCAGCTGGACCCTCTGGTGATCGGTAAAGAACACTATGAAGTGGCCCGTGGCGTGCAGTCAGTACTGCAGCGTTATAAAGAGCTGAAAGACATCATCGCGATCCTAGGTATGGACGAACTGTCAGATGCAGACCGCACTACAGTATTCCGTGCCCGTAAGATCCAGCGTTTCCTGTCACAGCCATTCTTCGTTGCTGAAGTATTCACTGGCTCTCCAGGTAAATACGTTTCTCTGAAAGACACTATCCGTGGCTTCAAAGGCATCCTGGAAGGTGAATTCGATCACATGCCAGAACAAGCCTTCTACATGGTTGGTTCTATCGACGAAGCGATCGAAAAAGCGAAGAAGCTGTAATTTTACAGCTTTAGGAGAGCGAAATGGCGATGACAGTACAGTTGGACGTGGTAAGTGCTGAAGAGCGTATCTTCTCCGGCCTTGTTGAGTCCATTCAGGTTACTGGTAGCGAAGGTGAGCTGGGTATTTTACCCGGCCACATTCCACTGCTGACAGGCATCAAGCCAGGCATGGTACGGATCGTAAAACAGTTCGGTGAAGAGCATCTGATTTATGTGGCGGGTGGTGTACTTGAGGTACAGCCGCATACAGTGACAGTGCTGGCCGATGTGGCGATCCGTGCAGAAGACCTGGACGAGCAGGCAGCATTGGCGGCTCAGAAAAAAGCCGAAGAAGCAATGCAACATGCCGGCGCTGACTTCAACTATGCAGAAGCTGCGGCCCAGTTGGCCGAGGCGATTGCCCAGTTGCGTCTGATCCAGAAAATGCGCAAAAAGTAAGTTGTTTCTTGTTACAAAAGCCACCTGCGGGTGGCTTTTTTTTTTGCCATTTATCTATGTTAATCTGAGTTATCCAACAACATGCGGTGGCAGGAAACACGACCGTTCTCCTGATACTAAACAAGCGGGTCGATAGATGGACCAAGACAACACAAAGACTATTCATTGGGAAAAATGGACGGCGATCAGCACAGTCATCATGGCTTTATGTGCGCTGATTACGTCAGTGTGGCAGGGGTATTCGTTCCAGCAACATAACAAATTGTCGCTGCGGCCTTACCTCGAATTTGAAGCCAATATGGATCCGGCCGCTGAGGGCCGAACCGCCTTTGTATTGTTGGTCAATAACAATGGCCTTGGACCGGCTGAAGTGACGCAGGTGGACTTTGAAGTCGCGGGTAAAAAGCCGGACAGTGCTCACGGCATCTGGCCGGCGCTGGGTATTGATAACTCCAAGCTGTGTTTTGGCGCCGGTAACGTGGCACGATTTTACAAGGTTGGCGACCGCCAAATGGTGATCCGTGCTGCAGATGAATCCTGCACATTAACCCCAGCGCAGTTCGATACACTGCTAAAAACCCTGAAAATCACTTTGCACTACAAATCCCTGTACGGAGAAGAGTTTGTCGCATCCTGGCGGGGTGAATAGCTGCGGTGCTGTTTCGTTTAACAGCACCCAACACCGGCCCCTGTAATTTCAGTGCTGTTCAGTTAGAATGGCGACATCACTATTAAAAGGATTGGCTCAGATGGCATTAAACGTCGTGATCCTGGCAGCCGGCAAAGGCACCCGGATGAAATCAGCTTTACCAAAAGTGTTGCACAAAGTCGCTGAGCGGCCGATGGTGCAGCACGTGATCGACACCGCGCGTCAGCTGAATGCAGCACAAATTAACCTGGTGTATGGCTATGGTGCTGAGCAGCTGAAAGCCGGATTAGGCGAACAGCCGCTGAACTGGGTACTGCAGGCCGAGCAACTGGGTACCGGCCATGCGGTGCAACAGGCGTTGCCACAGGTCGCTGATGACGACGTTGTGTTGGTGTTATATGGCGATGTGCCACTGACCCGCTTAGAAACCCTGCAACAACTGTTGGCGGCGCGCAGCGAAAACGGTCTGGCCGTGCTGACGGTCCACCTGCAAAACCCTACCGGTTATGGCCGGATGGTACGGCAAAACGGTAAAGTGGTCGGGATTGTCGAGCAAAAAGATGCCAATGCTGAGCAGCTGAAAATCACCGAAGTGAATAGCGGCATCATGGCAGTACCGGGCAAGCAGCTGAAACACTGGCTGGGTAAACTACAAAACAATAACGCCCAGGGCGAATTTTATTTAACTGATATCATTGCGATGGCGCATGCCGACGGCGTCGATATCGCCACGGCGCACCCTGCCAATCCGATTGAAACTGAAGGCGCCAACAACCGTGTGCAGCTGGCCCAGCTGGAACGCGCTTATCAGGCCCGCAAAGCCGAAGAGCTGATGCTGAACGGCGCAAACTTACGCGATCCGGCGCGGATTGATGTACGTGGCGAAGTGAGTGTTGGTTCGGACGTGATGATCGATATCAACGTCATTTTTGAGGGCAAAGTAGTATTGGGCAATGGCGTGGTGATTGGCGCCAACTGTGTTCTGAAAGATTGCACTATTGGCGATAACACTGAAATCAAAGCCAATACCATGGTTGAAGCATCGACTATTGGTGCAGATTGTTCGGTCGGGCCTTTTGCCCGCATTCGCCCCGACTCAGTGCTGGCGGACGACAGTCATGTCGGTAACTTTGTGGAGCTGAAAAAAACTCAGCTCGGCAAAGGGTCCAAAGCCAACCACCTGACTTATTTAGGCGATGCGGTGATCGGCAGCAAAGTAAACGTCGGTGCCGGCACTATCACCTGTAACTATGACGGTGCCAACAAGTTCCAGACCACCATTGAAGACGGCGTTTTTGTTGGCTCCAACAGTTCCTTGGTAGCCCCGCTGACGCTGGGTAAAAACAGCACTGTCGGTGCCGGTTCTGTGGTGACGCATGATGTGGCCGCCGATGAGCTGGTGGTGGCGCGAACTAAACAGCGCCACATCAGTGGCTGGCAACGACCGCAAAAAATAAAGAAATAAACAAAAGGCCGGTATCACCGGCCTTTTCTGTCAGAAATAACAAGGAAATCAACGATGCAGGCATGGATATGTAGCGTCATTTTGTTGCTGATCAGCACGCTTGCACAGGCCGATAGCGCGGTATGGCGGGTCAGTAAAGGCGCTGATCAACTGTTTCTTGGCGGCACTGTGCACATGCTGCCGCCGGGGCAATATCCGTTACCAGTGGAATTTGATGCGGCTTTTCAACACAGTGACGTACTGGTACTGGAAACGGATTTGGCGCCAATGCAGGACCAGACCCGTGCCGCTTCGTTGCAACAACAGCTGATGTATCCGGCCGGTACCACGCTGAGCAGTAAGTTGGCGGCTAAAACCCGCCAGCAGTTGCTCGATATCCTGCAACGGCACCGGTTGAGCTTACCGCAGGTTGAACAATTTAAACCAGGCATGCTGGTAACTCAGCTGACACTATTGGAACTGCAGCAACATCAATTCACTTCACCCGGTGTTGATCAGCATTATCTGACTTTGGCCCAGCAGCAGAAGAAAACGCTGAAATATCTGGAACCGATTGAATTTCAGCTGACATTATTGGCTGGTTTAGGCGAGGGGCGCGAAGATCTGTTTTTACAACATGCTCTGAGTGATGTCAGTGAAACTGCAGAAATGATGGCCAAAGTACTCAGCGCCTGGCGCAGCGGCGATTTGGCGACGGTGGAGCAGCTGGTGTTGGCTCCGGTGAAAACTGCCGATGCGCAGACCTATCAGCAGATGTTTGTGGCCCGTAATCAGGCCTGGTTACCGCAAATTCAGGCTCTGTTTGGCAACAAAGAACAAGAGTTCGTGTTGGTGGGATTGGGCCATTTAGCCGGTACTGACGGTTTGGTAGCGCGATTGCAACAAGCCGGCTATCAAGTGGAACCTGTTAAGTCAGGATCTGACAAAACCACTGAATAGGCTGTGTTAGCAGCTGCAGTTGTGGTGCGGCGAAGTAACTATAAAGACCAAGTTTGCTTTCAAGTAATAGCAACAGGGCATTGGCAAACAGCATCGCCAGCATAAACAGCAGAAAAACCTGGCCGGCCTGACGCCAGCCGGGGGACTGGATAAGATCTGATTGGACAGAACTTTGGGCCATGATGGATATCCTTGTTGACGTTGAATCTGAACTTTGGTCGTTTTTGTACGAAAAAAAGTTTAGGCCGGATGCAAAAATAAATCGTTTTTATTGTGACCATTGCGCATTGAAGCGGGATGACAGGGGAATATATGCGTTGGTTACCGGCGTTCGCTTTTTTTAGTTTTCTGATTTGGGTCATTGTTGCGGCGGATTCCGGTGCTCCAAACTATTTTCTACAGCTGGCTGCTGCAACGCCTTATGGCGATAAAATGGGCCATCTGCTGTTATTTGGTGCCCTGGCACTTTTGCTAAACTTTGCCACCAAAGCGCGGCAAGTGGCTTTTGGGCCGCTGCGGCTTTATCTCGGCGTGGTGCTGACATTGGGTTTCGCTTTGTTGGAAGAAGGCAGTCAGTTGTTATTCCCGTCACGTAGTTTTGAGCTACTGGATATTTTGGCTGACTTACTTGGCGTCACGCTGGCAACCTTGCTGACCAGCGGGTTTTATCATCTGCGCGCCCGCTATCGTCGTCGCGCTGCTTTACTGCCGCCGCAGCGTGACGACGAACCTTCAGCCAGCTAAGCCAAACTTTTCCAGCCGGTATAAAAACGCCTTGTAGGGTAACTGCAGCATTCGTGCTGCTTGTGCTTTATTGCCGTCACAACGCTGCAGCGCTTGCTGCAGGCAACTTTTCTCCAATGCTTCAAAGGCCATGCCTTCCGGTGGCAGCACAAAGCCGCTGGTCGGAGACGGCCCGGCATCTGGCTGCAACCCCGCCAGCAGCTCCTGTTCGTCCTGTAGCAGTACATAACGCTCAATCCTGTTGGCCAGTTCGCGTACGTTGCCGGGCCAACGGTAGCTAAGTAATTGTTTGAGCGCCTGTTTACTTAAGTTTGGCGCCTGCTGCTGATAACGCTGTTGGTGTAATTGCAGAAAATGCTCCAGCAAGCGCGGAATATCTTCGCTACGTTCCCGCAGTGCCGGCATATGTAACGGGACTACATTCAACCGGTAAAACAAATCTTCGCGAAAACGGCCTTCGCGCACTGCCACGGCCAAATCCTGATGACTGGCGGCAATAATGCGCACATTCAGTTTTATTTCCTGGTGACTGCCTAACCGAGTCACTGTGCCCTGTTGCAACAGCCGCAATAATTTCGCTTGCAGGCTCAGTGGTAACTCGGCGATCTCATCGAGAAATAATGTGCCGTTCTCTGCCGCTTCGAACTTGCCGGCCTTCGCTGCATGGGCACCGGTAAAAGCACCTTTTTCGGCACCAAATAATTCGGCTTCGGCCAGACTTTCCGGTATAGCGCCACAGTTCAGTGCGATAAAAGGCCCTTGCCGGCGTGGCGATAACTGATGCAGTGCGCGCGCCGCCAGCTCTTTACCAGTGCCACTTTCGCCGCTGATCAGTACAGTGACATCAGTACCGGAAATACGCTGAATACGCTGAAACAGCTGTTGCATACAAGGTGCATGGCCGATGATATCGACCAGCTGCTGCTGTTCACTCAGGGCCGCCGTCAGCTGCTGGTTCTGCTTACGCAGGCTGCGGGCGCGTAGGCCTTTACGCACCGCCAGCAACAATTCCTGTCGCTTAAAGGGTTTGGCCAGATAGTCGTCGGCGCCGGCTTGAATGGCCTCCACCGCATGGCTGACGGAGCCATAAGCGGTGGCAATGACAAAACCTGCGGTTGGATAATGTGTTTTGCAATAATCCAGCAGTTCTAAGCCGCTGAGGCTGCCGAGTTTCCAGTCGCTGAATACCAGCGCAATGTCCGGTTGTTGCTGCAATTGCAAAATAGCTGCCGGTACGCTGTCTGCATTGCAGACACGATAGCCCTCGGCCTGCAATAACTCAGTGACCAGCTGGCGCTGACTGTGGTCATCTTCCACCACCAGCAGTTGCGGTTGCTGCAACGACAAGGGGTGATGTGGCTGTTCCGATGCTTGTGAGAGGGTCATTGGTTTATCTCCGTCCCGAGCCTCATCTGCGCCAACACACCGCCGTCCGGGCAGTTTTGCAGCTGAATATCGCCCCGGTAATACATTTGTAGCAGGCGCTGCGCCAGATAAAGCCCCATGCCGGCACCCTCGGCTTTGCTGCTGATATGCGGTTGAAACAGGCTTGCGGCAACAGTCGGACTCAGGCCCTGGCCCTGATCTGTGACCTGAAAATAAATGCCGTCGGCGGCCTGCCACAACTTCAGGCAAACAGTACCTGGTTGCGGACTGGCCTCGACGGCATTACTGACCAGCACATGCAGAATAAAACGCAGTTCGGCTTCCGCACCGCGGCAATACAGCGCAGGCGCGTCCAACTGTAGCTGCTGCGCCGAGAATTCCAGGCAAAGGTCCTGCAGCACGGCTTTGAGCGCCACTGGCGTGCTGCGGTCGACACCCTGGCAGCTCAATGTCAATAAGGTGCTCAGCGTGCGGTTGATATGCTGCATTTTTTGTTCAATCAGCTGCTGCAGCGCCGGGTCGTTGCCGGATATCTGCTCCAGCGCCAATGCCATGGTATGAATCGGGTTTCTGAGCGCATGTACCAGACCGCGGCTCATTTCGCCCAGTTCGACCAGCTGCTGCTGGCGGGCCAACTCGGCTTTTTGCTGCTGTAAAGCGGCAAGCTCAGTGCTGGCCACATTAAACTGCTGCAGCGCCTGACGATATTCTGCAAGTGGTGCCTGCGTATCGAGCTGAATACCAGCTTCGCCCTGCGCGAGCGCGCGAAAACCCTGCACCAACCGCTGTAGCGGCTGCAATAAACGCGAACCAAACCATAACAACAGCACCAGTGCTAATGCGGTCGACAGCGCCAGCGCAATTAATTGATAACCCAGATATTGGCTGATCAGTTGCTGGCTGGAGCCACTGGTTTTTAATTTAAACTGGCTGACCCAGTGCTGCGATGCTGTGCCTGATTGTTTTAATTCAGAGAGGGTTTGTTCGAGTTGCAGGTTTAAGTCGAGGTCGACCTTGGCCTTGTCAGCGTCATCGTCGTGCTGCTTCATTTTGACGATGGTGATGCCGTTTTCTAGTTTACGCACCTCTACGTGCCGGTCTTGCGCCGAGTTCTGTGCAGGAGCTGCGGGTGGCTGTGCTGACTGTACTGTGACTTGTGGCTGGGTACCCTGGTCTGTTGTGAAGACCTGCATTGCACTGTTGGTATTAAACACAAACTGATGCTGCAGCTTTTCAGCGGTGCGCGCCAGAATGATCCGGCTCAGCGCCTGACTCTGTTCACTGAGCTCTTGCTGCAATTGTTGCTGAAACCACCACAGCGTCAGCGCCTGACTCAGCCCCATCAGTACAAACAAACTACAGATGCCGACGATCAGGGCTTTGGGCAAACTAAATGACATGCGAATTCCTGTTGCTGAGGCCCGGAGTAGGCCGTTGTTGGGGTCTTACGGCAAATTCGGTGCCAGTGCAGCTGAATGCTGTCTTCAATTAACATACTGAAATAAAACATCTTTATGAAACGATGTCAGTGCTCACTATCTAAGGTGGCGCATATCAGCATTTTACTCTCCTCATTTCGGGATATTTTCCCGATGTTCGCAAGCTTAAAATTTTAAGTGTATGAAAATGAACAATAAAATTATTGGCATCAAACTTCCTATAGCAAAGGGTCAGAGTCCGCCGCAGGACTCTTCATCCCAAGGAGTGAAGCAATGAAAAAATCCAGTCTTTGTCCACCGAAGATCCTGTTACCGCTGTTCCTGTTGTCTTTGACCGCCTGTGCGCAGGCTGGTGCCACCAATCCTGAGCAAGCCGAAAAAATCACCGAGAAAAAGCAAACTAAAGTGTTGGTGCTGAACGACGCCGACGGCAAAACCTTTAAATGGGACAGCAGCCAAAGCCCGGCTGAACTGGATAAAGCGCTGGCGGAACTGCCGGCCGAAAAACGCGACAAAATCCGCAAAATTGTTGAACAGATGCAAGCCAACTCACCGGGTGAGCCACAGGTACTGGTGAAAACCCTGAGTGCTGGCGCTGGTGATGATCTGGATTTGGATGTCCGGGTCATCACCGACAAAGTGGTGATGCATAAAATGGTCGCGGGTGAAGGCCATGAGTTTGAGCTGATTAAAAAGTTACTGGCCAAAGGCAAATTCAGCAAAGATCAGCTGCAGGAGTTACAAAAGCAGCTCGACAGTAAATTCTGAGCGGCCCTGCAGCAACGTCTGGAAAACCTGGACCTGGCGTTGCGCTGGTTAAATGCTTGTTTGATGGCATAACGTTGATAAAAAAGGGCAGCCGGCGCTGCCCTTTAACTTTGTTAAACCATCAACTCAAATGACCAGCCCCATTACCAACCACACTGGCGGCCTTTGTTTTGCTCGTCCAGATAGGCTTGCAGCGGCGCAAAGTACGCCTGAATCGCTGATGCGTCCATTTCCGGTTTACCGGTCAGGGTTGCTAAAGCGTCCTGCCAGGGTTTGCTGGCGCCCATTTCCAGCATGGCATTCAGCGCAGTGCCCGCTTCTTTGCTGTTATAAATTGAACAGCGGTGGATAGGGCCGGCGTCTTTGGCAATTTCACACAGCGCTTTGTGGAACTGGAACTGCAGAATATGCGCGAGGAAATACCGGGTATACGGCGTATTAGCCGGCACGTGGAACTTGGCACCGGCATCAAAATCAGCTTCAGACCGGGCGACAGGTGCGGATACACCCTGATATTTTTCCCGTAATTTCCACCAGGCCTCGTTATATTGCTCTGGTTTCACCTGACCGGAAAACACCTGCCAGCGCCACTGGTCCACTAACAAACCAAAGGGCAGAAACGCCACTTTATCCAGCGCCATTTTCATCAACAGGCCAATGTCTTTGGATTCGTCCGGCACTTGCTCCAACAGGCCTATTTGCTGCAGATATTTTGGCGTGACGGATAAAGCGATGGTGTCGCCGATGGCTTCATGGAAACCGTCGTTGGCGCTGTCCTGATAAAACACCGGCTGATGTTTGTAAGCGCGCTGATAGAAGTTGTGTCCTAATTCGTGGTGAATGACCGCAAATTCTTCACCGGTTTTTTCGATACACATCTTAATGCGTAAATCGTCTTTGGCGTCTAAATCCCAGGCCGACGCATGGCAAATCACGTCGCGATCGCGCGGTTTGGTGAATTGTGAGCGGCTCCAGAAGGTTTCCGGCAGCGGTGCAAAGCCTAAAGAGGTAAAGAAACCTTCCGCGCCTTTGACCATTTTCAGCTCATCGTAGCCTTTGTCGGCCAATAACTTAGTCACGTCGTAACCCGGATCAGAGTTCTGTGGCGCGACTAAATCATAAATATTGCCCCAGGTTTGTGCCCACATATTGCCGAGTAAATGCGCCGGGATCGGTTTGTCCTGAGGCACTTTGTCGGTGCCATATTTTTCGCCGAGTTTGGCGCGGACATGGCAATGCAGCGCCTGATATAACGGCTTGACTGCGCCCCATTGTTTGTCGAGTTCCGCGGCGAAAGCGTCGGCATTCATATCATATTTGGAGCGCCACATGGCGCCCGTATCGGCATACCCGAGCTCCCGCGCACCTTCATTAGCGAGTTCTACCTGGCGCACGTACAAAGGTTTCATCGGCGCTGCGGTGTCATGCCAGCCTTTCCACATTTCCAGTTGTTCGTCGTAACTGCGGGAACTGGCCATGACAGCTGACATCTCACCGAGCGCCATCTCTTTGCCGGCAGTATTGGTGTATTTGCCTTTGCCGTACATGGCATTGAGTTTGGCGACAATGCCCGCCAGTTCTTCAGTTTTAGCCGGATCTTTTGGCGCGGCTAACGTCAGCGCCAGTTTCAGTTTGTCCAGCTGGCGGCGGGTGTCGGCGTCAACCTGCGTGTCGTTAAAACGCGCCGCTTCGTTGGCGAGCGCGACCACAGCTTCAGTCAGCTTTTTGTTGTAATCGGCTGACAGTGCTTCAGTGTCTTCTGTGATATAGGTGTTGGCTATCCAGTCGGCGCGGTTGACTTCCAGCAGCAGCTGGCGGGTTTGCTCCGAGGCTTTCGCGACAAAAGCTTTGGCTTCTTCAGCGGTCGGAGCTGCGGCTTGTGCCGGAGCGACAGTGGTTTGTTCTGTTGGTTTACTGGCAGGCTGGCAACCGAGCAAAACGCCGGTGACCAACACTGCGATGAGCGTAGGTTGGAAAGATGTTTTCATAATTGTTCCTGAGTTTTTATTATGGGCCTTTGAGCTCTGCCAGTATTGGCTTGCATGCAGGTGAAAGCAAATCTGATCAGTGTCAACTTGTAACAATGCATTTGCATTTGCATTTGCGGTACTTTCAAATTAATTTACTGTTAGATCAATATGTTCAGGGGAAGAACATGCAGTCTGTATGGAAGTATTCATTGGTTTTGTTGGTTGGTTTTGTCCTCGGCTATCAACTGGCATCCAGTCATCACGCTGAATTAGTGCCAGATCTGCCGCAAACCACTGCAGCTGCACACGGTCTGGCGCAATCTGCTCCCCGTCCCGACAACACTGCGCACCAGCAGCAAACAGCCAGTGCTACTTCTACAACCGCCGACCAGTCAACAGAGCAGCCCGAACAATCAGAACCATCGATACCGTCAGTGCCAGCAAGCCCTGCTTCACAGTTGCCGGCTCTGGAAGATTTGTGGAAACCGAACCAGCCTTTACAAATGGACGCCGATTGGCAAGCCACTGTTGCTGCGCAGTATCCAAAGTTTTATCAACCGATGATGACTTATGTGCCGCCACAGATTGCCGAAGCGCTGAAAAGCTTTTTGCAGGAGCAACCCGATGCAGAATGGGCTACACGGACTGAACAAAAATTGCGTGATTTTATCCAACTGCATCCACAAGCTGCAGATATTCAGCTCGACTTCGTGCGCTGCCTGCAGACCAGCTGTGAATTACTGCTACTGGAGCGCACACCGCCAGCGGTAGCCGTGATGTTTCATCAGTTGATGCAACAGCCTTGGGCCGTCAGTCAAAGTATGAGCCGCTCTGTGGTGACCGACGACAAGATGAACCAGGTGCATATTGTGCTGCGCAATATGCCAAAAGCATAAACCAACATGGACAAAGAAGATGAAAGGACTGCCGGGTTACCCTGTGGTGTTACTGATTGGCGTGGCGATAGGCTTTGGCCTCGCGCAACTGCAGCCAACAGCGTTATCCGTGCCGCCAGCTGCAGATCCGGTGTCTGCTGTTGTCGCTACACCCATGGCTGCACCTACAAAGCACACACCGGAACCGACAAAGACGACTTCCCCGAAACCAGCGGAACCGCAGCAACAGGTCCACCCGGCTACACCGGCATTATCTGACCCGGCCTGGCAACAATCGACGGTCGATGAAAGCTGGCTGGCTTTTGTGGAACAGCAGTATCCCAAGCGGTTACAGCAGGATTTGACGGCCTTTCCGGACCCGGTGAAGCAGCAGATGCAGGCCTTTCAGCAGTCCGGAGTCGATACTGACTGGGCTGCTGCGACAGAACAGCAATTGCAGGATTTATTGGTCACACAACCGGAGCTGAAGTTATTACAGGTGGAACGCGTGCAGTGCCGGCAAAATGGCTGTGAACTGTATGGCACCTCACTGAAACCTGCTGCGCTGGATGCGCTTAATCGTCAGCTGCGCCGCTTCCATTCCAACGAGACCAATACGATGATCATGGACCTGACTTTGCCAGGGGCTGAGCAGGGCAATTTTTATCTACTGCTGACAGGTATGAAAAAAGACTGAGCCTTTCGGTTCAGTCTTTTCAGTGCAGTGCTAAAAGCTCAGACCTTTGCCAGCGCCTGGGCTAAATCTGCCAGCAAGTCTTCGATATCTTCGACGCCGATACTCAAACGCACCAGCTTGTCGGTGACATTGGCGCGGGCGCGGTCGTCCGGTGTCATCGCCGCGTGGGTGGTGCTGGCCGGGTGACAGGCCAGACTTTCTAAATCGCCTAAACTCACCGCCTGCGCGAACAATGTCAGGTTGTCGAGCAAGCGGGCGCAGGCGTCAAAGCCTCCGTGCAGTTCCAAGGCGACCATGCCGCCAAAACCGCTGGCGGTATCGGCAATGGCCTGATGGCCCGGATGAGCCGGTAAACCGGGGAAATACACTGCCGCGACTTTTTCTTGCGTGGCTAAAAACTCTGCAACGGCTTTGGCATTGTCGCAATGCGCCCGCATCCGCAGTGGCAGCGTTTTGACACCGCGTTGCAATAAATACGCTTCCTGTGGCCCCATTGGCACACCGATATGTTTCAGCGCGACTGTACGTACACGCTGGATCAGCGGGCCATTGCCGGCAATCACACCGGCGATAATGTCGCCGTGGCCACAGAGGTATTTCGTGCCGCTGTGCATGACTAAATCGGCACCGATGCTGAGCGGCTGAAACAGCGCCGGCGTCAGGAAGGTGTTGTCACAGACCGTGATGGCGCCAATTTGCTTGGCGACTGCGATGATCTTGCGGCTGTCGACAACTTTCAGCGTTGGGTTGGTAACCGGCTCCCACAATACTAAACGGGTGTTCGGGTTGTGACGGCTGACAAAATCATCATCTGAGCTGTAGCTGACCACTTTGACGCCGGCGCGCACTAAGGTATTGCGTAAAAACGCATCGGTGCCGCCATAGACCGGGTCGATAAAGGCCACTTCGTCACCTTGTTGCGTCAGCGCGTAAACAATTGAACTGATGGCGGCCATGCCGCTTGCGACCACTACGGCCTCGTCTGCACCTTCTAAGGCCGCCAGTTTTTGCTCCAGCGCGCTGGAGGTCGGGTTGGCAAACCGGCTGTAGATATAACCCGGGTTCTTACCGGCAAAGCGGTCTTTGCCTTCCTGCGCCGTGCCGTAGCTGTAAGTGCTGGTCAGATATACCGGAGTATTCAGGGCGCCGGTGCTGGGGTCAGGTTGTTGGCCGGCATGGACGGCCAGCGTTTGCGTTTTCATTGGATTTACCTTGTAGACGAAGACCGGGCTTGCCGGTGTTGTTACCGGTCAGCCTAGCGAAAATGTGGAAAAAAACCGAGCCATCCGGACGCGCAGCTTGCTTGGCGGCTGTATCCGGATGGCCTGTGAACAGTGGCGATCAGCTTGCTTGCGCCAGCTCAGGATAATGCCGGGCCGCGACGTCACGATGCGAGCGTAAACGGCCTTTGAGCGTGTTATCACCAACCTGGCGTAATAACGGATTGGCAGGATCTGTCGCCGGGCCTTGTGCTTCAGCCGCCAGCTCGGGCTTCAGCGGCAGCACTGGCACCGTCGCGTCCAGTTGCGCCGCCATAAAAAACGCCACTGAGTAGCGGTCCTGTTGCTGCGGGCTGGTGACGCGGTGCGTGGTGGCTTTTAAATAACCATTGGAAGCCATTTCCAGCAACTCGCCAATATTGACCACAAAAGCACCGGGTACCGGTTCCGCCAACACCCAGCCGTCGGCGGTTTCCACTTCAAGACCGGCTTGTTGGTCCTGCAGCACCAGTGTCAGATAACCCGGGTCTTTGTGTGCGCCAACCCCTTGTTTGCTGGCATTCGGCGCTGCCACAGGATAACGGACAATTTTCATATGCTGATACGGGCCTTCCTGACCATTCAGGCCGGCGATAGTGTGGTCCAGCGCGTCTGCGGGCAGCTCCAGTGCTTCTAACATCGCGCGTAACAAAGTGACAGTGACATCGGTCAGCTGCTGCTGAAAAGCCAGCAAAGCCGGTTTTAACGCCGGTAAAGCGGTTGGCCACTGATTTGGCCCGACTAAACGGCGCCACAAAGCATTGCTGGTAGGCAGGCCGACCACTTCGTCTTCACACATGATGTCAAACTGTTCGCGCTGATCCGGCTGACCACGTGTCAGTTCACCGTTTAAGCGGGTGTAACCGCGAAAGTGTGGCGAGTTCAGCATTTGTACCTGAGTTTTCTCCGCCAGCGGCAAAGCAAAAAATTCGCGGCTAAGTGACAGCATTTGTTGCTGCGATTCAAGGCTGATGCCATGACCAGTCAGGTAGAAAAAGCCGACATCCCGCGACGCCACCCGCAGCTGACGTAAAAACTCCGCCCGGTTTTCACCTTGGTATTGCGCTAAATCCAGCATCGGTAAAGTGGCTGTGGTCATGATCAACTCCGCATCGTTTGTCTGCCGCAGTATCAGTACGGCGGTCATTGCGGCGCATTTAATCAGCAGATGAAGTGTTGAAAAAGCAGCAATTGATGCTTTATCAGAAGATTTTGTTATAACTGGATGTCTGGGTGTTTAGCAGTTTCATTTAACTTGTGGTTATAAGAGGGTTTTAGCAAGAATACCTGGCTAAGACCCATGGTTACCATATTTAATATGTTGATTTATATAAAGATAATTGCGTTTTCTTGATTTTTTGGATTGCCGGATGGCCAGACTTTCAGGTTTCCCGATACAACAGGATGGTATTTATCAGAACAAAGTGGCATAAGTCGACTTAATCTAAATCCGATAGCGAATATGCCGATTGTTGGCTTCGTCTAAAGTCCCTGCAAGATAGGATCATGCTATAGAGCTTGAGCAGTATTACTGTATCACAGTGACAAGTGGTACCAATCCATCAGCCAGATTGTGTTGCAATGTCATCTGTACTTTGATTTCTGCGAGATCGGGAAATACCACCGAAGTTTCAACCGCTAGGGGCGATTGCAAAGATGCTGACGCTACAAAATCGACAGATTCACCCGGAACTATAGTTGCGAGATGTCGAAGGCTGGCATTTAGTGTGGCTATTTTCTGCTGCAAGGGTTGATGTTGGCTTCTTACAACATGTGTGATGTAACTGGCAAAAGCAGCTTTTTCTGCGCTTGCAACAGCTACATCAAGATAAGGGGAGTGTGCAGACAGTACTATTTTTTCTGCTGCAGTTTTCTTTAATGCGTGAATTGCCAGCTGAAAATCTGTAGCAGCTGCTTCAATCTGTGTTTCTTTGGCTGAAGATTGCTGTGATATTGCAATGAGTGGTGTTGCCGGTTGTTCGCCGGCCGCAACAGTGACTTTGTAAACGTTGTAGTCTGCACCGGTGAGATTCAACACATCAATTGTGTAAACTCCGGGAATCCGCTTTGTGGCCTGTACTTTTGCAGTTTCAAGCATCGCAGCCGCACTACAGCTATCACATAAAATGGTTGTGGCTGATACGCTGAAGGTATGAATAGCGGCAAACAGGGAAGCAGCAGAAACAGACGGAAATTCATCATAGTGACACATTTACAATGTGGTAATTAATTGTAAATATTTTATTTTTTTATTTATTTAAAGTAAATGGTGCGGGTGAGATTCACCCGCACCACTTCAGTATCTTACATTTTGTAAGACACTGTGGTGTAGAAGAACTGGCCGATGTTGTCGTAGCTGGCTGAACCAGTACCTGTACCGGTGGTGACACCTGGCAGGTTACGGTCAAACAGGTTGTCGATACCGACGCTCCAGTTCACGCCGTTTTCAAACTGGTAACCCAGGCTGATATCGGTGATGAAGTAGCTGCCGTAGCCCATGATGTCAACCGGATCAGGGTTGGTCACCAGGTCCTGGTCTGAGTACAGGCTAACCGCGCTTAAGTGACGGGTTTTCCAGGTGGCTGTCCAGGCATCACGCGCATAAGCAACCGTGAAGTTTTCCTGCCACACGGCTTCGCCTTCAGTACCGGCGTTTTCTTCAAAGACTGAAGGATTGTCCTGGAACGAGAAAGTCTTGCGTGAATCCAGGTAAGTACCAATCAGTTTGGTTTTGAAACGACCGCCTACGGCGTCAAAGTCATAACCAATTTCAAAGTCGACGCCTTCCGCGGTTTGTGCCGCCACGTTCTGGGTGATAGAGGTGATCAGTTTCAGCTCGCGGCTGGTGGCATCCCGTTTGATCAGGGCACAGAACTGGTTGTTGATACCGTTCGGGTTGTCCACACACTTGTTCAGGATATCCTGCGCGGCGACTGAAGAAATCGCGTCGTCGATATCAATGGACCAGTAGTCGACAGTGAACGTCAGGTTTTCAATCAGCTCAGGCTGGTAAACAGCACCGACTGTGTAAGATTTTGACTCTTCCGGCTGCAGATTCGGGTTACCACCAGACAGACCTTCAATAGTTGAAGCTGTAGCTGTCGGGTCAAAATTAACCGGAATACCCAGTGCCTGACAGTTTTTCACCCGCAGAGCGCTTTGGTTGTACTCTTTACCGCATGGATCATAAACGCTGAAGAATGTTTGGTTTTGCGGGCCATACAGTTCGCCGATATTCGGTGCACGCAGGGCGACCGAATAGGTAGACCGCATCCGCACTTCGTCGGTGATGGTCCAGTCTAAACCGGTTTTCCAGCTGGTCGCATTGCCGATTGAGCTGTAATCAGCGACCCGTACTGCTGCATCAAAGGTCAGATCCTGGATCAGGAAAACGTCAGCAACCAATGGCGCCGTGATTTCAGCAAAAGCTTCTTTGACATTGAACTTGCCGTGTTCTTCCTGCAGTGCGTTTAAAAAGGTCGCACCTGAAGCAGCAAAAGCGTCTGGGACTGAGTCACTTTGCTCGTGACGGTATTCAGTACCGGCAGCAAAACCGACCATACCGGCTGGTAATTCAAACAAGGCGCTGTTGGCTACGCTGGCGTTGACGACTTGCTGTTTGATAGTGCTGGTTGACAGTGAGTTGGTGTTAAACCAGGCGCTGGCAGCCGGGTTGACTGCACCATAACCAAACACGCTGGTTGGCACACAACCGGCGGCGCGGGCAGCTGCGTCACGACAAACGATCTTACCGCTGGCGTCTTTCACTGCGTCAATTGACTGCGCGAAGTTTTTCCGGATCAGGTTGTTGAAGTTTTCCTGTTCCAGTTTGGTCTCGCCATAGACAGCATAGGTCTCATAGCTCCAGTCGTCGTTCAGGTTGCCGTCTAATGCAACCACAGCACGGTTGGTGGTACGGGTGTTCTCTTCCATCCGGCGGCCGGCATCTTTATTAAACCGGTGCAGATAAACCGCATCCAGACCGTTTTTCGCCATCAGCGCGGCCAGTGTTGGATGGATGTAAGCGTTGTCTGCGGTGATTTCCAGTGCAGTGTCATATTCAAAGAAAGACGGCTGACCGGCGCTATCGCCTTTGCTGACCACATGCTTGGCTTCCGCAGACAAGGTGTGATCGTCGTTCAGTTCAAAGTTGGTTTTAGCATTCAGGCTGTAACGGTTAAATTCTGGCTGTAAGTCTGAATATTCTTTTAAATCCAACAGATCACAGTTGCTGCAACGGCCCCATTCGCCATAAGTGGTGCCGAGGTTTTGCAGGCGGACTGAACCGTCCTGATTAAAGGTGTACCAGTTCAGTGCATCGCCTTCTTCCAGGTAGAAGTTACCGTTCACTGAGGAGTCATACCAACCGGTATTTGGCAGTGTAATGCGATCCGGAATACCGTCATGGATAGTGGCACCGGTCACCGGGTCTTTTTTGTCTTTGTTGGCAGCATTCCGGACAGCCATATAGGGAGTACGGGTTAACGAACGCTCTTTTGCATTCAGCACGCGCTGGCCTGACACTTCTGCGGCAATGGCTGCATTACCACGACCACCGGCGTAATCGCTACCGTAAGAGAAGTTGAATTTGTGGTTGTTATACGGGTTGTCGTTGGCTTTACCGCCAGTCGCGCTGACTTCCAGGCCTTCGATGTTTTTCTTCAGCTTGAAGTTCACGACGCCGGTTACTGCGTCGGCACCATAAACGGCAGAAGCGCCACCGGTGATGATTTCAACAGATTCGATCCAGGCAGTCGGAATGGTGTTGGTATCCACAGAGGCAGAGCCTGCGCTGGATGACACATGGCGTTTGCCGTCGACCAATACCAGAGTACGGTCAGCACCCATGCCACGTAAATCCAGCAGGTTCAGGCCGGCAGTACCGATGTAGTTGCCTGAGTTGGCCATAGAGTAGGTAGAGGCCAGTGCTGGTAATTCGTTTAACACTTCACCGATGTTCAGGGCGCCGGTTTCCATCAGTTCAGTACCGGAAATGGATGTTACCGGAGATGGTGCGATGGCGCCTTCACGCATAATACGTGAACCAGTCACCTGGACGCGTTCAACAGATTCTGCGGCGTTGGTTTGCTGAGCGAAAGCCGCAGTGCTTAATAATGCGGCCGAAGTGGCGGCGGCGCTCAGACTCAGTCTGATGGCCTGGGTTAATAATGGACGACGGAACATGTGTACCTCTGAATGCCTGCCGTGCCCGTTCCTTTGCAGAAACAGTTGCCGGCAAATGCTGTTTTGACAAAATTGCCCTGATTCGGGGCGGCGGATTCTATATAAAAATTGGCTAAAGACCAGACCGAATGCGGTCAATGGCGTGAAACCAAACACCAGTTGCACAGCAAATGCACAAGTACGGCTTTTGCTGGCAACTTTTGAATTATTGTATTCACATAATCTTTATCAAAGATTTCATTTGTAACATTTATTTTCATCGGTTACACAGTCCTGGAGAGTGGGTTCTGCACTCACATCTGCTGCAGGTTTGGCTGCAGTGACCTGATAACCATCCATCTCCAACAAGCCCTTTACCACCGCGTATAAAATCTGCAGAAACATGATTTTTTTCTCCATTGAACAAATTCTGCACAATGATACGCAGGACATTTCAGGCTGATTAGCTGGTTATTTCACGACAGATTGTTTCCAACAAGAAACAATCAGGCTATTTTGCTTTTGATACACTAGCCGAAATGTTCTGGTTGGAGGTTCTGATGTCATTACTACAGCGTTTAAGTGATATGGCGATTTTTGCCCGGGTAGCCGAAACCGGCAGTTTTACCCAGGCGGCGCTGGCACTGCAAATGTCCAAAGGCGCGGTCAGTAAAGCGATCAGCCGGCTGGAGCAGCATTTGTCGGTGCGGCTGCTGCAGCGCACGACGCGGCAAATCCGTTTAACGGCCGAAGGCCAGGCGTTTTTTGCTTATTGCCAGCAAGTGGTGCGCCAGGCCGATCAGGCGGAACATCATCTGGACGAAATGCGTGATGAACCGGCCGGCACCATCCGCATCAGTGTGGCTGTGACTTATGGCAGCAAAATTATCGCGCCTTTATTACCAGAATTGCTGCAGCGTTACCCCAAATTACGTGTTGAGCTGGATTTAACCGATCGGCTGGTGGATTTGGTCGGTGAAGAAGTGGATGTGGCGATCCGCTTTGGCCGTTTGGCCAACTCAAGCCTGATCGCCCGGCCACTGACCAAATTGCCAATTGTACTGGTTGGCGCACCATCTTATCTGGCGCAGGCCGGCATTCCGCAACATCCGCGGGATTTGACCCAACATAGTTGCCTCAGCACGGATAACAGCCCACAGGAAAGATACTGGCGTTTTTCAGATCAGGGGCAGCCGCTGGAAGTGCTGACCCAAGGCCCCTTGCATGCCAACAGCAACAGAGCATTAAAGCCTGCGGTGCTGGCCGGAGTTGGCCTGATGTATGTCACCCGATACCAGGTGGCTGATGAAATTGATGCCGGCCGGTTAGTGCCGATTCTGACCGAATATATGCCAGAGCCGCTACCGGTGCATCTGGTGTATCCGCACCGGGTCCACATGAAAGCCGGGGTGAAGGTGATTCTGCAGTATCTGCAATGCCGGCTGAATCCACAGACCTATTGCCAGACCAGCACTGCGGCGGTGGCGGCGACGCCTGAAGTGCTCACAGCATTGGCTGGTTAGCAGTAAAATACCGCGCATAAATATCCATTGTAAGCGCTTGCATAGATGCAGGCGCTCTGTCATATTGAAACTTCATGTAACCGCTTACATTTGTTGTTTTTCAGTCGTTGTTGTGCAACAAAGGCGGGTTCCACGTGAAACGGTGTGATGTGTTGTCTGTATCGCTGATATAGATCTTGGCCACTGAGCAGTGCAGCTGTTGCGCCCGGTTCAGCTTCCGGCTCTCCCGCAGTTTCCTCTGCCTGCCGTTTGTCATCCCGGCAAACAGAGGAAACTGTTTTTTCAGTCTGCTGCTGGCGCCAGCCGCAAAATCATCTCGGCTGCATCGCAATGACAATTAAAGCCACAGCGCACACATTCGTAGCCATTCAGACTGTCTTGCCGCCATTTGTCAGGATGGATTTTGACCAGCTCGCCACCATGTTTGCTGAAGTACCGCACCGCCGCATTGCCCGGGCTTTGCACCCATAAATGTGCCACGCCGGCAACCGCGCCTTGTGCGACAAAAGCCTGCATCGATAATTTCAGTAACGCGCCGCCAATACCGCTGCCTTGCAAGTCTGGCCGCACAGTGTTGCATTTAAAATAGCCGACTTGTGATAACGGCACGCCCCATAGCTCTGGGGTGCACCATTGATCAGGCTGCCACTGTCCCGGCGCAAACGCCAGCCGGAAACCTGCTAAACCGTTGCTGTCCAACGCCACCACGCCGGCATTGTGGCCATCTTTTTGGCCTTGCTGATAATAAGTGCTGATCAGTTCAGCGCTGAGATAACCATCGCCATGCACCTGATTACCTAATGCAATGACGGCGGCAAAATGCGCCGGTGATAACGGTTGATAGTCGATGGCGCTGGGACTGCGCTGAGCCTCTGACATAACACATCCGGATGGCTTGGAAATTGTCTTTTATCTTGCCATGATGCGGGTTCAATTGCAGTAATCAGGATGTTGTTATGTACGATCCGCTTCACGACCGCACCCCAGGCCAGGGCCAACCTTATCCATCCAGTTACTGGGCTGCACATTCCGGCGTAGCACCGGCCGATGATGGCGCTCTGACACAGGACTGCGATGTCGATGTTGCGATCATCGGTGCCGGTTATACCGGTTTATCCGCGGCTTATCATCTGGCGACGGAGCATGGCGTCAAAGCGTTGGTGCTGGAAGCGAATCAGACCGCCTGGGGCTGCAGTGGCCGCAATGCTGGTTTTGTATTGAAATCCAGCGGCCGCAAACCTTATGCCCAGATGCAAAAGCAATGGGGCGAAGCCGTGATGCGCGGGGTCTACCATGAGTTTCAGGCTGGCTTGGATCGGGTCCGGCAGCTGATTAGCCTCGGCATCGATTGTGATCAACAGGAACCGGGTTATCTGCGGATGGCCCACAAAGTGTCGATGGTGCCGACGCTAGAAGCGCAGGCGCGGTTGCTGGAAAAAACCTTTGGCGCTGAAGTTGAATTGTTAAGCCGTAGTCAGGTGCATCAGCGTTATGTCGCTGACGAGCAGAGTTTTGGCGCTTTGCGCTTCGCTGATGCTTTTGGCGTCAATCCGTTGAAACTGGCCTGGGGTTATCAGCGTCTGGCGCGTAGTGCCGGAGCTTCAGTGCATACCGGCAGTCCGGTGCTGGATTGGCAGACCGACGGCCGCACACAGTTGCTGCAAACGCCACAGGCGCTGGTGCGGGCACGCAAAGTCATTCTGGCGACTAATGGTTATACGCCCAAACAGCTGCATGCCGGCGTGCAGTCGCGCACCTTACCTGTGTTATCGCAAATTATTGTCACCGAACCGCTGAGTGCTGAACAGCTTGCCGCTTGTAACTTGTTGACGTCACAAGTGGTGATGGATACCCGCGCGCTGAAATACTACTACCGCAAGCTACCGGACAACCGCATTTTATTTGGTGGCCGTGGTGCCATCACCGGCAGTGACGCTGAAAATCCATATTACGCCCAGCGCTTGCTTGAGGTGCTGAAACTGAGTTTCCCGGCGTTGCGTGAGCTGAAATACGACTATCAGTGGTCAGGCTGGATCTGTATGGCGCTGGATGATATTCCACATTTATATCAAGCAGATGCGCATGGTGATGTGGTGTATAGCATGGGTTATTGCGGTAGTGGCCTGTCGTTTTCGGTGCAGGCCGGCAAACGACTGGCGGATAAAGTGATGGGGTTGCCGCAGCCGGATTTACCGCTGTATCAGTCGGCACTACCGAAATTTCCGCTAGCGCCGTTGCGCCGCGTCGGGCAATGGGGTTATTTCCACTACGGTAAACTCAAAGATCAGTGGTGGTGATGCAGAGGGTTATAGGTAAAATAGTGAATTAAATGTTGCAAATAATTGTTTGCAACGTTACTGTATCCACACTTCGCGGATTGGAGTGTTGAAATGGATTTGTTGACCATGGATTGGTCGGGCCTGGTCCTGACGTTTTTTTTGATTTACGGCATTTATGCTCCTTGCCTGTTGACGTTGCTGGACCAGCAGCACCGGCTGCCGATGCGTTTATTGGCGTTGATTCCTTGCCTGTTGCTGTCCTGGTTTGGTTATTGGCTGAGTCAGCGTCATCTGAAATACAGTGATTGAGCCTGAGTTTTTCCAACGGGCCATGTGCCAAAATGGCTAACATTTAGCGGTTTCGACACATTAAGATGCAGCTACATTATATAAATTTGTTTAATTTCATTTAGTTAGATATTGGTACTATCTTTGCCAGCACAGTTAATCTGAACTGCAGAAAAGGAAGTGCCAATGTCCGCCGCATTATCTTTGTTTGGTCGCCAGACCTGGCTTTATAGCCGCTTTGAATTACAACGTTTATTTTTAACCCCGCGTGGCTGGTTTGCACTGGCGGCCTTTACCACTATCTGGTATTTCCTGTTGCGTTATCCGATATATCAGGCCAGCGTGCAGCTGCAGGAGCCGGAAATTCAGCAGATGCTGAGCAGCATGTTGGGGATGGTCGGGATGTACAACCTGCTGAACTGGTCCTTGCCGGAATTGTCGGTTTATTGGGCATTGACGGTGTTTTTTATGCCGCTGGCTGTGTTGTTTGCCACCGCAGATCAAACCTGCTCTGACCGCTCGCGCGGTACCTTACGTTTCCTCACTTTACGTTCCAGCCGCGACAGTATTTTTTTCGGCCGTTTTATCGGACAAATTCTGGTGCAGGCCCTGCTGATTGGTTTGTCATTATTGGCAACGCTGGGGCTGGCGGTCTGGCGCGTTGGCGAACTGCCACTGTCGGCGCTCAATGCGGCGCTGGTGATCTGGTTGAATCTGCTGATTGTGCTGCTGCCATTTACTGCGCTGATGGCGCTGTGTTCGGCACTGGTCCGATCCAGCCGTCTGGCGATTAGTCTGGCGATTGTCAGTATTGGTGTTATCACCGGTTCATTCGGTTATTTAGTCTGGCACTTCCCGGATCTGCGGGTGGTGCTGGAATATCTGCCGGGGGCGCAATTGCCGATGTTACTGGGGACACAGGGCTGGGACGCGCTGAAACACTGTGGCTTGCCATTGTTACAAACTGCGGTGCTGCTGCTGATTGGCCGTATCGTGATGCAGGAGAAAGCATTATGAGTTATCTGATTGAAGCCCGGAACTTAAGCAAATCTTTTGGCCAGAAAGCGGTATTGCAGGACCTGACTTTCAGCCTTCCGGCTGGTGAACCTATCGCGCTGATTGGCCCCAACGGCGCCGGTAAAACCACCTTGTTCAGTTTGTTATGCGGTTATCTGCCGGCCAGCAGTGGTGAGTTAAAAGTGTTAGGCCATAAACCCGGCAGCAGTGCGTTGTTTGGCCGGGTCAGCGCCTTGCCGCAGGACGCCATGCTGGACCCAAATTTTTCGCTGCTGACCCAACTGAGCTTTTTCGGCCAGTTACAGGGCATGAGCAAAGCAAAAGCGTTGGCTGAAAGCCGCCGGGTGCTGAGTCTGGTCGATTTAGCCGGCAGCGCTGATTTAAAAGCTACAGCACTCAGCCATGGTATGCGTAAAAGAGTCGCGATAGCCCAGGCGCTGATGGGTAGCCCGGAACTGGTGATGCTGGATGAACCGACCGCAGGTCTTGACCCGGTCAATGCCTTGCAGGTGCGTCAGCTCATCGCGACGTTGTCCGGCGAAGCCAGTTTTATCATCAGTTCGCATAACATTTTTGAGCTGGAGCGGCTGTGCGGTACCGTGTTGTATCTGGAGCATGGCAAACTGGTGCAACAAAGTGCGGTGCAAAGTGCCGCGACGCAGGGGTATGTCACTTTGACGCTGGAGCCTGGCGCTTATACCGACGTGCTGCCGCAACTGCGTGCTTTGCCGGGCGTGATTGCCGTCAGTGACAGCCAAAAATATGAGTATGTGCTGCAGTTTGATGCTGAACTGGCACCGGATTTTGACTTAACTTTGTTGATGGCACTGCGCCAGTTTGGCTGGCGTTATCGCCAGCTAACCAAAGGCCAGACGCTGGAGCAGCAATTGTTTGCCGTGACGGCGAAACAAGCCTGAATTGATAGAACGCTCAGGTTTGCAGATACTTCAGTTTGTCGGCAACGCCATTCCAGGCGTCGGCATCGTCCGGCGCCGGTTGCACTTCGGTGATATTGGGCCAGATCTCACTGAGTTCGGCATTCAGTTCAATAAAGGCTTCTTGCCCCGGCGGCACCGCATCTTGCTGATAAATCGCCTGAGCCGGGCATTCCGGCTCACACAAACCGCAATCAATACAAGCGGTTGGGCTGATCACCAGAAAATTGGGGCCGGCAAAAAAGGCGTCGGCCGGGCAGACCGCGACACAATCTGTGTATTTGCATTTGATGCAGTTGTCAGTCACTACAAAAGCCATGACAGCAATTCCTGAATAGAAAGCCGGGAAATTCCGGCGAATTGTAATGCAGCGGCCTGAAATTACAAGGCAGCAGATCTAAGCAGAAAACCGGACAAATCTGGGGCTTTGACGTAAAATGGCGGTTTTATTTCTGCTTTGTGAGCCAGCGCCGCAGCGCTTTCGCCATGACACCAACAGGAAACCCCGATGATCCGCATTAACGAATTAAAATTACCGCTGAATCACAGCGACGCTGATTTACCGGCCGCTATTTGCGCCCGGTTGAAATTAAATCCAGAGCAACTCCTTGAATTTAACGTATTTAAACGCGGTGTTGATGCGCGGAAAAAATCTGATATCCAGCTGACTTACACGCTGGATGTACAAACCGATCACAATGCCCGCGTGTTGGCCGCTTTTAGTAAAGATGATCAAATCCGGCCGGCACCGGATACCAGTTACAAGTTTGTCGCGCAAGCACCGGAGCAACTGACCGAGCGCCCACTGGTGATTGGTCTTGGACCTTGTGGCCTGTTCGCCGGTTTATTGCTGGCCGAAATGGGCTTTAAACCGATTATTCTGGAACGCGGCAAAGAAGTACGGGAACGCACCAAAGATACCTTTGGTTTCTGGCGCAAAAAGCCACTGAATACTGAATCCAATGTGCAATTTGGCGAGGGCGGCGCCGGTACTTTCTCCGATGGTAAACTCTATAGCCAGGTCAAAGATCCGAAACATTATGGCCGTAAAGTACTGACTGAATTTGTCAAAGCCGGTGCGCCGGAAGAAATCATGTATGTCAGCAAACCACACATCGGTACCTTTAAGCTGGTGACCATGGTGGAAAAAATGCGCGCCCGTATTATCGAGCTGGGTGGTGAGATCCGTTTCAGTACCCGCGTCGACGATATTCTGCGTGACGGCGAGCAGCTGACTGGTGTGCGGCTGAATGACGGCACTGAACTGCATAGCCGTTATGTTGTGCTGGCGGTTGGCCACAGTGCACGTGACACTTTTGAAATGCTGTATCAACGGGGTGTTTATATCGAAGCAAAGCCGTTTTCGGTCGGCTTTCGCATCGAACACCGCCAGTCGATGATCGATGAATGCCGTTATGGCGCCAGCGCCGGTCATCCCTTGTTAGGCGCGGCAGATTACAAACTGGTGCATCACGGCAGCAACAACCGCACTGTCTACAGCTTTTGTATGTGCCCGGGCGGCACTGTCGTGGCGGCAGCGTCTGAAGAAGGCCGGGTCGTCACCAATGGTATGAGCCAGTATTCCCGTAATGAACGCAATGCCAACAGTGCCATTGTGGTCGGTATCGACCCGGAGCGCGATTATCCGGGCCATCCACTGGCGGGTATTGAGCTGCAGCGCAAACTGGAAGCACAGGCCTATGTGCTTGGCGGCAGCAATTACGATGCGCCGGCCCAGCGCGTCGGTGATTTCCTCGCCGGCGTGCCGTCCACTGAGCTCGGTGATGTGCAGCCAAGTTACACCCCCGGGGTGAAACTGACTGATTTATCCCAGGTACTGCCTGATTATGTCATTGCCGCCATTCGCGAAGCTATTCCGGCTTTTGATAGACAAATCAAAGGCTTTGCCCGTGCAGATGGTCTGCTGACTGGTGTGGAAACCCGTACTTCGTCCCCTATCTGTATTAAACGCGGCGCCGATTATCAAAGTCTGAATACCAAGGGGTTATTCCCAGCCGGTGAAGGCGCAGGGTATGCTGGCGGTATTCTGTCTGCCGGTATTGATGGCATTAAAGTGGCTGAAGCAGTGGCTTTGGCGATGACCGGCCAGGCCATCACGGTCAGCCGGCGTTAACTATATCTGATGCGTGACCGGCGCAATTTCCGGTCATTAACCAAGGAGTAAGGAATGCGGAAAAGTCTGATCGCTGCAGCGCTGATTGCAGCTGGGGTATTTGCCTGGTACAAGTTTGGCGCCAATCAAAGCGCAGGTCAGCTGGGCGCGCTGGAATATGTACCGGCGGATACAGCGGTATTTTCCGCACAATTAGAACCGGTTGATTTGCCAAGTTATTTAAGCAGCATTGGCATGGGACCGCAGTATTACAATACCGCCGCACTGGCGCAGCTCGACGAGCAGCTGCAAGCCGCACCAAGTGGCAGTGAAAAATTCATGCTGGCGCTTGGTAAACAATATTTGTCTGCGCTGGCAACGCCGGCGGAGATCAGCAGCAAAACCGGTATCAAAGCGCAGATGCGCAGCCTGCTGTACATGGTGGGTTTAGCGCCGGTATTAAAAGTAGAGCTGGGGGACGAAAAAGCCTTTTGGGCCATGTTTGATGCCATTGAGCAACAAAGTGGCCTGAGTCATAGCCCGCAAACGCTGGGTGAGCAAAAGTACCGCCAGTACAAACTGAGTTACGAAGAGCTGGCGCTGGATTTATTGGTCAGTGTCAAAGATGGCTGGGCCACGTTGACGCTGACTTCCGACAAGCTTGATCCAGCTCATTTAGCCATTGCGCTTGGTACGCAGAAGCCGGAGCAGAACCTGCAAAGCAGTGGTTATCTGCAAAAAATCAGTAAAAAATACGAATTAGATCAGGGTTCTGTTGGTTATGTCAGCAGCCTCGAATTCAGCAAAGTACTCACCAGCAAAGACGGCAACCGGCTGGCGAAAGATGTCGAGCTGTTGTTTGGCACTGAGTTAGGCGTGGCGTTAGCGCCGTGGCGTGAAGCCAGCTGTCAGACTGATGTGGCTGCAATCGCCACCAGCTGGCCGGGTTTATTTGCCTCAAACCGCTTTGAGATTGGCAGTGGCGCCACCAAAGTGCACAGCAAAATGCTGATCCCAACCGAAAACAGCAAAACAGTTGAAGCCTTTCAGCAACTGCAGGGGTTTATTCCGGCCGGTTTTGCTGAGCTGAAAGGTCCGTCAGCGATGTTGTCTTTGGGGTTAGGCCTGGATGTTGGCCAGCTGTCAGCTGCGGTTGGAAAAATCTGGGACAATCTGACCACAACGCAGTATCAGTGTGCGCCATTAGTTGAATGGCAAACGGCACTGAAACAAAACAACCCAATGCCGATGTTGATGATGGCGGGCATGGCGGCCGGTGTGCAGGGCGTGTCGTTACAGGTCAATCAGCTCGAATTTGACGCGGTGCAGCAGGTGCCAAAAACTGCTGATGCGCTGTTTGTATTAAGTGCCAACAATGTGAAGCAGCTATTTGACAGCGTTAAAGCGCTGCAACCGGCGCTGGCGACCGTCGAACTGCCGGCACCTGGCGAAACTTTACCGCTGGCGGACAAAATTCCCGAGCTGGCGATGCTTGGTGTCAAACCGAGTCTGATGGCGTCTGAACATCATCTGATGATTTTCAGTGGCGATAAAGCGCAACAACAAGCCAAAACACTCAGCACTGAACCGCTGAATAAATCGGGTTTATTGGCTTTTAGCCTGGACTACCAGCAGTTTTTCAGCGTGCTGAAAGGTACATTGGAAAGCACCGGCGAGCCGGTGCCGGCTGAACTGGCGCAGCTGATGCAAACCAATATGCAGGTTGGCATGCAGATGAAAGTGGTGCCGCAGGGTATTTTGTTGCAGTCAACGATGCAAATGGCTAAATAATGCTATGAAAAGAAAAAGCCCGCGACGCGGGCTTTTTTGTTTTACCAACTTCAGAAGCGGTAATTCACTTTGCCGTAAATATAACGCCCGCGGGGGTTATACATGCTGCCGACATAACCATATAAGTCGCCGTCGCCATCACCGATAGCAAATGGCGGTTCCTCGTCGAGCAGATTGCTGACGCCGAGGGTGAACTTCACATCTTTACCCAGGTTGTAGTAAACCTGAGTATCCAGTGAATAATAGGCATCCACCATCCGAGAGGTATTTTCGGTGAAGTCCAGACTGCCGTCGAAATCGATATCTGGCGTATCTTCGAATTCACCAATATAGGACAACGATGCTGCCAGGCCCCAGTCATTCACAGCCCAGTCCGCGCTGGTCACCCAGCGATATTGCGGATATTTATACTCGCCGGTGTAGTCCAGATTGTCTTTTTCAAAGTTCCGCAGATAAGTCCACTCGGCATTGAGTTTCAGCAGCCCCATGTCCGCCAGATCCATCTTGTAGTTCACCGATAAATCAACACCGGAAGCCTCCTGCGAACTGACGTTAAAGAAGGTATTGTTGATCCGATCCAGCTCACCGAGCGTTTGGCCTGGTAGTGGTGCCCGTCGCACACAAATCGTGCTGTTTTGGTTACCACACTCGGCCAGATAGACGGCGCCAAACGGGACTTCATCAATTTTATTGTCCTGCGTGATGCTCCAGATATCCACACTGAAATCCAGGTCAGCCGTGGCTTGCCAGATAGCGCCGACGTTCCAGCTTTCTGATTCTTCCGGTTGCAGATTCGGGTTGCCGGCAAAGACAATGGTGTAGTCGGTCGACGCACAAGCCGGATTGCTTGGTGTGGAAACCGGACAACGGAAAGTATCGATAAAGAACTGGGATTCCTGTGACGGGCCAAGGCCAACTTGTGCCAGCGATGGCGCGCGGAAGCCCTGGCTCCAGGACGCGCGGAAACTCAAGTCTTCGTTTGGTGTGAAATGGAAAGCGACTTTTGGATTGGTGGTGCCACCAAAGTCGCTGTAATGGTCATAACGACCAGCAACCTGCATTTCCAGCGTTTGCGCCAGTGGGATGGATAATTCTACATAGGCGGCTTTTTGTGAACGCTCCGCCGCCGCTGAGACCGATTCAGTACCAAAAATCAAACCACGGACAAATTGGTCATCCGGCTGGTCCCGTGCGTCTTCTTTACGATACTCAATCCCGGCGGCAAGGCCAATCGAGCCTGAACCAAACGGCATCAGTTCGCCGCTGATATGTGCATCAGCTGAGGTCAGATGGGATTCGCCGCGTCGCACCAGGCTGGTGGTAATGGCATCGATCACTGATTGTGGATTCTTCACGCCGCCAAATGGATTGTAACGACCGGCATTGATTTCCTGTTGCAGGAAGTCGGTGCGTACCCAGCCCTGGTCTTTGTCACCGGTTTGCTTGGCGGCACTGCGGCCTTTTTGCACTGCAGCTTCCCATTCCCAGTGGTTAATATTGCCGCGCAGCCCGGCCAGGACCCGCAGCGTATCTGAGGTGATATCCCAGCGCCGGTTACCAGCATCGGCAGTACGATAGCGGCTGATCTGGATATCTTTTTTCCATGGATTATTCGGATGGGTGCCCGGAACTGTCAGGCCTGCGCCTTCATCCAGTGGCGTCGCAGCGCCACCGGCTGTCGAGATGTTATGTTGTGCGGCTAATTCGGCAAACATTTCCAGCTGGTCATTCACTTCACGACGCAGGTTCAGAATTGCCCCGGCCCGCTCTGCTGCCGGTACGGCGATAGAATGAGGGCCATAGTCATATAAACAGGTCTGGCCGGCGATGCTATCGGCAGGACAGCCCGGGTCGCGGGTCACTTTACCATCGACGATAAAACGGCCCGGATAACCACGGCTGGAGCGGAAATCTTCACCACCGTACGGCACCTGATTTGCAGTGCCAAAGCGACCGAGTTCCGAGTTGTCGATCTGGCCATTGTTAAAATAGTCAAAGATCAATGTCGCATTGCTTTTCTCGTCACCGGTGCCCCAGACGGTGCTGAAGGTGGTTTCATCATAACCAGGGCCTGTAGTGCCGCCGTAGCCTAACGCCATATCAGTGCCGACATAATCTTTACGCAGTATGACGTTGACCACCCCGGCGACCGCATCCGAGCCATAGATGGCGGATGCGCCATCTTTAAGAATATCAATCCGTTCAATCGCCGCGACCGGAATGCTGTTGATATCAACGAAGGTGTTGACGATACCTTCGGCAAAGGCACTGGTGGCGACACGACGGCCATTGATCAGCACTAAAGTGGCGTCGGCGCCAAAACCACGCAAACTGACCGCAGCAGCGCCGTTTGCCGTTGAATCCTGGCTATTGCCGCGGGTAGAGAAAGTACCGGCACCGCTGACCGGCATCCGTTCCAGTAATTGTTGCAGGTTATCAAAACCAGATTTGTCGATGGTGTCGCGGGTGATCACGGTCACCGGCGACGGCCCTTCTAAATCATTGCGTTTGATATGAGACCCGGTGACCTGGATCCGTTCCACGTCTTTGCTGTTGTCTGGTTTGGTCTGGGCGTAACTGGTGGTGGTGTGCAGTAACAGGCTGACCGCTAAAGCGCAGCGGCTCAGGTTGTAGTGAGATGCTTTCATGTATGTCCTTATTTATTCTGGATTTTTAAGTGTTTTATTGCAGTTCTTATAAATGACCGTATCACGGCCATTTATGTATAGCTGAAAAAAATCAGAGTAAAAAAAGTTCAAACAATTTGGCGGTTTTCTATAAAAGGTAAAGACGGTGTGCTGTAAGCGCAGCCTGACAATTTAAGCCGGGTCAGCAATGTTCCCCGGTTCGTGAAACCACTGGCTCATCACCATATGAGTTTTGATGCGGATAATATCCGGGTGGGCGTCGATCTGCTCACGGATTTGGTGGATCCGCGCCATGCTGTCGGCTTCAACAAACAACATCAAATCAACCTCGCCGCTAATACCGTGACAAGATTTCAGTTCAGCAAAACTACGCAGAAAGGGAATCAGTTCCTGACAGCGCGCCGCTTTGTGCTGCAGTTCAAAATAAGCCCGGACTTTGGCTTCTGCGGCGGATTGCACCACCACCTGATAACCCAAAATCACTTTTTGCTGCTCAAGTTTACGAATTCGCTCAGTCACAGCACTGCGTGACAGATGCACAGCTGCTGCGATATCCGAGACGCTTTGCCGGGCGTTTTGCCTTAACTGCTGCAGGATTTGCTGGTCAAATTTGTCCACGTGAGACTTCTCCGGTGAAATTGCCGGCGGCACCGTCATTTTGCCGGTAAAAGCGGGCAAACTGGCGGCACTGGCTGCGATACAATGTATTTTTCAGCTATTTGAACGGAAGCGTCACATGAAAGCAACAGGCCAGATAGGCCGTTATCAGGGCGCAGCATTGCTGGCTACGACGTTATTGGGGACTGGTGTCTTTATTCTGCCGCAGGTGTCGCTGGCGCAGGCCGGTGGCGCGGCCATTGGCGTCTGGTTGTTACTGACACTGCTGGCGGTACCTATCACAGTGATTTTTGGTGCTTTGGCCGGCGCTATTCCAAACGCGGCCGGGCCGGCGCATTTTGTCGGCGAAGCTTTTGGTGCCGTCGCCGGGCGGGTGATGGGACTGATGTTTTTACTGGTAGTGCCGGTCGGCGGTTCCGCGGCTTTGCTGATGACCTGGTCTTTTATTGAACCCTGGTTTGGTGCGCAGTATCAGCTGACGGGGCAGTTGTTGTTTTTACTGGTGTTATTTGTGCTAAACCGGGTTGGTTTTCAGCTGTCGGCCCGGCTGCAACTGGGTCTGACGTTAGCCATCGTCGCTGTGGTCGTGCTGTTGATAGGGCTGTTTTTGTGGCGTGGTGCGCCAGCGCCGGCGATGGCGCTGGCAGTACCGGCCTGGAGCGGTATCAGCGCCGCGCTGGCATTAGGCTTCTGGAGCTTTCTGGGTGTCGAGGCGATGACACATTTGGCGCAGGATTTTCGCGATCCGGAGCGGGATATGGTGCCGGCGTTACTGATAGGATTGTTGCTGGTCGGCTTGATTTATCTCGGTTGCAGCGCGTTGCTGTGGGCTTTAGCGACACCCGGCGAATCGCTGACAATGGCGCAGGCGTTTGACCGGCTTTGTGGCGGTTATGGCCAATGGGTGATTGGCATTCTCGGCCTTTGCAGTGGCCTGGCAACGGTCAATGTCTACACTGCCAGCGTGGCGCGGCTGACCTGGAGTTTCAGCCAGCAAGGTGTGTTGCCCGCCTGGTTTCAGCCACTCAACCGGCAGCAGGTGCCTGAGCGGGCGCTGTATCTGATCATCGGCTTGATGGCGCTGGTGATCCTGGGGTCTTCGTCTTTTCCGCAACAGTTGGAAGCGTTGATTGGTTGGGTCAATGGGGTCTTTGCGGTGATTTATCTGATGTCGATGCTGGCGGCCCTAAAATTATTGCCGGCTCGTTTCCGCTTCACTGCGGTCATTAGCGCTTTGCTGTGTCTGGGCTTGATGGCCACGCTTGGTGCTTTGTTGTGGTATGCCCTGCTGATAATTCTGCTCAGTACGCCGTTTTTGTGGTGGCAACTGCAGCGAAAATCCGCAGCAATTGTTGCAAAATGAAACAAAATACACACATATATACATATAAATTTAATTCATTCATTTTCTGTTTATATTTCTTTTGGAAGTTTCCGCCACGGGCCGCATGCGGCGGCCATGAAAATAAACAGATCATGAAGGGAATTACCATGTTCAAACCAATCG
>CAMLRA010000004.1 GCA_946482325.1 uncultured Chromatiaceae bacterium | reverse complement strand
TCCAGTGGTTCTATGGAAAAGAAAAAACGTGAGGGGTATTTCTGATGTCAGTCGCTATTGAACTGGAACAACTGGGGATTGAAGAGTACCTCAGACAACAACAGCACAAATCGCTGCTGAAATTCCTGACCTGTGGTTCGGTCGACGACGGCAAAAGTACGCTGATCGGCCGTTTGCTGCACGACAGTCAGCAGATTTATGAAGACCAGCTGGCAGCGCTGCACAAAGACAGCAAAACCCATGGCACCACCGGCGAAACCGTCGATTTAGCGCTGCTGGTCGATGGTCTGCAGGCGGAGCGCGAGCAAGGCATCACTATCGATGTGGCCTACCGGTATTTCTCCACCGCCAAACGTAAATTTATCATCGCCGACACGCCGGGCCACGAGCAGTACACCCGCAATATGGCGACCGGAGCTTCGAATTGCGACCTGGCGATTATTCTGGTCGACGCGCGCTACGGCGTGCAGGTGCAGACGCGCCGTCACAGCTTTATCTGTGCGCTGCTCGGCATTAAGCAGTTTGTTGTCGCCATCAACAAAATGGATTTGGTTGGCTTCTCCGAAGCGCGTTATGACGAAATACGCCGCGACTACTTAGCTTTTGCTGAGCAGCTGCATGTGCCGGATATTCAGTTTGTGCCGCTGTCTGCATTAAATGGCGACAACGTGGTGAACCCGTCGGCACAGGCACCTTGGTACCAAGGCCCGACTTTGCTGGCGTTGTTGGAAGATGCGCCTGTCACTGGTTTTAATCACGCTTTTGAAGCGCGTTTGCCGGTGCAGTATGTCAACAGACCGAATCTGGACTTCCGCGGTTTTGCCGGCACCATCGCCTCTGGCAGTTTTCAGGTTGGCGACGCCGTCGTCGCGCTACCGTCTGGCAAAAGCTCTGTGGTGAAATCTATCGTGACTTTTGACGGCGATTTGCCGGAAGCGTTTGCCGGTCAGGCCGTGACACTGACGCTTGCCGATGAAATTGATATCAGCCGTGGTGACGTGATAGCCAAGGCGCAGCACCATGCCAGTGTGTCGAACCGCATTCTGGCCAAAGTGGTGTGGATGCATGAAGAGCCACTTACCATCGGTAAGCAATACAACATCAAACTCGGCACGAAAAAAGTACCGGGTACAGTCACCGCTATAGCGCACAGCATTGATGTCAATACGCTGGAAGAGCATGCGGCGAGCGAACTGGCGCTTAACAGCATCGCGCTGGTGGAGCTGGAGCTGACTGAAGCTGTGGTATTTGACCCGTACAGCAAAAACCGCGACACCGGTGGCTTTATTTTTATCGACCGCTTAAGCAATATCACGGTCGGTGCCGGTATGGTCGACAGCGCGCTGGCGTCGAGCAGCAACAAAACTGAGTTCAGTGCTTTTGAGCTGGAATTTAACGCTTTAGTGCGTAAACATTTCCCGCACTGGCAGGCGCTGGATATCAGTAAGTTGTGATGCGGCTTTAAGCGCAGCTTTTGCGGTAAGCCCATCCGTGGATACGGCATCGTCCGCTGTTCACACGCAGACACGCCGTGAATACATCCCTGTAGGCTCCTCTGCGGCATCCATGCCGCAGAGGGTCTGCTTAGTGAACAGACTCCCGCTGCCTGTCGGAACTTTGGGTTCTTTTAAGGGCATGCAAAGGCAGAAAACAGATGGAACAAACTTCAGCTTCAGTCAGCAACAACATCGTCTGGCAACAACATGCGGTGAGCCGCACCGACCGCGAGGCGCAGAAACAGCAGCAGGCGGTGGTGTTGTGGTTCACCGGTTTAAGCGGTGCCGGTAAATCGACCGTCGCCGGCGCGCTGGAACAGGCGCTGCTGCAGCGTGGCGCCCACACTTATCTGCTCGATGGCGACAACGTACGCCATGGTTTATGCGCCGGTTTAGGCTTCAGCGAAGCCGACCGCAATGAAAACCTGCGCCGTGTTGGCGCTGTCGCCGGCCTGATGCTGGATGCTGGCCTCATAGTATTAAGTGCTTTCGTGTCGCCGCTGCGCAGTCAACGCGATGCGATTCGCGCCAGTCTGCCGGAAGGCCGTTTTATTGAAGTCCACGTCGCAACCTCACTCGATGTGTGTGAACAGCGCGATGTCAAAGGCCTGTATCAAAAAGCCCGGCGCGGTGAGATCGCCAATTTCACCGGAATTTCAGACCCTTACGAAGCACCGCTTCAACCAGAAATCAGCCTGGATACCGGTGTGTTGTCACTCGATGACAGCGTGCAGCAGCTGCTGCAATTGCTGGAACAACGTGGCATTATCCGGCCACAAGCCTGACAGAGACCTTTGTAAATGCTCACCACGCCCGCTGAACTCAGCCAATGGCTGCCACAAATCCGTCGCATCAGTGTCGCTGCCGGCGACGCGATTCTGGCGGTCTACAACCAGCCCCAAGCTATTGATGTCCAACACAAAGCCGACGACAGCCCGCTGACTGCGGCCGATTTGGCGGCGCATCAGCTGATTTTGCGCGAGTTGCAGAAACTGACGCCGGACATTCCGGTGCTGTCCGAAGAAGCCGCCGATATTCCGTGGAGCGAGCGCCAGCACTGGCAACGCTTCTGGCTGGTCGACCCGCTGGATGGCACTAAAGAATTTATCAAACGCAATGGCGAATTTACCGTCAATATCGCGTTGATTGATGGCGGCGAGCCGGTGTTGGGCGTGATCCATGCACCTGTACTCAGCAAAACATACAGCGGCGCAGAAGGGCTTGGAGCTTTTGTCACGGACAACAGCGGTGAACGGGCTATTCAGGCCGTCGCGCCCAAAGCCGGTGAAACCGTCCGGCTGGTCGGCAGTAAAAGCCATTACCAGCCGGAAGTGGAGCCATACCTGGCGCAGTTCCCGTTACATGAACTGGTCGCCGTCGGCAGTTCGTTAAAATTCTGTCTGGTTGCCGAAGGCGCGGCTCACATCTACCCACGGTTTGGCCCAACCATGTTATGGGACACCGGCGCCGGTCACATCATCGCCACAGCCGCCGGTGCTAGCGTTGTGTATGACGGCATCGAAGGGCCGGCCTATCAGCGCGAAAATCTGCGCAACGGCAATTTTGTCGTGCGGGCCTAATCCGCTGCGGCTGGTGTTGTTGCCCGCTCAGGGCTGTCAAGCCAGCCGCGCTGCTATCTGACAGCAGCGGTACAGTGACTTTGCGAATGCTTTTTTTGCGGAGTCATGACGCGCGCTGCCACTTGGTATTCACGATTTGCCAAGGCTCCCTGTCGTTTAATTTTTATTTTTGCAATTTCCTGAAAGAAAGTAGCGGTTCTGCCACTCTGTATAAATTTCAATCAGACTACCGCAGCTGCAGGAAGGTGTGTTTTGGCTCGTTCAGGTTCAGTGAAAAGTCGTATTTTTATCGGTTATGCCGCCATTTTTCTCGTCACCCTGGTTGCTGCAGTATTACTGATCCAGAGTAATCGCCAGTTGATGCACGAAGTGAGTGGTTTTGTTGACCGTTCCGTGCCCGCCTTGCAAGCCGTGTCGGCCTTGCAAAATGCCTCGCGACAGCAAGTGCTGACCGGCTATGAGTTGTATGGCACTGTGATCAAAAGTGCCGAGTTCAGCGAGCAACAGCAGAAAACAGAACAAAGCTTGCAGCCGCATCTGCGCGTTTTAAATGAAATCGGCGGGCAGGCGCTGCAGCAACAGCAACAAAAACTACAACATGCCCTGCAGCAATTGTTGCAGGTGATGCAGGCCGAACAAGTCGATTGGGACCAGGCCCGTGTCCAGCTCAGCGACATTAATCAGACCGCAACTGCGTTAAACCAACAGCTTGCAACCCTCGCCACCAAAATCACCCGAGATGCACAAACCAGTACCGACAATATCAGCGGCGCATTATCGCGAAACAGCAGCACTGTGGTGGCGCTGTTGTTATTGATTGGTATGGTCGCAGTCGGCTTTTTCCTGCTGGCGCAAAAGCAAATTGCCAATCCTATTATTCGTTTATCCGACGATCTACAGCAAGTGTCTGACAGCCGCGATTTAACCAGGCACCTTGTCACTGATACGGTTGCAGAAGTAAATAGTGTGGCCGCGAGTATCAATCAGTTGCTCCGCGTCTTTAAAAGCGGCATCGCTGATATTTACCAGGCCATCTCCGGTATCAATCAGGCGGTCACTGCGCTGGCCGGTAGTTCGGCGCAGTCTTCCAGCGCAGTGCTGCAGTTGGAACAAACTTTGTCGGTGTTAGTCCAGAGCATGGTGCTGCTGGAACAACAGATGGAAGATAGTGTCAGCCGCTCGGTGCATGCTGCACGCTCCGCACATGAAGGTGCGGCGGCGATGTCACAAAGCCAGCGTGAAGTCCGGCAGACGGCGGATAGTATCAGTCAGTTATCCGGTGATATCGAAACCACCGGGCAGATGTTGTTAACGCTGCAAGTGACCGGGACCGAAGTGTCCGGAGTCGTCAAAACCATCGCAGATATCGCTTCTCAGACCAACCTGCTGGCGCTGAACGCTGCCATTGAGGCCGCCCGCGCCGGTGAATCCGGTCGGGGTTTTGCCGTGGTTGCAGATGAAGTCCGTACCCTGGCTGTACGTACCCAACAATCGACCGCTGAAATCAACAATATGCTGGCCAAAATAGTCGACTCGATCCAGGCTGCGGTGACCAATATGCAATCAAACCGCGAAACCGCACAACGTTCGGTGGAACTGGCCGGGCAGTTGGTGCAGACGCTGGAAGAGGGCCGACAGGTGATCCTGACTTTGGCCGGGGTGAGTCAGGAAGCGGCGGATTTAGCCAACCAGTCTCAGCAGAAAGCCAGTGCGCTTAAGCATGACATTGCGGCCTTTGAACAAAACAGCCAGTCGGTGAGTGCGGCAAATCAGGCGGTTGCATCGACCAGCCAGGCGTTAACGGGGTTGGCCGGACAACTGAGTAAAACGGCGGCCTTATTTAAACTGTGATCCGGTCGTCCGGATAAAAGCCAAGGGGCAGTGAAAGTATTCGGTCACTGCGCCGGTCCGTTGCCCGTTGTCCTTTTAATCAGGTTACCCACTATGCTGCCCATCGTGTTACTTCTTATTGCCGTTTCTGCTGCGTTGATCGCTGTGTCTGTGCAGGCGGGTCAATATGGCTCCTTCAGCGCTATTGTCGCGTTTTATACCCCGGTATCGCCCGGGTTGCTGGCGCAGGTGGCGCAGCCGCACGTCTGGGGGTTATTGGTGCTGGTCGTCCTCGCATTACTGAGCCTGCGTTGGCGGCTGGCTCAGCAACTGCTGGCGCTGAGTCTTATCCTGTTCAGTGCGCTGCCGCTCATCAGTTTATTTGGTGCACAGCATTATATCGCTGCCCTCGGCGGCTTCCCGATGCTGGGTTCCGGCCAGGGCGTGATTAAATATCTGGCGCTGCTCGCTTTGGGGATCACGCTATGGCGCTGGCCGGTTGCCACTGCCACCGAGCGCTTCTGGCTGAATTTTGTGCCAGTAGGTCTGGTTTTGCTGTGGATTGGCGGGATGAAATTTTTTCCGTTTGAAGCCAAGGGTATTGTCGATTTAGTCAGTAGTTCGCCGTTGTTAAGCTGGTTGTATCTGGTCGCGGATGAGCAAACGGCTTCAAATCTGATTGGGTTGTTTGATTGGCTGGCTTTGCTGCTGTTGGCGGCCGGTTATCGCTGGCCGCGGTTATTTATTCCGGGGTTTCTGATGTGTGCTTCGGTGTTTTTGACCACGCAGACGTTTTTAATCAGCTTTGTGGCATCTTGGTCGTCGCCGGGTGTACTCAGCAGCAGCGGCGTTTTTATCATCAAAGATCTGTGGTTTATCGCCAATATGCTGCTGCTGGCACAGGCATGGTGGCAACGCTCTGGCTCCCGGCTGGCTTAGCCGCGCAGCTGCAGAGCCTGCACCGGCAGGCGGATCAGCAGGAAAATAGCATCAGGTGATGTAGTGTCATGACTGCGACCAAAGCAGGGGTAAAAAATCAGCAAATAACACTGTTTTTCTTTACAGCAGAAGACGATAATAGCAGGTACACCCGGCCACATTTTTGATGTATCGCCTGAGGGTGTGTTGCGACCCCTGAGGATCGGAATGAGACTGTTACGTCACCTGCATAAAGCGCCTGTGCGTGTGCTCCGGTTACAACGTCGCAAAAGTATGATGCGGATCCGCTTTGGCATGATCCGGCTGCAATGTGCGTTGTCGCAGGAAAAAGCTGAAACTAAGCAGATGCTGCGGATTTATCAGCAGTATGTAACCGGCCAGGTCAGTAAAGCTGAACTGCAACAAGCCAATTCCCAGCTGGCTGACGTATTACGCGCCACTGGCCTCGGTGTGTTTGCCATTTTGCCTTTCGCTCCTATTACTATTCCGCTTATCGTCAAACTCGGCCGTAAACTCGGCATTGAAGTGATGCCAAGCGCTTTTGCACCAAAAGACAAATACCTGCATCCGGGTAAATCGAGCAAAGCGCTGTCAGGCCCTGCCGCAGCCAAGCCGGTGAAAAAGACCGACAGTTAAGCGGTTTGGAGCACGATCAGCGCAGAAATAACAAAGCCAGCATTTGCTGGCTTTGTGTTAGTCAGGGTTATAGCGCCCGATGTCAGCCTTTAATCGTCATATAAGCCACAATCGCAATCAACAGCGGTGCTACGACGGCAGCCAGCAGACGGTAGCCGGTCAGCACGTGTTTGTGCATCTCGTCTTCCAGGATTGGCTTGATTTTGTGCCAGATAGTCCAGCCGACAAAGACCGCAGCAAACATGCCGCCTAATGGCATCAGCAGGTTTGAGGCAACGAAATCCATCAGGTCAAACGGCGTTTTGCCAAAGACTTTCATGCTCTCAGCCATGCTGCCAAACGACAGCGCTGCCGGGACACAGAGGATCAGGAAGTTACTGATACTGACCCACAGCGTTGCAGCCAGACGGCCCATGCTGTATTCGTCGATTAGGAAAGCTACCGCCGGTTCCAGAATAGAAATTGACGAAGTGACTGCTGCAAACAGCAATAACGAGAAAAACACCAGGGCCAGTAACTGACCACCAGCCATCTGCGCAAACAGCGCCGGCATGGTGATAAAGGTCAGGCCAGGGCCTGCAGCCGGGTCCACGTGGAAGGCAAACACTGCAGGCAGAATCATCAGGCCAGCCAGTACAGACGCCATAGTGGCAAGGCCGGCAATCCACAAACCTGCGTTCACAATTTTGGTTTCTTCACTTAAATAAGAACCGTAAGCGATCATCAGACCGGCGCCGACCGACAGCGAGAACACCGCAAGACCTAAGGCGTCCAACACCATTTTAATCGACAGTTTGCTCCAGTCCGGCGTAATAAAATACATCACGCCTTCAATGGCGCCCGGCAGGCTCAGGCTGCGGTAGACCAGGAATAACATCAGAATAAACAGGCCTGGCATCAGTACCTTACAGATCCGCTCGATGCCTGCCTGCACGCCGGCGACCACAATCAGCGCGGTGATTGCCATAAAACCAGCGGTGTAAATCAGTGCCGCCGTGGGGTCAGCAATAAAGTTGGTAAAGGTATCGCTGAGCACTTTTGCGTCTGTGGTCAGAATATCGCCTTTGATGGCTTCCACGATGTAGGCAATGGTCCAGCCACCGACCACACAATAAAACCCAAGAATTAAATAGACACAGAGCACCGAGATCCAGCCGGCCCAATGCCATTTACCTTGTCCCAGTGCACGGTAAGCCGAAGTGGCTGATTTTTTCGCGCTGCGGCCAATCATCATCTCGGCCAGCATCATCACGACACCGACAGAGAACACACATGCCAGGTACACCAGCAAAAATACGCCGCCGCCATTAGCGCCTGCGACATAAGGGAATTTCCAGATTGCACCCAGACCAACTGCTGAGCCAGCGGCGGCCAGGATAAAGCCGATGCGTGAGCCCCAGTTGCCCCGGGAGGTTAATTGTTCAGTCATGATGTTCTCGTCGGTGAATCATTCGTTTTAATAATTATGTGGGTTGGCGGGCAACCTCGGACCTGCTGTTGCACAGAAGACAAACAGCGGCAGCTGCAATGTAGAGGAAAGCTGCAGGTAAATGCAACCAAAAAACGCTGAGCTCAGCGCTATTGCGGTTAGCAACAGGTTAGCAAAGCCTGGTTACTGCTGTCGTCAGCGCAGCGTGCGTCCGGACAGGTTTCATTGCCCGGCGACTTTGATATTTTGAAACAAAAAAGCAACATTCACCGGTTGGCGTAACGCGGCGATGACGGCTAAGGTTAGATCCAACGATGAGGCGGAGTTTTGCGGTATGCGGTTTTGCTGTTTGCTGGTTTTATCGGTTTGGCTGCATAGCGCCACCGCAAGCACTGTGGTGACGTTGTATGCCTATCATCATGCGCCGCCTTTTGTCATTAATGCTGATACTGAGACTGGCTTAAATTACGATTTACTGCGGGCCTTGCAGCAGGAAATGGGCGATCAGGTGCAGCTGCGGCTGCAACTGTTAAGCCGGCCAGAACTGAATCAGCGGCTGGCGGCACAGCTACCGGTGATCGCGCTCTGGACTAATCCGGCCTGGTTTACCGCGCAGGACCCGCCTTATTTATGGTCCGGTACTTTGTTTTCTGATCGGGAAGTGTTTGTTTCCCCGCAGCAGCAGAGCAAGAAAATTCAGCAACTCAGTGAACTGACCGGCAGCCGCATCGGCGCTATCCGTGGTTACAGTTATCCCGGCCTGAACGAATTAGTCGCCGAAGGCAAAGTCCAGCGCATCGACGCCGATTCCGATAAAGAGAATCTGGCGTTATTGCTGGAAAAACAGCTGGAGCATGTGGTGATCACCCGCTCCAGTTTTTTATATTATGGCCGCCAGACGCAATATCTCGGTAAGCTGAAAATCACCGGCCAGCCTTATCCCGCCTATCGTCGGCAACTTTTGTTTACCCAGCATTATCAGGACCTATACCCACAATTTGAGCAGGCGCTGCAACAACTCAGTCAGCAAAAATACTGGCTGGACCGGCTGGCCTTGTACGGCTTAAAACCGCTTTGACCGCCTTGCTTGCAGCCGCTGCGGTGGCTCAGTAGACTGGCGCCCTGTTTCAAACGGATGGCCTTTTATGCGTTTAGATAAATTTGTCTGCGATTGCACCGGACTGACCCGCAGTCAGGCCGGCAAGCTGATCCGCCAAGGTGCAATTCAGCTCAATGGTTTGTTGTGCAAACAGCCAGCCCAGCAAATCAAAGACTCTGACGTCGTGTTATTCGATGACGAACCGCTGCAACTGACCGGCCCGCGTTATCTCCTGCTGCATAAACCCGCCGGTTATGTTTGCTCCACTGACGACCCGGACCACAACACCGTGTTTGTGCTGCTGGATGAGCCCAATATCGACAAGCTGCATACCGTAGGCAGGCTGGATCTGGATACCACCGGCTTGCTGCTCATCACGGACGATGGCCAGTGGTCGCATAAAATCAGTAGTCCGAAACATGAATGTGCCAAAACCTACCGCGCCTGGCTGGCAGATCCGGTTGAAGAGAGCGCTATCGCCCAGTTTGCCGAAGGTGTGATGTTGCGGGGCGAAAAAACGCCGACTAAACCGGCGCAACTGGAAATCATCAGTCCGACCGAATGTCTGCTGACTATTCACGAAGGCCGTTATCACCAGGTCAAACGCATGTTCGCCGCCCTTGGCAACAAAGTTATCCGTTTACACCGTGAACGGGTTGGCCCACTATCGCTGGACAGCAGCTTGGCTGAGGGCGAGTACCGTCAGCTGACTGCAGAAGAAGTATCTCTATTTAATTGATCTGAATTAAGTATTTAACCCTGACGCTTAGTCAGGGTTAAATACTTTGCGCGTCTGTCCACTGTTCTTGCATCATCCACCATTGATTTACATCCTGTGTCGACCAGTACGTCACTGCGACGTCTGATTGCCGGCACTTTCTAATTAGAATTTTCTAATATATACTTATATTAAATTTATCTAATGCAAGTTGTGGTCACTATACTGTCGCTGAGGCCTGGCACTCTTAGTGGGTCCTACAGCAGAACAGCACCGCATCAAACTGGAGACTTTATGCAGATGAAAGAACTGGGACAGCAGCTGAGCGCGCCATTCGTTGCACTTTTCGCCATGTTAGTTATCGCGGTGCAACCTGTTAAAGCCAGCGCAGCCGAGTGGCTGACGCTCAAGCCCGAACCGCAGCCGGTCTGGCTGGAATTACCGGCCTTGGTAGAAGCCGTGGCGCAGTCGACCATTTCGGCACAAACCTCAGGCCGGATCGTCGAGTTACCATTTGATGTCAATGACCTGGTACCGCAAGGCGCGGTAGTGGTGCGTTTTACCGACACCGAACAAAAAGCCCGGCTGGCGCAGACCGAAGCGGCACTGAGTGAAGCGCAGGTGCGGTTTACCGAGCAGGACAAAGAACTTAAACGCGTGCAGCAAATCCATCAGCAGGGTTTAGTTGCCAAAGCTGCGCTGGATTTGGCCCAGGCGAATTTTAATGCAGCCAAAGCTCGTCAGAAGCAAGCCAGTGCCGCAGTCAGTGCCGCCCGCGAGCAGCTAGAGCAAACTGTGGTGCGCGCGCCATACAGCGGTATTTTGCAGCAGCGATTGGTTGAACTCGGTGAGCTGGCAACGCCGGGAAAACCTTTGTTAACTGGCCTGAGTCTCGAGCATTTGCGGGTCAGCGCCCAGCTGCCACAACAACAATTACTGGCCGCCCGGCAAAGCAGCACGGCTGAGCTGCAGCTAGCTGATGGTCGGGCGCTGAGCTTAGGCACGCCGGATTTGACCATAGCGCCGCAGGGCCATGCCCAAAGCCATAGTTTTCTGCTGCGGCTGAAACTACCGGTGGCCGACTACAGCGCGCAGCAGTTGTATCCTGGCAGCTGGACCAAACTGAAACTGCAAACCGGCAGTTTGCCGCAGTTGGTGGTCCCGGCCAGTGCTGTGTTATGGCGCGGTGAAGTGGCGATGGTGTATCTGCAGCAAGCATCTCAACCCAGCTTGCAGCCGGTCAGGTTGCAAAAGCTACAGAATGACCAGTATCAGGTGTTATCAGGCGTCAGCGCCGGGCAACAAATCGCGCTGGATGCCCAAGCGTTGTTGCAGCAAAACAGCACCGCGCAGGAGTCACAATAATGCAACTGGGCATCTCTGGCCGTTTAGCGGCAGCTTTTAAGCAAAATCAGATCACGCCGTTGCTGGCGCTGGTCAGTTTGTTGTTGGGGCTGTTTGCGGTGCTGGTCACACCGCGTGAAGAAGAACCGCAGATTGAAGTGACTTTTGCCAACGTTTTTATCGCATATCCCGGCGCTTCGGCTGCGATGGTCGAGCAGCAGGTGGCAGTGCCAGCCGAGAAAATCATCGCTGAAATTGCCGGCGTCAAACATGTGTATTCAGTGTCAGAACCGGGCCGCTCAGTGCTCACCGTACAGTTTGAAGTGGGTGAAAAACGCACCGACGCTTTAGTGCGGCTCTATAACGCGTTTTATGCCAAAGCCGACTGGCAACCTTCCGCCGCCAATATTGGCCCTGTGCTGATCAAACCCAAAGGCATCGACGATGTACCGGTGTTTGCGGTGACGCTGTGGAGCAAAAATCCGCAGCTTGGCCGCGCGGAACTTCAGGCCGCCGCCAATCTGCTGGAGGAACAGCTGCAGCAAGTCCCCGGTAGCCGCGATATTTACAGCATCGGCCGGCAGGCCGAACAGGTCAGCGTGCGGCTGGACCCGGCGCGCTTAAGCGCCTATCAGCTGTCGTTGCCGCAATTAAGTCAGGCGCTGCAACAAGCCGGTACTGTGCGCAGCAGTCAGGCGATGCTGGCGCCGCAGCAACTGGTGCAGCTGGAAAGCGGCAGCTTTTTAACCAATGCCGATGAAGTGGCGCAGCTGATAGTGGCAGTCCGCAGCGGCGCCCAAGGTGAATTGTTGCCGGTATACCTGCGTGATGTCGCTGACATCAGCCGTGGTGTGGCGGAACCTGATACTTATGTACAGCATCTGCAACCGGTCGGTTCTGCTGGCAAAACTCTGAGTTCGGCTGCTGTCACGGTAGTCGTGGCGAAACAACCGGGTTTTAACGCGGTCGATGTGACTGCCGCTTTGCAGGCCAAGCTGGCGCAGCTGCAGCAGGATTATTTAAGCCGCGATATCGAGCTTAGTATCAGTCGGGATTATGGTCTGACCGCTAAAGACAAAGCCGATACGCTGATTCATAAACTGATTTTTGCCACAGCCTCTGTGGTGCTGCTGGTGGGCCTGGCGCTGGGTAAGCGCGAAGCCGTAGTGGTTGGCGCAGCTGTGGTGATCACGTTGGCGCTGACCCTGTTTGCGTCCTGGGCCTATGGTTTTACCTTAAACCGGGTGTCGTTGTTTGCGCTGATATTCTCCATCGGCATTTTGGTGGACGATGCCATTGTGGTGGTCGAGAACCTGCACCGGCATTGGTTAATGGGCGGCAAACCTTTGGCAGACGCAGTACCGTTGGCGGTCGAAGAGGTCGGTAGCCCGACGATTCTGGCGACTTTCACTGTCATCGCCGCGTTATTGCCGATGGCTTTTGTCAGTGGGCTGATGGGGCCTTACATGAGCCCGATACCACTCAATGCCAGCATGGGCATGCTGCTGAGTTTATTGGTGGCCTTTATTTTTACACCCTGGTTATTCCTGAAAATGTTCGCGCATCGTACGCCGGCGGCTGGCGCGCACCATGCACAAGACGAAAAACTCGAGCAGTTTTTCCGCCGCCTGATGCAACCGATGCTACGGGCCCGCGCTGGCCGTAATAATCGGGTGAAATTACTGGTTGGCTTACTGGCGGCTATCACCATGTCGGTGTTGCTGGTCACCAGTCAGCAGGTGGTGCTGAAAATGCTGCCGTTTGATAATAAATCTGAGTTTCAGGTGGTGGTGGATTTACCTGAAGGCAGTACGCTGGAGCACACCCAGGCGGTGCTGAATCAGGTCAGTCAGGCGCTTCTGACCTTACCGGAAGTCACCCATTTACAGACTTATGCCGGCACCGCTGCGCCGATGAATTTTAATGGTCTGGTACGGCAATATTATTTGCGCCAGCTGCCCTGGCAGGGCGATGTGCAGGTGAATCTGCAAGACCGCCATCAAAGGGACGAGCAAAGTCATGCCATTGCACTGCGGGTGCGGCCACTGCTCAGTAAACTCGAACAAAGTACCGGCGCCAGCATCAAGCTGGTGGAAGTGCCACCCGGCCCGCCGGTGATGGCGCCTTTAGTGGCGGAAGTGTATGGCCCGGATTATCAGGCGCAGCTCAAAGCCGCTGCCGCGTTACAGCAGCAGTTTGCCAAAACGCCGCTGTTAGTCGATATCGACAGTACGGTCGAAGCGCCGCAGCAGCGCTGGCAGCTTATCGCTGATCAGCAAAAAGCCGCGTTGCTTGGCGTGTCGGTTGAAGCGATTAATCAGACGTTGCAGATGGCCGTGGCCGGTCAGACCGCGACTTTCCTGCGTGATGACCACAAGCGCCAGCTGACGCCGGTCGAGCTGCAACTGGGGGAAGGTGTCCTTGCTAACTGGGCTGCGCTCGGGCAGTTGCCGGTGGTGAGCCAGAGTGGCCAGCTGATTGCGTTGTCGGAACTGACGCGAAAAGTCGAAACCACGCGGGAAAACACGATTTATCGCAAAGACTTAAGGCCAGTCGTGTTTGTCACCGCTGATCTGGCTGGTGGCCCGGACAGCCCGCTGTACGGCATGCTTGATGTCAAAGCTGCATTGTCGCAGGGCGACGCTGCGCTAGCACACAACAGCGCTGCGCTGTCGCAACCAAGCGCTGCGCCGGTGCAACATTTGTTCAGTGTGCCAACCGATACCGACCAAATCAGCATTAAGTGGGACGGCGAGTGGCAAATCACCTTTGAGACCTTCCGCGACATGGGTATTGCGTATGGCGTCGGGCTTATCATGATTTACCTGCTGGTGGTGGCGCAGTTTAAATCCTATGGCGTGCCGCTGATGATCATGGCGCCTATTCCGCTCACCATCATCGGCATTATGCCGGGGCACTGGTTGCTTGGCGTGCAGTTCACGGCCACTTCAATGATTGGCATGATAGCGCTGGCCGGGATTATCGTGCGGAACTCGATTTTGCTGGTGGACGCTATTCAGCAACAAACCGCGGCAGGTGTCGCGCTGGATCAGGCAGTAGTGCACGCCTCGGCGATACGGGCGCGGCCTATTATTCTGACCGCGCTGGCGGCGATGTTAGGCGCGATGTTTATCCTGGACGACCCCATTTTTGGCGGTCTGGCAGTGGCGCTGATCGCTGGCTTAGGTGTGTCGACTATGCTGACCCTGGTGGTGATCCCGGTGGTGTATTACGCCTATCACTATCAGCGTGTGGCCCCTCACAACTAATCAGAAAAACTCATATTGCATCACCGCGACCCAATGGTTCTCGTAGAACTCGCGGTGATGCAGCTCCCAGCCTAATTTTTCGTAAAAAGCCTGCTGATCCTCGGTAAACAGATAGAGAGTCGTGAGGCCACGCTGACGCGCTTCATTCATCACATGCAACACCACTTGTTTGCCTAAACCTTTACCGCGCTGCAGCGGGTGAATGTAAATATTGGCCAGCCAAGGGCTTAAATCCTGATTGGTGGTCATATCTGACAGCAATAACGATGCTGTGCCGGCCGGTTGATGTTGTTCATCAAGCAACAGCCAGGTTTGCGGCAGTCCATCCTGCTGCAAAGATTCACGCAGGTCGGCGGCGAAGTCTTCTACCGATTTATGCGGAAACAACGCATGCCACTCGGCGAAATGCCATTGCGCTATGGTGGGGATCAGGTCGGGGCGTTCCAGCAGATTTCGCAGTTGCATCGGGCCAGGTTATTCAGAAGTAGCAAGGCTGCAGTGTACCAGACTTGGATTATGGACAAACAGACCCGCAAAGACACCACAAATACTCTGACGGTTGTTCCTTACAGTATTTGGTGATTTTGCACAAAATTGTTATTATTTCGTCTCAATTGCTCACAGTTTTGGCGAAAATATGTACGAAGTGTTGTCGTTATTTCCGAGTCAGGTTTTACGGGTAACCTGGCCTGATGCCGCAGAATTTGCGCCCGGTTTGATTGCGGAAGTGTTGCAATTGCGCCAGCAGTTACCGTCCGCCAGTAAAACCAATGTCGGCGGCTGGCATTCACCTTCTGTACTGCAACAACGCAGCGAACCGGTCATTAGCCGCTTTATCAGCCAAATTCCGGCGCATCTGAGTGCCTTGGCGCAACACTATTTTGCCATTGAAACGCCGCTGGACCCGTCGTTGTGGCGATTGGAAGTCTGGGCCAATTGCAACGAAACCGGCCATTTTAATAAAGCGCATGATCATTTCCGCAGTGGTGTGGTCGTCAGCGGTTTTTATTATCTGCGTTGTGGCGGTGACGATGTGGGCGGCGAAACGGTGTTTATCAATCAGCAAAGCTGTCCATTAAACATCCATAGCCCGTTGCCGCTGCGGGAACAAAGTTTTTCGGTGACGCCTAAAGACGGCGACATGTACATTTTCCCGAGCTGGCTCGGGCATCGTGTTAATCCGTATCGCGGCAGCGCCACTCGCATCAGTCTGGCGTTTAATGCCTCGCATCCGGCGCTGCAGGTGATGAAAAAAACCGACAAACCACGTTTTGCCAAGATCCGCAAAATGTTGCGAAAAATCGGCTAAGCGGCACTCCTTACCGGCAATTAACCGGAAAATCGGCGTTTTCATCGCGAGCGCTGCACAAAAAAAGCGGCAACATAGGTCCAGAGCGGCAACACTATTGTTTCCAACCGCGATGAGGACAAATTGATGCGCCCATTTCCATTTATTGCCGCCGTCATGGCTTTGTGCAATGTAGCCACAGTCGGGGCTGCCGAACCGGCCACTGCGCCGGAATTTATTGATACTTTTGCCAAAATCTTCGGCGAACACCCGGGCATGCGTAAAGGCCACGCCAAGGGTTTTTGTGTCGCCGGCGACTTTAAAGGCGAGGCCGCCGCACAGGCTTATAGCAGCTCGATGATGTTTAGTGGCGACACTTATCCGCTGCTCGGCAGGTTTTCGATGGCAGGCGGCAACCCCAAAGCCGCAGAAAACAGCCGCTCACCACGTGGCCTCGCGCTGCAAATTAAGCTCAATAACGGCGAGCTGCAGCACTTCGCGCTGCTGTCGACGCCGGTGTTTGGCGCCAAAGATCCGGAATCTTTCCTCGGTTTATTAAAAACCCTCATTCCGGGGCCTGAGGGTAAACCAGATCTGGCGAAAGTGGCGGCCTATCGTGCTGCGCATCCGGATACACAGGCGCAGGCGAAATATCTGGCCGACACGGCACCACCAGCCAGTTATGCCAGCACGCCTTATTTTGGTTTACACAGTTTTATGCTGAGCAACAAAACCGGCCAGCAACAGGCCGTGCGCTGGCAGCTGCAGCCGGTCGATGGCGTCAAAGGTTTAACTGCCGCTGAAATTGCCGCCAAACCCACTGAATTCCTGCAGCAGCGGTTGGCCGAACGGCTGCAACAAGGCCCGGTACAATTTAAATTAGAGCTGGTACTGGCTGAAGCCGGTGATACCTTGTTGGACCCATCGGTGCAGTGGCCAGCGTCGCGCAAAACGCTGCAGGCTGGCGTGGTGACGCTGCGCAGTCAGGGCGACAATGCCTGCGATAACATCAACTTTGACCCCAATGTGCTGAGCGCGGGCATCAGCCCGAGTGCTGATCCAATCCTCGCCATGCGTTCGGCCGCTTATGCCATTTCCTTTGGTAAACGCCTGACCGGCCATTGATGTTGTTGCATGGAGACCGGTGCAAATGCACTGCTGCAATCGTATGCAGTGTTTTTGCACCAAAGCGGTGCTGTTCGGCGCTGCTGTTCTTCGTCTAAGCTGAGGCGGTCTTTCTTCAGCGGAGCCGCCGATGACCACTACTATTTTGCGTACTGCTTTATCTCCTGTTGCTGCGAAGTGTGGCCGGGCTTTGCCTGTGCTGGCGCTGGCTGCATTGTTGTCGGCCTCGTTGTCGGCATGTAATCCGGCGCCTGAGACCAGCAAAACCACCACTGAACCTGTCAGCAGCCAGACTGCCAGCCCGACAACTGCGGCTGTCAGTGCAAGCAAACCCTGGTGGCAGGACGCAGTGTTTTATCAAATTTGGCCACGCAGTTTTGCTGACAGCAACGGCGATGGCACCGGCGATTTTAATGGCATCGCGCAAAAGCTGCCGTATTTAGCCGATTTAGGTATCAACGCGCTGTGGCTGACACCGATGTTCGAAGCGCCGAGTTATCACGGTTATGATTTCACTGAGTTTTATCAGGTCGAAAAAGATTATGGCAGCCAGCAGGAATTTAAAGCGCTGATAGATGCCGCCAAAGCGAAAAATATCAGCATTATCCTCGACTTAGTCATTAACCATATCTCAGACCAACACGACTGGTTTAAGCGCTCTGCCGCCGGGGAAGCACCATACAAAGACTATTTTATCTGGCGCAAAGACCTGCCAACCGACGGCTGGGGCCCGGCCTGGGATGCCAGCAAAACCGACCCGAAAGTAGTCTGGCATTATCATGAAGGCCGCAAAGAATATTATTACGCCGCTTTTGGCGCCTCACAGCCGGATTTAAATCTGACCCATCCGGATGTTATCGCTGAAATGAAAAAAATGGCGAAATACTGGCTGGACTTAGGTGTGGCTGGTTTTCGGTTAGATGCGGTGCGTTATGCCATTGAAACCGGGCCGGACGGCCAGGCCGACACCGCGGAAACTATTGAATACTGGAAAGATTTCACTCAATACGTCAAGTCAGTGCAGCCTGATGCGATGCTGGTCGGCGAAGCCTGGGCCGATTTACCGGTTGCGGCCAAATACGCCGGGGATGGCAAGGCGCTGGATGCCGGTTTTGATTTTGAATTTGGCTACAAAGTACTGGAATTGCTGCAAGGCAACGGCGGCGTGAAAGCTGAATTCGGCACTATGAATACTGCTGGCGCTGCCGCGACTGAACAATTGTTACAGGCCAACTTCAATGCCCGTAAAGCCGCTGGCGTGCCGATGGGCTATTTCAGCCCATTTTTAACCAACCACGACCAGCCGCGTATCGGCTGGCAGCTACAGGGCGATGTGGCCAAAGCCAAGCTGGCGGCGGCGATGTTGCTGACATCCCCAGGCAGTACTTATCTGTATTACGGTGAAGAAATTGGCCTGAACCAGGCCTCAGATGCTGAACATATTCAGCGTCGCGCGCCGATGCTGTGGGACCAAAGCCCGCAGGCCGGTTTCACCACAGCTTCAAGCAGCTGGGTACAATCAGACCAACTGTTCCCGCCACAACGTGAAACCAGCTGGTGGACGCCATTTTTACAAGCGCAGCAAGCCGCCAAAGTCACAGTGGCCGATCAACAACAAGACGCCAAATCGCTGTGGTCCCTGTACAAATTCCTGATCAGACAAAAGCAACAACGGGCCGAATTTAGCGTCGCCGGCAGCTATGAAGCCAAGGCACTGAATGACGGTAAATTGTTGCAAATCAGCCGCGAACTGGCAGGGAAAAAGTCAGTGTTTGTGCTGAACCTGTCGGCAGAACCGCAAGTGTTGCCAGCTGAACTGCTGCAGGACAGCAGCCTGCAACACGGCTGGAATGAAGCTGAAGCAAGCGCCAGTCAACTGGCAGGCTGGCAGCTACGCAGCTGGTCGAACTGACTACCTGGCAGCGGTGCAATAGCGCCGCTGCAACTTCCCGAGTCTGGCGCCCTGGTTCCGAGTTTGACCCCGGTCCCCTGTGACTGATGTTGGTCGCACCCTATTTTGTGTGGTTGTGCAGTGACAGCGGACTTTTTAAAGGGCCGGGCGCCCCTTCTACAGCGATTAAAAACCGAAAAGATCTGGCGTTGACGGCCCCTGATCGGCTTCGAGGTTGCTGTCCGGTTTGCCAGCAAGGCGCGCAGCGTCGCGGCGGATCCGGCGTTGTTCCAGTAACTTCAGAATGCGGGCGCGTTCGGCCACCGGTTTGTTGTGCCAGTTAAAACGTTCATCCCGCGAGCGCAGACAACCCACGCAATAACCGCGGTTATTGCTGGTGCAGACCCCGATACAGGGGTTGGGTAAGTCAAACAGCTCGAGTTGATCCATAAGCCGCATGCGGAAAAAGGCGTGATGGCCTGAGTCTACTCAATCCGCGGCAACAGCGCCACCGGCAACATGGTGCTGAAGATTTGGCGAATTTCTGTTAAATCAGCTGGTTAATCATTAGTCGCTGGCCGTATGGCCGTCTTTTTTTACGAAAAGCAAAAATAACTGTTGACTCAGGCCGTGCAGACGGCTATTTCTAATAGCGTTTTGCTGTGGCCAAAGCGCCATTGCCGTTTTTTGACATATAACCAACAGAGTTATTGCTACAAAGATTATGCGTAAAACAACCATCCTGAACATTATTGTGGTCCTCGTAAACGTGGTGATTATTAGTCGCCGCGGGGGCTGCTGTTTGGGACTGAAACCGTAAAATAATCAGATTCCGACAAAACCCCCGCACCGCAAGGTCCGGGGGTTTTGTACTTTCTGGGCCCTGAAAAAATGCCGCGGTTGGAATTGGCGGACACAGGCGAACCAAATAAAGACAAGCCGGCACAGGCCGGACAGACAGAGGATACGGGCATGACAGGCGCAGAATTGGTGGTGAAATTATTAACAGAGCACGGCGTGCATTCCGTGTTCGGTTATCCGGGCGGGGCTATCATGCCGATTTATGACGCGCTGTACCAAAGCCCGGTCAAACACTACCTGTGCCGTCACGAGCAAGGCGGCGGTTTCAGCGCCATCGGTTATGCCCGCGCCAGCGGCCAGACCGGCGTATGCCTGGCCACTTCCGGCCCCGGCGCCACCAACCTCATCACCGCCTTAGCCGATGCGCTGCTGGATTCTGTACCTGTGGTAGCCATCACCGGCCAGGTGTCACAAGCGGTCGCCGGCACTGATGCCTTTCAGGAAGTCGACGTATTGGGCCTGAGCCTGACCTGCACCAAACACAGTTTTTATGTACGCGATATCGCCGATTTAGCGGCGACTTTGCGCGAAGCTTTTGTATTAGCCCAAAGCGGCCGGCCTGGCCCGGTACTGGTTGATATCCCAAAAGATGTGCAGTTGGCGCAAGTGGATTATCAACCGCTGCATTTGACCACAGCGACTGCTGCGCCAGATTGCTCCGGCCTGGCCACACAAATCGCTGCGGCCCGCACGCTGTTACAGCAAGCGAAAAAACCGATGGCCTACATCGGCGGCGGCGTGCATATGGCCGATGCGTTGCCGGAACTGAATGCCTTTTTAACGGCCACCGGCATGCCGTCGGTCACCACGTTAAAAGCCATGGGTTCGGTAGAAAAAACCAATCCTTTGTATTTAGGCATGCTCGGCATGCACGGCACGCAAGCGGCGAATTTAGCCGTACAACAAACTGATTTGCTGGTGTGTTTAGGCGCGCGTTTTGATGACCGGGTCACCGGCAATTTAAAGAAATTCGCGCCGGAAGCCAAAGTCATCCATATCGACATCGACCCAGCCGAAATCAACAAATTACGTTTTGCTGAAGTTGCCATGTTAGGTGATTTAAAAGCGCTTTTACCTGCACTGACAGCTGCAGGCAACTACGCCGACTGGCAGGCGCATTGCAGTATGTTGAAACAACAACACGGCTGGCGCTACGACCATCCGGGCGAACGCATCTACGCGCCGCTGCTGTTAAAGCAGTTAAGCGAACGCATGCCGGACAATTCCGTCGTCAGCTGCGACGTCGGCCAGCACCAGATGTGGGTGGCGCAGCATATGCGCTTTAACTCACCGCGGAATCATTTATCCAGCGGCGGTTTAGGCACTATGGGCTTTGGCCTGCCGGCGGCGATTGGCGCCAAAATCTCTCGGCCACAAGACACCAGCGTACTGGTGACCGGCGACGGCTCTTTTATGATGAACGTGCAGGAACTGGCGACCATCAAACGCTTCCGCTTGCCGGTCAAAATCATCGTGATCGACAACCAGCGCCTGGGCATGGTGAAACAATGGCAACAGCTGTTTTTCGCCGGTCGTTACAGCGAAACCGATTTATCCGACAACCCGGATTTTGTCTCGCTGGCCGCTGCTTTTGCCATCCCAGGCCACAGCATCAGCCACAAAGACGAAGTGGAATCAGCCTTAGACGCTATGTTCAGCTGGCCGGGGCCTTATTTGTTACACGTCCGCATCGACGAAACGGACAACGTCTGGCCATTAGTACCACCAGGTGCCGCCAACCACGACATGATGACCGACTTACCGCAGTGGGAAGAATAACCATGAGGAACACAGCCATGAGCGCCCAGCATACTATGTCAAACCAGCATACGTTGACGATCCAGACCCGCCACGAAGCCGTCGCGGTCGAACGTTTACTGCAGGTCACCCGCTACCGTGGTTTTACTTTAGCCGGCCTTGAACTAAAGCCGCTGGCTGATGTGAGTGGTTTACTGATAACCTTAAGCGTGGTCAGCGACAAGCCGATCAGCCTGCTGGTTAATCAGCTGAATAAGCTGTACGACGTGCTGAATCTGGAGCTGCATCAGGCCGAAGCCGGTGCGCTTAGGGCGTGATGACGAAGGCGATATCGTGGTGCTGGACTCTGGCGAAACATTCCGCAGACACGCCGTGAACCCATCCATGGGGGCTCCTCTGCGGCTTCCCTGCCGCAGAGGGTCTGCTCCATGTGTTCGCCAGAGCCCAGTGCAGCTACGTGACAGCCGAGAGAACTAAATAGACGGTGCCGGACCGAAATCCGGCAAAATAAAAAAGCACGGGCACCCAAAAAAGCCCGGCATGATCACCGCCACAGGCGGTGACGTTACAACCAAGTGGCCCTGAACCCAAAACCCGATGCTGGCGCATGCATTTTCTTAAACGCCGCATCACTCAATTTGTAAATGCAGGAGTAAATTGCATGCCTAAATTACGTTCAGCCACGACCACCGAAGGCCGCAATATGGCGGGTGCCCGTGCCTTGTGGCGCGCCACTGGTGTTAAAGACACCGACTTTGGCAAGCCGATCATCGCCGTGGTGAACTCGTTCACCGAATTTGTGCCGGGCCATGTGCACCTGCGCGATTTGGGAAAACTGGTGGCCGAAGCCATTGAAGCGGCCGGCGGTATCGCCAAAGAATTCAACACCATCGCCATCGACGACGGCATCGCCATGGGCCACGGCGGTATGCTGTATAGCCTGCCGTCCCGCGAAATCATCGCCGACTCAGTCGAATACGTGGTGAACGGCCACTGCGCCGACGCCATGGTCTGTATCTCCAACTGCGACAAAATCACGCCGGGCATGTTAATGGCCGCGCTGCGCCTGAATATCCCGGCAATTTTTGTCTCCGGTGGCCCGATGGAAGCCGGTAAAACCAAGCTTTCGGACCAAATCATCAAGCTCGATCTGGTTGATGCCATGGTGTCTGCCGCCAACCCGAATGTGTCGGACGCCGACAGCGAAAAAATCGAACGCAGCGCCTGTCCGACGTGCGGTTCTTGTTCTGGTATGTTCACCGCCAACTCGATGAACTGCTTAGTGGAAGCCTTAGGTTTAGGCCAGCCGGGCAATGGTTCTATGCTGGCGACGCACGCCGACCGCCGCGAGCTGTTTGTCAGCGCCGGCACGCGCATTATGGAGCTGACGCGCCGCTGGTATCAAAATGATGACGCCAGCGCCTTGCCACGTTCTATCGCCAATAAAACCGCTTTTGAAAACGCCATGATGCTGGACATCGCGATGGGTGGTTCCACCAACACAGTGCTGCATTTACTGGCCGCCGCCATTGAAGCCGAAGTCGATTTTGGCATGGCCGACATCGACCGGCTGTCGCGCATCGTGCCGCATTTGTCCAAAGTGGCGCCGTCGACGCAGAAATACCATATGGAAGATGTGCACCGCGCCGGTGGTGTGGTCGCCATTCTGGCCGAGTTACAACGCGCTGGCCTGGTCAATCCGGACACGCCGCACGTGGCCGGCAGTTCACTTGGTGATGTATTAAGCCGTTTTGACATCATGACGACGCAAGACCAGGCAGTAAAAGACTTCTACCGCGCCGGCCCGGCCGGTATCCGCACAACCCAGGCGTTTTCACAAAACTGCCGCTACCCGACGCTGGACGATGACCGTGAAAACGGCTGTATCCGCAGCAAAGAACATGCGTATTCGCAGGACGGCGGTTTAGCCGTGTTATTCGGCAACCTGGCGCCAAACGGCTGTATCGTCAAAACCGCCGGTGTCGACAAAGACAACCTGGTATTTAATGGTGTGGCGCGGGTGTTTGAATCGCAGGACGACGCCGTGACCGCCATTTTGGGTGGCGTGGTCAAAGCCGGCGACGTGGTGGTTATTCGCTACGAAGGGCCAAAAGGTGGCCCGGGCATGCAGGAAATGTTGTACCCAACCAGCTACTTAAAATCGATGGGCCTGGGCAAAGCCTGTGCTTTAGTTACCGACGGCCGTTTCTCCGGCGGCACTTCTGGCCTGTCGATTGGCCACGTCTCGCCGGAAGCGGCCAGCGGCGGCGCTATTGCGCTGGTCGAAGATGGCGACGGCATCGACATCGACATTCCAAACCGCAGTATTAATATTCGAATTTCTGACGAAACTCTGGCGGCGCGCCGCGCTGCCATGGACGCCAAAGGCAAACTAGGCTGGAAACCGGTTGACCGTACCCGTTACGTCAGCCCGGCACTCAAAGCCTATGCCTTATTGGCAAGCTCAGCCGACAAAGGCGCCGTGCGCGATTTGTCAAAGCTGGAAGACTAATAGTTTCAGGCCGGCGCTGTGGATAAAAAGCCACAGCCCGGTTTATCAGAAAGGCGAGAAAAATGACTGCGTTACAACAAGTGCCTGTGTCTGCGGCCAACCAAGGCCCAGAGCAGGGCGCTACTGCGTTACAAGCTCATCCGGCGGACGAACGTGCTGCTTTGCAACAACATTATCTGCGCGAAATATTGTTATCGCCGGTGTATCAGGCCGCGGTGGAAACCCCGTTGCAGGCGATGCCAAAACTGAGCAAACGCTTAGGCTGCCAGGTGGAACTCAAACGTGAAGACCATCAGCCGGTGTATTCCTTTAAGCTGCGGGGTGCTTTTCATAAGCTGCATAAAGTCGCGGCGAAAGCGGCTGCTGATAAGAGTGCAGGGGCCGGCACTTCAGAAAGCCCGCGGGTTATCTGCGCGTCGGCGGGTAACCATGCGCAGGGCGTGGCGTTGTCAGCCAGCAAATTAGGCCTGCACGCCACTATTGTGATGCCGATCACCACGCCAGAAATCAAAGTCAGCGCGGTGCGCGGTTTTGGCGGCAATGTGCTGCTGCACGGCACCGCCTTTGACGAAGCCAACCGCCACGCCATTGAACTGGCAAAAAGCACCGGCGCCACTTACATTCCGCCGTTTGACGATGTTGATGTCATCGCCGGCCAGGGCACTGTGGCGAAAGAACTCCTGACGCAAAACAACCAGATAAACGCGGTATTTATTCCGGTCGGTGGCGGTGGACTGCTCGCCGGCATGGCGGTGTATATCAAAGCCGTACTGCCGAACGTGCGCGTGATAGGCGTAGAGCCAGACGACGCCGCCTGTTTAGACGCCGCATTGAAAGCCGGCGAACCTGTCACTTTAGACCGCGTCGGTTTATTCGCCGACGGCGTGGCAGTCAAACGCATCGGCACTGAAACTTTTAAACTGGCCCAGCTGTTTTGCGACGAAGTGGTGACAGTCTCCAGCGACGAAATTTGCGCCGCCATCAAAGACATCTTTGAAGACTTACGCGCCGTCGCCGAACCAGCTGGTGCTTTGGCCCTGGCGGGCCTGAAAAAATACGCCCAGCAACATAGCCAGACCGGCGATGTGAACGAACAAACACAGTTAGCGGCAGTATTAAGCGGTGCCAACTTAAACTTTGACACGCTGCGGTATGTCTCCGAGCGCTGTGAACTGGGTGAGAAAAAAGAAGCCGTATTCGCTGTCACCATTCCGGAAGAAAAAGGCAGTTTCCGCCGCTTCTGCCAGACACTCGGCGGCCGTGCCATCACCGAATTTAACTACCGCTACGCCAGTGACAACAAAGCGCATATTTTTGTCGGCATCAAACTTCGAAACGGCGCCCAGGAACTGGCACAAGTCACCCAGGCGCTAACCGATGCTGGCTATGAGTTTCAGGACCTGTCCGACGACGAACTGGCCAAACTCCACGTCCGCCACATGGTCGGCGGCATGCCACCGCGCCTGGTCAACGAACAAGTCTACCAATTCAACTTCCCGGAATACCCCGGCGCCCTGATGAACTTCCTTAACACCCTCGGCGAGAAATGGAACATCACGTTGTTCCATTATCGGAATCATGGTGCCGCGACAGGTGATGTGTTGGCAGGCTTTGAGATTGCTGATCCGTCAGAGATTGAAGGGCATTTAGAGGCTTTGGGATATCCGTATCAGCTGGTCAGTGGGAATAGCTCATATCGGACGTTTTTAACGGCAGCTCAATGAGCTGCCGTTAAATTTCATGACATACTTACTATGAGGCCATAAAACTCTTTCATTTTGCTGTCTTTGACGCCATCATTTAGAAACTTTCTAACGCTAGGTTTGAAATGATCAGCTACGCCATAGAATGTATCAACTTCCTTCTCTTTCGCTATGCAAATGAATCCGGATTTCAATATTTTAGGAATCTTTGTGCTATTGAGACCCTTTGTTTTATTAGAGAAATAAATGTGAGTTTTATTGTTTTCTCGAAAGGCGCTTCCTCTATAAAAACTGGACAGAAAATAGTTTATTTCTTGCCAATTAGTTTCCTGTGATTCTGTGTCGTATGTATTTTGCCTAGAAAAATATTCATTTAAATTTCCAATCTTACATGATGCAGAATCGATGTTTTGTCGCAAGAATTTCGATTTTTCAATTCCATTGTTGTCACACTCAATAAATTCGCAATTAATAAATTTAGTGTTTTCATTGAAGTCAGATTCTAAAAATTTTTGATAAGACTTGAAGCGACTGTCGCTAATTGTTAAATCAGAGAAATCCAGCGGCGGAAGGTCGCCTTTAATAAAGATTTTTTGAATTCGTCCATTATGTCCTTTAAATATTTCCTTTATGAAACTTGTAAACTCTAATCGCTTCATTTTCACAACATCAAGTGTTAGTGTTATTAAGCATTCAATACATAGATGTATTTTTTTTGCCAAATTAACGTTGGCATCACTTTGCTTGATTTGCTCAAGTAGCTTAGGTATAACTTTAGATGCGATCTCGACAATATTATCATGTCCACGTCTAAAATAACTGCTTGTGTCAACAAATTCAGGTGATGAAGAGTCAATTTTTGACAACTCTTTAATAAATTCGCTATCTACTCGTTGTTTAACGAGGGTGTCAATAAAATATAGATATTTGAAGTATGAGCGTAGGAAATCATACTTAAATTGAATTTTTTCCTCGGAAGCTCTAAGTAGTGGGCTGACAGATATCGACTTCATAATTTCATCTGAGTTTTGATCATATAATATTTGCAGTGTGCTTTTTACTGAACTATAACTCCATTCGTTTTCTGTTTCATTGTTTAATAGAATAAATGTGTCAACCATCTCATGAGCGCTTATATGAAACTTATGTCGGACTTTCTCGCGTTCAAACACAGCAAATATTACTTTGTCAGTCATTTCGTTCAATGACTTATAAGGGGTGTTTGATTCGAATACACTAAAATCGCTCATGGGTTGAGAAATAGATTCTTCGTACTCATTTGATATTATGTCAATAAAAAATGGTACTATTCGATCTGATTCAGATAGTTTTGAACCTTTAATTAAGTCAACTATTTTATCAGTGACTTTTTCTTTCTCCTCAAACTGAGAAAATCTTTTCGATAGATATTTCCTGCAGCTTTCTTCGGTAAAGCCCAATAGGTTATATTTAGCAATACCAAGAGAATCAAAGTTAATTTCATGGAATGAGCGGTCTTCTCGCGAAGTAATCAGTATGTGAGTTGAGCCTAATTCCTTGTGTAGTAAAGATATAGATTCAATAAACTCATTTATAGAAAAGCTCCCTCTCGAGATAGTGGCAAGCTCGTCGAGGCCATCAATTATTAGTATTATATTTCCACTTATTAAAGCAAGTTCAAAGCTTTTTCTATCAAGTATGTTGTTTTGGTTTAAAAATTTTGATTGAATTTCATAAAAGTCATAAACAGTTTTTATGTTTTCAAGGTTTGTTCCTGAAGTGGTTACATACTTTCTTATATCTTCAGCTTTGATAAATATCAGCATATGTTTGGTTTGGTGGCCTAAGGTTGAGCATATCTTTGCAGCTATTGATATACAAAGAGATGTCTTGCCTATGCCTCCGCTTCCGACTATCATCCAGCCACTTTTAGTTGAGTTTTTTGTAAGTTGTCTAGTTATGTAGTCTGCAGCGGGTTCAGTTATTATTCCTTGTTCGTTTTGTAAGTCTTGCGGCGTGTAAAATTCAATAATGTCAGGTCTGTTGCTAGTCTTGAAATCTCCATCTATGCAATATTTCCAAATGAAATCGCTATATATTACGTCTTCGAAAGCAATCGATGAGGTATCTATACTAAAGTTTTGTTCTAGAATGCTCTTGATAGAAGGCGAGTTTTTGCTTTTCTCCTTGATTCTTAAAGTTATTATAGACTGTATCCTACTGCTCTTTGATTGCTTTATTATTGAGTTAATGCTATCTGCAGCGCTCTCAAGTGTTTGAGATATGTTAATGTTGTCGTGTAAGGCTATTATGTAGTTTGTTGCAGGGGTGTTGGTTTCCCATAGTTCGAATTTTATTTTCTTATTTCCAGAGTAATCTGTTCCATTTTGGGCAGAAACAATCTCTTTTCTGTTTTTAGCACTTAGTGCAATTATTTCGGCAGTTTTTGTTAGATTGCATGAGAAGGATTTTTCTTCTATCGATTTTGTTTTTTGTGGTCTTTTTGACTTTGAATCTTCTCTCGTAAATGAAATTATTTTTTCAAGTATGTTGTCGTAATATTTATCTAATGTGGCGTCGATGTAAAAATGCCCTTTCAAGTATATTGGAGTGCTGTCTTTTTCTCTGATTATATTTATTATGCTGCTTTGCCCAGTACTTAATAGAGATTCCCAATGCTTTGAGGTGCTTAAGTATGTTTCTATGCCAACGCCACCTTCTCTGTTATCACATTTTTGTTTGTATTTTTTTGTAGATACGATTAATACAATGTCCGCTGTGTTTATTTTTTCCATGAAGTGATTTTTGTCTACAAGCGAATCGAGGTCGTATCCATCCCAATGTACATTGATTTCTTTATATGCTTCTAGGTCATCAGCCAGCTTATTAACCCATGCGATATGTTCGTCTGAGTCCCAGCTATAAGAGATGAATATATTTTTCATATTTATATCTCGTAATTAAAATTTATAAGTGAAGTTATTAAAGCGCAGCTTTTTGACACTTCGCTTGTTCGTTGTCATTGTTTGGACGTATTGCCGAGTGGCACAAGCAACCTTCCCCGCTTCTTATGGACGGAGTGATGATTTTGTCAAAAATAGCAGTGGGGTTTTCCGGCGCGGCAGTGGCTGCCGTTGCAGTCTGAACCATCCATGTCCTCCTGATTGCCAAACCCGTCGTTGTGGCGGGTGGCTTGTCACAATAGTTCCAAGTTAAAACAATCGGTTGGCACTGACAAGGTGTAATAGGTACAAAAGTAACTATTTGGTCAATGGAAGGCGGGACGCATTCGTTCAGTGTGTTAGAAAAAACAGCGCTTTGCAGCGCTGTTATTTACATGGATTGCTTCACCAGCACTTTCACCACAGCGCGGCTGCCATTTTCTGCGACCACTGTGACATGGGCGGTGCCGAACATCTTCGGCTGAATAGTCATGGCGCTGCCGCTGCAGGCTGTGACTACGGCAACACTGGGCGCGTCGGACGTGCATTGGGCTAATTTGCCGCCCCGCACCACACTAACTACCCGAGTGTAATAGTTTTGCCCTGCCTCGGTCAGCGAGGTCGGAAGACCTGCCTTTGCTGTGAATAGGCCAGCCGGGCCGTTCTTGGCAAGCTCGATGTTCACTTGGGTGGTATCGAGGCTAAACAAGCTGTATTTGCCGGTGGCTTTGGCAAGGTCTTCTTCTGATGGTAAGGTTTGTAACAACGCATCGCGCATCACTTTGAGCGTCGACATTACACTGACAAATAACGCCGCACCTTCGGGGGAAAGCTGGTTGCTGGGAATCAAGCTGTTACTGTCTGATACAACGGTACTGCGGGCACTGATATAAGCCGCATTGGCTGCTTCAATGAGTTCCAACCCTTGTGAATACGCCTTGGCTTTGTCACCGGCGTTGATGATATCGGCGATATCAGGTGTTAAAGCACTCAGGCCCGCCAATGTGGTGACCACATCCGGATGTACGCCGGTTCCAGCGGAAAACGCCGAAGCAAAAGCCGCCAGAATAACCTGCATTGCAGAAAGCCCTTCTTCCCAGACCCGGCCATGATCAACGCGTTTACGCATGGTGTCTTCCACCAGATAGGTGAACTTGTATACATGCTGGTCGGAGATTTCATAGTTAAGAGTTAGTGTTTGCTCTAGGTTTGCATCTTTTCCATCTTTATCAATGATTTCCATCAGATGCAAAGGTGGCGTAGTTTTTACATCATAAAAGCCGGCATTTTTATGCTGGTAAACGTTCGAACAGCCGGCAAGGATGCTGGTGGCTGCACACAGGGGGATTAGTTTCATCGTTTTCATAACATGTCCTTGTTAGAGCACAAAACACTGTGACAGTGAGGTGTACTGACTTAAGGGCTCATTTTCAATTTGAATCAATATGTTGCGGATGTAACTGCAGCCTGGCGGGGTACGGCGCGACACGTGCCTGACATCCATGTAGTTTTTTCGTCCGGTATTCGGACCACAACAGGTATAGCCGCTTCACCTTAGATGGCAAGTTGCAGTTTTCCCGCGGCTGCCGACAGCCGGGATGCTGTGCTATGCCTGTCAGCCAGTGCATCTCAGATGTTTATGAGCGGTGCCCTTTCACTTCGCCCCTTTGTTTTTAGCATGCCAGGCCTCGGTAATAATCGGTACTGCGGCTTTGTCGGCGCAGGCTTTGACTTTGGCTTTGTCGCTGCCGAATTGTTGTTCGCAGTCTTTGGCGACGGCGAATAAGGCGGTGTAGGTTTTGGCGGAGTGGATGTTGCCGACTTCGGTCAGGCAGATGTTAAAGAAGTACTCGCGGGCGGCGACGGGTTTCAGGCCGTCGGTTTTATAGGCGAATCTCAATAAGTGTTGCGGTACGGCTTGTTGCCAGTATTCGGCGGTCACAGTAGGAGAACGTTTTTGCAGTTCAGCTTCAACACCCTGGCGCGGGTAGCCGTCGGCGCGTACGGTCAGCATCAGTTCGACCAAATCCGCTTGTTGTCCGCATTCGGTGCGCGCATCAGCGGCGCTGGCTGAGGTGGCAAATTGCAAGGCCAACAGGGCCAACATTCCTTTGTATCTGTTCATTTTTATCATCCTGATAGTGGCTTTGGCACCGCTTGACCTGATGGTCGCAACGGCAGTAATAATCTACCTACCGGCATTCTGGTTGTCGAGTGGCGGCCGGTTCGTGCCGCTAATGAGTGGTTTACCCCAACACCTGCTTCGCCACCGCAATTCCCGACAGATATGCCCCATGCGCGGTGCCGAAATATTCTTTTTGTGTGGCTTCGCCGGCGAAAAACACTTGTTGGCCGAGCGGTGTGGCCAGGGTTTGGCGCATGGTTGGCGTGGCGCCGACGGCATTAAAGGAGTAGGAGCCGTAACTGAATGGATCTGTCGCCCAGCGGGTGATTTGATAATCCAGTGGGTTGGGGATGTCGTGGCCAAACATCAGCCGTAAGGTGGCCATGGCGCTGTCAACAAGCTGTTGGTCGGTCAGGGCTTCGATGGCGCGTCCGCGGTCTGCGGCATTAAAGCCCATTAACACCGGTTTTTGCGTGCTGCGTAAAAAGCTGACCCATTCGGTCCATTCGCCATGCTGTGGTGCGATATATTCCAGCCAGTCGACGTCATCCGGCCAAAACGGCTTGGCAAAACGCAGATAACATTTGTTGAGGACACCCATGCCAAGCCTGGCAATAGCTTCGCGTTTGGCGGCCGGTAATGCCGGTACAAACTGCGGTTGATTCTTTTTCAGCACGCCCAGCGGCACTGTGACAATCACCTGATCCGCACTATAAGTTTGCTGCGCACAAACCACCTGCACGCCGCTGTCTCCCCAATGAATAGCGCTGACCACCTGACCGGTTTGAATCTGCAGGCCACGCGCCAGATATTGGGTGATGAGCTGGTAACCTTCGGCAAATAACACATCGTCGCCACTGAAGGTTTTGACGCTGTCGTGCCAATGCACAGACAGCTCTGTGGCACTGCCGGAATACTCCTGCTCCAGGCTGCTGGATAAGATGAAATTGATAAAACGGGCGGCCTCTCCGGCGTGCTCCGAGTGGGCTAAGTCCGCACTCAATTGCGCCAGCGCTGCGCGCACCGACTGGTCGTTGTCGGTATTTTGCTGGGCCTGTCGCAGCACCCGGTCAACTTGTTTGCGCAGTGTGTCCAGTTGTGCTTCGGCAGCGGCGCTTAATACTGAGCCGTCACTATCATGCAGCATGCTGCGTTCGTAGCTGGTTTCCAGCCGCGTGGCGTTGATTTCATCCGCCAGTGCGCTGATTGGATTGCCGTCAACGCCGTGGATCCAGCTGGCGCCTAAATCAACCGGTAGATCCGGCCATTTGGTGCTGGTCCAAATCCGCCCACCGATCCGGTCCCGCGCTTCGAGAATAGTGACATCATGGCCATGACGGCTTAATTCACGCGCAGCGGTCAGGCCTGCTAAACCAGCGCCAATCACTAAGGTCCGTTTTTGGGTTTTGGGAGTTAATGGCTGCGCAAGCACAGGCGTGGAGGCTAATAACAACAGACTGAACAAACGTAAAAATTCGCGTTTTTGCATGCTGACATGCCTTTTTGTCTGGGGATTACACTTACTTTAGCTGCAGAAGCAGCAACAGCCAGCAGAGCCACGCGGAACTTAGGTAAATGAGGTGGGCAATGCTTGAGTACTAGATCTTGCGATCCTTTCCTCCCCTGGGCTTTCTCTGGTATTTGATTCAGATATCATTCATTTTCAAGCAGTTAGTTTCATATTTTTCACGATATGGACATGTCATGGCTACATTTTTCCGCTGTTGTCTGTTGTTAACTCCGTTCTGTTTCAGCGCCTGTACTATCCACAGCGTGGGTAAGCACAAAGCCATTACTCTGGATACCGGGAATGAGGTGGTGGATGCCGCGTCTTATATGGTGGCGGGGGCGAAGTTGCAGAAGAAAATCCGCGCTGAAAAACTGCAAAATGGTGAATTAAATAATCCGAACGACCCGGTGGTGAAACAAATGAACGAAGCCATCGAAAAGACCAAGGACCGCAAACTTGGTTTGGAACCCACTAAAACCGACAGCGCGGCCGATGCCAGCAGCCTGGTGATCAAAAAGTCAGGCGGTGGTTGGTAGTCACCGCCGCGCTGCACCTTTCAAAACTATTCAGCGGTCTGCTGACGCTCCCGCCGCAACTCTTGCCGTACCAGCTCAGCCCCCGCCTGCAGTGCTTTGAGCTTGCCACTGGCGACTGCACGTGGCAGCGGTGCCATACCGCAATTGGTGCAGGGATATAACTTGTCGGCGTCGACATACTGCAGGGCTTGGCGCAGCGTCGCCGCTACTTCTTCCGGCGTTTCAATGGCATGGTTCGCTACATCAATAGCGCCGACCATCACTTTTTTACCGCGCAGCAGTGCCAGCAACTCGAGCGGCACCCGTGAGTTGTGGCATTCCAGCGACACAATATCGATGCTGGATTGCTGTAGTTTTGGGAAAATCGCTTCGTATTGGCGCCACTCTGAGCCGAGCGTTTGTTTCCAGTCAGTGTTGGCTTTGATGCCGTAGCCGTAACAGATATGCACCGCGGTCTGGCACGGTAAGCCTTCGATAGCGCGCTCCAGCGCGGCGATACCCCAGTCGTTCACTTCGTCGAAAAACACGTTAAAGGCCGGCTCGTCAAACTGGATGATGTCGACGCCTGCGGCGGCTAATTCGTGCGCTTCAGCGTTCAGAATGGCCGCGAACTCAAAGGCTAATTCTTTGCGGCTTTGATAGTGCGCGTCATACAAAGTGTCGATCATCGTCATTGGGCCTGGCAGCGCCCATTTAATCGGCTGCTTGGTTTGGCTGCGCAAAAACTTCGCATCTTCGACAAATACCGGTTTGGTGCGGGCTACAGGGCCAACCACGGTCGGCACGCTGGCGTCATAACGATTGCGGATGCGCACCGTCTGGCGTTTTTCGAAATCGACACCGGCTAAATGCTCAATAAAAGTGGTGACAAAATGCTGCCGGCTTTGCTCACCGTCGCTGACGATATCGATGCCGGCTTGTTGTTGCTCGTGCAGCGCCAGCCGCAGCGCGTCCTGTTTGCCGGTATGCAGTTGGTCGCCTTCGAGTTTCCACGGCGACCATAAAGTTTCAGGTTCGGCCAGCCAGCTCGGTTTTGGCAGGCTGCCGGCGGTAGAAGTGGGTAATAAAATGCTCATAATCAATGCCTTTAAATATTAAAACCAGAAGTTAAGCGCAGCTGGCAGCCCATTGTTCCAGTAGGGTTTTATAGGGTTTTACAAAAAACTGTTCGGCAAATTTGCCTTGTTTTACCGCCAGTTGGCTGCGCTCTTCGCGGTCATAACGGATCCGGGTTAACGAATGCGCCTGGCTGGTTAAATTGGGCTGATAACTTTGCCCGGCCACGGCGTGGGCGTTATAAATCTCCGGCCGGTAGATTTTCTGAAAGGTTTCCATGGTGCTGATGGTGGCGATCAGTTCCAGATTGCTGTAGTCGTTCAGCAGGTCGCCAAAGAAATAAAACGCCAGCGGCGCGACGCTGTTGTGCGGCATGAAATAACGCACGTTCAGGCCCATTTTTTTGAAGTATTGCTCGGTCAACGAACTGTCATTTGGCAGATATTCCACGCCCAGCACCGGGTGCTGATTGGCGCTGCGCTGATAGATTTTGTTATCCGACACGCTTAAGCAAATCACCGGAAGTTTGTGAAAGTGCTGGTGATAGGCACTGGAACGGACAAACTGGCGGAACAAGCGGCCGTGCAAATCACCAAAATCGGCCGGAATGCTGAACTGCGGCTGGTTTTTATTATGTTCCGGCAGCAACACGCTGAAATCATAATCGCGCAGGTAAGACGAGAAGTTATTGCCAACCAGGCCTTTGATCCGCTCACAAGTTTGGTGGTCCAGAATGCTGGTTTGCAGCACTTCAATCGACGGAAAAGCGCTGGCGGCGCCGGCGAGATGAATATCCACCGACACAATGTCCAACTCAACGCTGTAACGGTCGCCAGCCGGGTTGTCCCAATGCGCCAGCGAGTTAAAACGATGATTGATCATCGCCAGCGTGTTACGAAGGTTCTGCTGCCGCGCTTCGCCCCGCGCCAGATTGGCGAAGTTAGTGGTTAGCCGTGTATGGTCCGCCGGTTGGTAATCTTCATTAAACGGCTGGCGTTGGATGCCAAAGGTTAAGTCGGTTGTCGTGTCGATCTGCGCGGCCATCAGTGGTTCTCCTGTTTTCTGCATTTGTTAGACGGCTAAACGTCTAAATAGCTAATGAGAGAACTGTATACGGCGAACGCCGGAATGAATAATGAAAAATCAGCCAATCTGCTTGAGAGAAATTCAAGCAGATTGGCTGTACAGCATTCATCGCGATGGACAGTACCGCGCAAGTCCTGTTTCTTCATCAGGACTAAAACGCATACCGTATTTTGGCTGTCCACAGGCTTTGATTTGGCGCTTGCCACAGGTCGGCAACCGCCGGCAACCAGCTTTCTTGCGGCTGTTGCCCCGGCGTGTATAAAGCGCCGCCGCGGTTGTACACCAGATACAGGTCGGAATAAGCGCCGATTTTGTAGCGCAACTTAAACTGGGCGGTCAGGCGTTGGTCGTTGAAACTGTTGTCCGGCGTGTTGTTATCGACATAGACCTGACGCTGGCGAATTTGCCAAATCTGCTGGCTGCGCGCTTCCAATAAGGCCCATTGTAACTGCAGGCCAAATTCCAGCTGGTCGCTGAGCAGGCCAGCGACTTTAAAGTTGCTGGCGAATAACTCACTGTCGTAACTACTGAACTGATTCAGCTGGTTGCCGATCAGCCAGCCGTCACCTTCGCGGTAAAAGTTATTAAAATTCACTGTCCAGTTGGCATGCGGTAACCAGGTCAGGTCCAGGCCAAACTGGCGTGCCAGACCATCAAATCCTTGTTCATCCAGCTGAATACTGGCAGCCCAGGTCAGCTTGCCGACATAAGGGCTGATATACATCAGGCGCTGGCTCCAGGCGGAGGGCAGTGCAAAAGCCTCACTGCCATAACCGATATTGTCCTGCCAACCAGCGGTTTGATACACCAGCTGCAGTTCCGTCTGGGCGCCGTTACCGTGCAGCAGCGCCAGCAAATAATCCTGTTTGGCGGCAAGTTTTAAGCCGTTGTCGTCGGTTTGGTAACTGAGCCGCAGTTTGTGTTTTAAACGGCTCAGGCCGGCAAAGTCGGGGCTCACGGCATAACTGCCAAGCAGGGCCTGCTCGCGCCAGTTATTGCGCTGCATATAACCTAAATCATTGTTATCAAATGTATCGTCCAGCCGTTGCAGCTCAAAACCGAGGTCAAATAGTGGCGTAAACTGATATTTGCCACTGGCAAACACGGCCATGCCGGTTTCGTTGCTATCCGCATCCTGCTGCTCGCGGATCACGCTTTGCGCCAAAGCACTCTGAAAGGACCAGCTGCTGCTTTGATACTGGCTGTCCCAGGTCAGGGTATCGGCTTCGCGCTGCAGGCCCGGCCTTTCGGTGCGGGTCGCCAGCAGGCCGCTTTGCCAGTGTTCGTTCCGCCAGGTGGTGCGGGCGGCGTAAAAGGCTTTGCCGGCGTCTGATGCCAGCGAATCTTCCTGCACGGCAAAAGCACCGATATTGATCGATTCGCCCTGATGGGTGGCACGCACGGCTGCGTCGATCGGCGTGATAAAAGTGCTGCCGTCGTCGCTGCCGGCACCAATGCGCCGGGTGTGGATCATCTGGCTGTCGTTCAGCGACAAGGTACTGAACAGGCTCAGGTCCTGGGTAAAAAACGGTCTTTTATCGGTATACAGCGTTTCGACATTACTGTAATTGAGCACCAGCTCGTCGCTGTCAACCTGACCAAAATCCGGGTTCAGCGCCAGGCTGATTTGCTGGTGATGGGCCGGTTGGTAAATCAAATCGAGGCCAGCTTCAGTGTTATGTTGTTGCTTCAACGCATCATATTGCTGGGTCAGATAAGGCAGCACCTGCCAGTGCGCTTGAGCCGGCACTTCGGCGGCAAGTGTTGGCATGCCGAGATAAAAATCGCTGTGTGCCAGGCTTTGGGCCTGAGTGCCGTACACATGATTTTTGGCTAAATCATAGAGTTGCACCGACACGCCAATCTTCGACTGGCCGTCGGCCTGCACACGGTGGCGAAACGACACTGAGCTCCAGGGTAAAAAGAATTCGCTGGTCCAATATTGCTCGGTCTCCATATGCGCCACTTGCCAGATGCCGTCCCAGTCTTCGTCTGTGGTCAGTTGCGGCGTCATCGCCGAATCCTGAATACCGCCGCCGAGTGTCATCGAAAACAAATAGGCGGCGCTGCCGTCGCCGGCGAAATCGACGATGATGCTGTTAAAGTCGGCCTGCATAAAAGCGTCCTGCAGGTTGTATTGTTTTTGCCGTGCGCCTTTTGGCTGCAAGTTGGTGATACCGACATAGATGCCGTCGGCGTTACTGAACATCCGCACCTGTGCTTTGTCCTGATGCGTGCTGCGACTGGCTGGCACCACCTGATACAAAGTGTTGAACTGCTGCGCCTGTTGCCACTGCGGTTCGTCAAAACGGCCGTCGATGATGATATCCGGCGCGCTATTCGGAGTAGTGGCGGCGCTGATGCCGGGCAGGCTCAGCAGCGGGGCGGCAATAAACAACCAGGAAAGGCGTGTCTTTTGTAGTGGAAGTGCGAACAGATGCATAAGGGCTCAGCAAAAAATGAAAACAGGCCGGCATTGCAGCAGGTTGGCGGGCTGATTTTTCTGATTTTTTTCTGAAGAATGCTGTGTAAAGTCTTTGTTGCATTGACTTTCAGCGGTGGTCGCCTGAGGATCAGCTACATCATCAGCCCGGTACCTTGGGTACTGCAAACAAACAGCAGAGTGTGATTTGTCAGCGTCATTGTCACCTTCATCTTCAGCTTCGGTCAGAGCAGCACCTGCGGTGATCTGGCGTTTTGCTGATTTTGAATTTCAGCCGGCGCAGGACTTGCTGCTGTATGTGCCGGACGGCTCGACGAGCAAACTGGAGCCGAAAGTCGCTGAGTTGTTGCTGTTATTCCTGCAACAGCCGGGTGAGGTGCTGAGCCAGGACTTCTTGCAGCAAAGCCTGTGGCCGCATTTAGTGGTTGAGCAAAACAGTCTGTATCAGCTGTTGACCAAACTCAGAAAACTGCTGGACGATGCCAGCCGGCAGCCACGTTATATCAAGACTGTTCCGAAAAAGGGTTATTGTTTTATCGCCCCGGTCACAGCGACAGCGCAGGCGAAGGCAGAACCTGAGACTCCCGCCACACCAAATACTCTCGTCGCCACCACAGCGCCAACCAGCAGACTCGAACACCGCTGGCAGCTATCAGCCTGGCCACGCTGGCAGCTGTATGGCTCCGTCCTGGTTTTGCTGGCAGCCATTGCCGGCTTTCGCGCCGTGGCGTCTTTTGGCACTGACAAACCGACCGCGCCGCCGCAATACGAAGTGCAGGACGTCAGTTATGCACTTGGCACTGAGTTTGATGTTGACGCACACCCGGTCGCCGACCTGTTGGCCTATATCAAAGATGTGTATCACCTCGAAATCAGCGACAAAGCCGGCAAGGTGTTGTATCAGCAGCGTTTTAGTGAGCGCATCGTCAAACCGGCCTGGCACGACAGTCAGAAACTGCTGGCGTTCTGGCATTTCCGTGAAAACAGCTGTGAACTGCAGATCCGCTCGGCCACAGGCGCCGTCAGCCATATCGCCAACCCCGTGGCTTGTTTGCAGGCGCAAAAACCGGTCTGGCAAAGCGCTGAAGAGCTGGTGCTGGTGCTGCAGCAAAAACAGCAGCAACAAAAGCAATGGCTGGCTTATTTGTACCGCACGGCCACCCGCGAATGGGTGCCGGTTCCGGTGCCATTACAGCCCGGACAACAGCTGGTCAGTGCCGTCAAAGGCTGGCAGGGTGAAGTGTTTTATCTGCTCAAAGATGCCCGGCATCAGAGCCTGCTGATCGATATCAGTGGGCAGGTGAAGCTGCGCTGGTCTTATCCGGTCTGGCTGATTGCCTTTGACCCAACGCAAGGCGTGATGGTGACCAACGACAATGCCAAACACACGTCTTTATTGGCCAAAGCGCCGGACGGCCGGCAATATGCAGTATTTAATACGGCGCAGGGGCTGTTTACCAGCCTTGGCATCGACCAGCGTGGCCGGCTTTTTACCGGTCTCGAAGCCTGGCAGGTGGATATCCGTGACAAAGACAATCTGCCGGTATTTTCCACCTCCAGTATCGATTATCTGCCGGTCAGCAACAGCCTCGGTGAAACCGTGTTTATGTCCAGGCGCAGCGGCGTTTGCGAGGTCTATCTGCATAGCCAGGGCCGGGTGCAGCAACTGTCGCATTATCAGGGTTACGACTTTGTGAACTTCCTCGAATGGCGGCCTGACTTAGCGATGCTGCTGTCCAATCGCGATTTGGATATCGTGTTATACGACCGGCAAAATACCTTGCTGCAGTTTGCCAGTCAGGCGCAAAGCACGTTATTGAACCTCGGCTGGGTCGACAATGAGCGGTTATTTTCCTTTGATGGGCAGACGTTACGGCTTTATAACCTGCAGGGCCGGTTGTTGCGGCAACAGGCGTTGGCCGCTGACAATGTCTATTTTGACACGGCGCAGCAGCGCTGGCTGGTGCACCGGAATCTTGGCTGGTATCAGACACAAAGCGTCGAAATGGATGGCGAAAAGCTGCAGTTATTGCAGCAGCTGCAGCCGCAGCAAGCGCATCAGATGCAGAATATCCGCATCCGCGGCAATCAGCTGTACTGGCAGTCGGACTGGTCAAAACATGACTATATCTGGCGGCTGGCGCTCACTGACATAGCGAGCGGCTCGCAACACAAAACGGCTGAACCGGTGCAGCTGGTGAAAAGCGGCAATCTGATTTGGCATTTTGATGTGACGCCTTATGGTGACCTGACCATCGCGCAAATGGATGCCATGGAAGGTGACATTAAAATGTTAAAACCTGTTGCGACAACGCAGCAATAACCGGATGATTCAATAACATTTTTTGTCCAGCACGGCACAGGACTGGCCATGTTTAACGACCATCTGTTGTTTTTCTTCTCGGCGCTCGGCGCTTTTAATGGCGTAGCGCTGGCGCTTTATTTGTGGCTGACCGGCACATCTGCTCTGGCGCAACGGGCGCTGGCGGTGTTGATCCTGATGGTCAGTGTGCGCACCGGTAAATCGGTGGCGTTTTATTTTCTGCCGGATACGCCGGCACCCGTGATGCAGGCTGGTCTGACGGCGTGTTTACTGATTGGCCCGGCATTATATTTTTATACCCGCGCCAGCCTGACACCGACGCTTGGCCGCATTGAAATCTGGCACGCCAGTGCACTAGGGCTGATTGCGCTGGCGCTGAATCTGTTGTGGCCTTATGCCGCGCACGCATCCATCTGGCATGGCCCTATTGTGAGTACCGTAAACTGGCTGTGGCTGGTGTATCTGCTCATCAGCACAGTGTTATTGTTGCAACAGCGTAGGTGTTTACCCGCAGGCAGTGCGCGTTGGTTGTTGTTGGCAGTGCACGGTGGTTTGTGGCTGATTTGGCTGGCTTATTTCACTTCTGGGTTTACTTCTTATATCGTCGGTGCTTTATCGTTTTCTTTTGTGCTGTATCTGTGTGTCGCCATCGGCTGGGCCTGGCGCCAGGGAGAAGCGCCAGTCGAGCCTTATCAGGACCGGCGCATTCCGGCCGCTGAGGCTGACGCCGAGCTGCAGGCTTTGGCTGATTTGATGGCGCGGGAAAAACTCTACCTGGACCCCGGCCTGACGCTGGCGCGCCTGTCCCGCCGCTGTGGTTTGCCGCAGGCGCGGCTGTCGCAGTTACTAAATGACAATAACGGCACCTCGTTTAAACAATATATCGCCCGGCTGCGTGTCGCAGAGACCGAGCGGCTGTTACTGCAACAGCCGGATCAGACGTTGGAAGCTATCGCCGAAGCGGCCGGCTTTCAGTCGCTGTCAACCTTTTATGCCGCGTTCAAAAAGGCCAATGCATGCACCCCCGCTGCGTTTCGCGAGCGTCATCTGACTGCTAAAACAGCTTTCAGTAGTACGGAAACCGCTGACAAGACAGTAGGTTAACTAACTTCTGTTTAAGGTAAAGGCTCCTTTAACCAATGGAGCTTTACCCGATGATTTGGAGAAAATGTTATCAACTGCTGATAGGGCTGCTTTATTGTGGCCTGCTGCATACAGTGCAGGCGGCCCCGACAGATGCCACACAAAGTGCCAGCGGCCGGGTGTTATTTGTGCTGTCCAGCCAGCCTTTTCATGGTAATTCCACTTTACCTGCCGTGATTAGTTTTGGGGAAGTGGTGCATGCCTGGGATACCTTTCACAGCGCAGGTTTCGCTGTTGATTTTGTCTCACCGGCCGGTGGTGCTGTCCCCATCGATCCCAAAGCACTGGGGCCACGTCTAACCGAACGTCTGCAAGATCAGCGCATTATGGCGGGGTTGACCCAAACCCTGACGCCGGACCAGATTGATGCCAGCCGCTATCGTGCTGTGTATTACGTCGGTGGCAGCAATGCGATGTATCAGGTGCCAGAGGATGCCGGCCTGCAACGCATCACCCGGCAGATCTATGAAGAACACAACGGTGTGGTCTCTGCGGTGTGTCACGGCACTGCCGGTATCGTCCGCATCAAACTCAGTAATGGTCGGTATCTGCTGGCCGGTAAACGGGTCACCGGTTATCCGGAAGACCATGAAGACAAAACCGCTGCATATTTCCCGCACCTGCCCTTTGCCATGCGTCAGACCATCGAAGCCCATGGTGGTTTGTTTAAAGCGCCGGACCCGGAAAAACCCTATATCGAAGTCGATGGCCGTTTAGTCACAGGCCAGAACTATCCGTCGGCGCCGTTGGTGGCGCGGGCTGTTGTGCAGATCCTGCAACAGCAGCAAGCCACAGCCAAGAATTAAGCATTGATTTTAATCATAAAAGGAAAAATACCTATGAACACATTCACTACCTTTTGCGCCGCTGCTGTCCTGAGCCTGAGTTTTGCCGCTACGGCCAACCCGGCGCTCAAGCAACACGCTGAATACGCCGCCATCGACCAACAGATGCAAACGATGATGCAGGCATTTGAGCAAGGTGATGCGGCCAAAGCACACCGGGTGATCCTGCAGGATACTGTGGTGGTCGGTTATTCGAAGAAACAACAAAAAGTGGTCAATGTCTCAGGCGCCGAGTGGGCCAAAGGCTTTGAACCTGCCGCTGATGAAGATCAGCGACACCGCCAATACCAAATCCTTGATATCACCGACACCGGCGCGGTGGTCAAAGTGATGCTGGATTATCCGCAATGGCTGGGGGTGGACTATCTGGCGATGACGAAAGTGGATGGTCAGTGGCGGGTGGTCAGTAAATCCTGGAGCGGTACGGTCAAACCGGCGAAATAACCGCAGCTCAGTGACGCCGGCCCGTGGTGTTGGGCCGGCGTTTGGTATTACTCAATCGCCAGCAGTTCAACATCAAAAATCAGCACAGAGCCTGGTGGTATTTTACCGGCACTGCGGCTGCCGTAACCGAGATTGGCTGGAATATAAAAACGGAATTTATCGCCTTTTTTCATCAGCTGTACGCCTTCAGTCCAGCCTTTAATCACCCGGTTTAGCGGAAAGCTGATGGGTTCGCCGCGTTCCACTGAGGAGTCAAACACGGTGCCGTCGGTCAGAGTGCCGTGGTAATGCACGTTGACGGTGGACACTTCAGTGGGATGTTTGTCGCCGTTGCCGCTATTCAGTACTTCATATTGCAAGCCGGAAGCGGTGGTTTTCACGCCGTCCCGTTTCGCGTTGTCGGCCAGAAACACCTCACCCAACTCGATATTCTGCGTGGCTATTTTCTGGTTATTGATGCTGTTGTAGAAATAATACAAAACCGCGGCGGCAACTATCACAATCAAAGCTATTTTCATGGTTATTCCTGTCTGCTTTCCAGACGATTGATAATAAGTTCAACAAGTTGGCGCTATCATAGGGGCAAAAACGATACCGGTCAAAGCGCTGTTTGCTGCCACTGATTTTTTGGCCGCTGGTTTTTCTTCAGCGCTGTTTACTAAAGGTCATGCCGCTGAGTGTCAGGTGCTGCACCTTGTCTTGGGTGACAGCGAATTTGACCACTTCGCCGGAATTGGGCACCAATTCCAGCCGCAGTTCGTCCGTTGTATCAAAACCAGTGGCGATGGCCTGCAGTGCGCCCCAGCGAAAAACCAGCTGTTGCTGGGGGTTGAGACTCAGCGTCATCTCGCCAAGCTGTGGATGCAGATAACGGCCGACATAACTGGTGGGCGGCAGGCTCAGCAGCGTTTTGCGGCGCTCGATTTTTTGCTGTTGCGCTAGTTTCATCGCCGGCAGCTGCGTCAGTTTTTGCTGTAATTTGGCAAAACCGGCTTTGACTCTGGTTTTAGTGCCGGCATCACCGAGTAGCAGGCCGTAGCAATAATCAGCAATCAGATTATTCAGGTCGCGGCTGAGCACGTCTTCATTATGCAGAATCACCAGCCCTGTCTGCCGGGCCGGTATCAAAGATAAATGCGCGCTGTAACCCGGAAAACCACCAAAATGATGCAGCATCGCCTCGCCTTTGTAAGGCCCGGTGTACCAGCCGAAGGCATAGCCGGTGCGCTGAAAATCGCCGTAGTTGCTGTCGGTGGTAACCTGGGTTTGCTGTGATTGACTGAGCACTTCGGTCGGCAGCGGACTTTTCGCGCCAGGCAATTGCGCTGCGACAAATTTGGCTAAATCGCCGGCTGTCGCAAACATACCGCCGGCGGCATGCATAGTCGCATCGGTCTTTTGCAGATACAGCGGCCCGGCACTTTTCAGCAGCGAATAAGGCAACGCCAGTGGCCACTTTGCCGCTTCGCTTTGGCGCGCACTGCTGTGCGCCATACCAAGCGGTTGAAAAATCAGCTGCTGCAAATGGTCCTGCCAGGCGGTGTCGCTCTGCTCGTCGAGCCATAGGCTGGCGATGTTATAGCCGACATTGCTATACCGGAATTCACCGGTTTTGGCTTCCGCGTCCGGCACCGACGAAGCGGTGAGCGTGGTCAGCGTCTGCGGTGTATGGATGCCGCTGTATGCCGTGGCCCAGACCAGTGGCTGATTATCGATACCAGACTGATGGGTCAGCAACTGGCGCAGTGTGATGCGGCTGGCGTCGATATTGGGAAACTTCTGCTGCGGCCACATCTGCTGCAGGCTTTGATTGAGGTCGACTTTACCTTGTTGTGCCAGCAGTAAAAAAGCCAATGCCGTGAATGGCTTGGTGGCGGACGCGATGTAAAAGGCCGTGTCGCTGTTGACCGGTAGCTGGCGCTGAATATCTGCATAGCCGCTGTGATGCTGGTAAATCAGTTTGCCGTTGTGCACCAGCGCAATGGCGCTGCCAAAGGGCAAACCGGCCTGAGTTTTCAGCGCGGTGATGGCTTGGTCCAGTTCGGTAAAATCTTCTGCTGTCAGCGACTGCGCCATGGCGGGGGCGAGCAGGCTGCTGCAGAGCAGGAACAGGCTGGAAAACGGTTTGAGCTGGCTCAGCAAAGGTTTCATACGGATTCTCCCTGAACTGGCTGGCTGTTTTGGCTGGAACTGGCATCAAGCCGCGCTGCGCTATAACGTTGATTAAATTGGTCAAATACCTGATTTTCTGTACTAAATGGATGTAAATGCGCGGTTTGCAACAGGATTTGCTGCGAGCGCGCCAAATCGTTATTGGCCAGGCTTTGCTTCAGCTCGGTCAGGACCAATTCGTACACCAGGCCGCAAAACAGGCTCATATTTAACAGCGCACTGCGGCTTTTGAAGGCTTGAATGACCCGGCTGAGATCGCTGCTGAGCAGGCCTAAAACAAAGTTATTCCCATCGGCCACCAGCTTCAGACTGACGTCGGCAGTTTTGCCGTACACCTCGCGGCCATTGGCGCGCAGCGTCAGCTGTACACCGGGCAAGTCAGCCGGTTCATAGATTTTCACCCGCACTTCGACACCACGCGCCGCTGCGGCGATGAGTTCCTCAGCCAGTAACGGCACCGCTGCCGGTTGTAGGTCGGCCAGTAGCAAGCCTTGCGCTTCGCGGCAAAGCTGCCGGCAGTCATAGAGCAATTGGTCCGGATTTTTCAGCTGATACACCGCTTCCTGCGTATCCGCCGCCGGCAGCTGTTCCAGCTCGGTCGCGAGTTCAGTGAGCGTCTGGCTGAATTTGCGCTGCTCGTGGTCGAGCAACTGGCGCCAGGGCACCGCGGCATAACGTTTTTGCTCCTGCTGCAGCTGCAATACCGCGCCTTTTTGATGCAAAGACTCCAGCGCCTTGTAGACGTTCGCCACCACTTTACCGACCTGCTTGGCAACGGCATAACCGGTCATCTCGCCGTGGCGCAGCAGTGCCAGATAAATATCGGTTTCCAGGGCAGTAAACCCCAGCTGTTGCAGGCGGACTGTACTCATTTTTGGCTCTGTATTTGTTTGGTAGCATCTAAAGCTACTACTAATGAATTGTCAGCACAACAGGTCGATTTGTAAGCGATTTTATCCACAGTACTACGCAGCAACTATTTGCAACAAAGCTGTTAACAAATATCACTGGCGCCCTTGCCGACGCCCGGAATTTTCCGCAAGATGCAGTTACACTTTCACAAAATTGCCTGACCCACATGCCCAACCAATTACTCGACGCCACATTTTTACAAAACGAATGTCTGAGTGCGCCGCTGCCGCAGGACTGGCAACAGCTGCCGGAGCCGGCACTAGGCAAACGGCGCTGGCTGTGGCTGGGGCTGACATTGCTGCCGCTGGCAGTGTTGGTGTTGCTGATTGTGCTGAGTGGCGGCGAATTGGCGCTGCATGCCATGTTGGGTTTAGTGTTACTGGCCGGTTTTTTATTACAGCTGTGGCTGCCGTTTCAGCTGATGCGGACGCGGTATTTGCTGCGTAGGCAGGATTTTTTGCTGGAGTCAGGCGTCTGGTGGCGACAGGCAGTGCTGATCCCGTTGACGCGGGTGCAGCATGTCACCGTCAGTCAGGGACCGCTGCAAAAACATTATGGCCTCGCCACGCTGAAAGTCTTTACCGCTGGTGGTTTGCATGCTGAGGCGGCGCTGATCGATATCGAATACGACGAAGCGCAGCGGCTGTGCCAGTTACTGAGTCAGCTGATCCCGCAGGAGGCGCTGTCTGATGTTGCCTGAAGCCGCGCCGCCAACCAGCACCTGGCAGCGGGTGTCAGCCTGGGCGCTGCTACCGTTATTGGGTAAATCGGCCTGGGAATTTTTTGGTTTTATCCTCGGCGGCGCGGTGTTGTCCTCGCGCGACAAATATGCTGCTTATATGCCTTATGCGCTGACGCTGTTGGCCCTCTTGATTGTGGCGCGGGCGCTGATAGCCTGGCGCTGCAGCCGGTTTCGCGTCACGGCGCAGGGTATCGAACTGGAAAAAGGCCTGCTGCACAAAGAGAAGCTGTTGCTGCCGCAGGCGCGGGTGCAGGAGCTACAGGTTAAACAACCATTTTATTTTCGTCCTCTGGCGCTGTATGCCGCCAGTCTCGATAGCGCCGGCAGCAAAAAACAGGAATTTGCCCTGACCGGCTTGTCTGAGGCCCAGTTGATGCTGTTACAAGGCCATGCCACCAATACGCCAGCCAGTGCGTCGACGCCGTTTCACCGGATTTGGCTCGCCACTTTGTACAACGCCTATTTGTGGCTGCCGCTGGCGGCGGTGTTTGGCATGAGTCAGCAGTTTAGAGATGCGCAGGTTATTGATTGGTTGTCAGACGCCAGCAAAGCGCTGCTGCAGCAATATGATATTCAGCACAATTTGTTGCTACAGCTGCTGAGTGTGCTGATGTTGCTGGCGCTGATCGCTGTGGTGCTGACACTGATGACGTTGATTTGGCTCTATCCGCAACATTTTCAGCGCGATGGCCGAAAACTGCAGTTGACGCAGGGGGCGGTGCTGAAAAAATCACTGCGGATCTCAGCGCAGCGGGTGCAGCTGGTGCTGGTCAATCAGCCTTGGCTGGCGCGGTTATTTGGTCATTATTCACTGATATTCCGTGGTTTTGCAGCTGACAAACAACAAGGTAAGTTTGTGGTGCTGGGGCAAACTGCGTCGGAACTGGATCTGCAGCTACGAGCCCAGCAGTTGTTGCCGCTGCCTGAAGTGCAAAACGAGAATTTACAGAAGTTTGTGCCTGTGTATTTTCGCCGTCAGGCCTGCTGGAGCGGGCTTGGGGTGTTGCTGGTCACTGCGCTTATCTGGCAGTCCAATATTCCGCCACTGTGGCTGAAAGGGCTGGTTTCGCTGGGCTTAAGTTGTTGGTGGCTGCTGGAAACCTGGCTGAACTACCGCTGGCATGGCTACCGGGTACAAGATGATGTGATCTATCTGTGGCAAGGCGGCCTCAGCCGGCGCTGGTATATGTTGCCGCTACAGCAAGTGCAGCAGGCGCGTTTGCAACAAACGCCGTTTTTTCAGCAGCACCGGATGGTGAATGTGCAGCTGCATACCGCCAACGGCAAGCTGACGCTGGCCGCTATTCCCAACGCTGCAGCACGACAACTCTACGAACAGGTGCTGGCGCTGCAGTATGTCGAGACCGGCAGTACACTTCCTGAGAATACGAGGGGGAGATGATGAAAACATTACTGACATTGATGCTGTTATTGTGTTGTGGCGCTGGTCGTGCGGACTGCGTGGACACGATTTTTGAGTATGAAGATACCAAGATGAAAATCTCCATGGGCTTTAAAGAAGGTTGCTACAAAGGGGAGTTGATCCTGTTTTACACAGTCCCGAAAAATAAAAAAGTCACTGATGCGACTTTTGCAGACTATGTTGAGATTTCTTTCAAACAGGAATGTCCGCAGCAACAATTAGATGGTGAGTTTATCAAAGCTTTTAGTTGTCGCAGGGACGGTCAGTCGCCGCTGGCGGGGGCTTATTACACAGTGAAACGTTATGCTGCTGAGCTGGAATGTGAAGGCGTAATTTATCCTGTGGAAAAATCTATGTATGTCTGCACAGAAGGCTGTACTGCTCATACGCCCAAACAGCTGGTGCTGCCATATTCGGGTGGTACTTGTTAAAGCCAGCCGAACTTTCAAGGGTGTTCTGCTCAAATAGTCTCTGTGGAGTTTGTGATGATTAGAAAATTTAGCTGGATAGTGGTTTTGCTCTACGCGGCGTCCGCAGTGGCCGCGACTTATGGCGGAGCTGGGGGCGTCAACAAAAAAGGCGAATGGGTAGCGATTAGTGGCGAAATGGCTGAGTTTTTGGTGGTTTACCGGGACGCCACCAACAACCATGAACTGCAACGGTTTGACATGAAAAAAGAATGTCCTGATTTTGTCGGAGCAGCTGACAAATTTTCCTGCCGTAAGAACAGTCAATCGCCGTTATCAGGTGCCACTTATCAGATCACTATCAAAGCTGATTACCGACCTTGCAAGGACGCAGCACCGAACTTTTACCAAGATGCCGGTACTGTGTATGTTTGCCTGACGGGATGTGAGAATCCGCGCACGCCAGCGATTTTTTACGTGGCGCCTATGGAATGTGTGTAGGCGGTTTTGTCTGAAAGGTTTGTGTCCAGACAAATGCTGTGGCCAGTAAAGCAGTGGCTCCCGCAGGAGCCACTGAGCGCTGTTAAAATTCCTGCACCGTCGGGCGCAGCACAATTTCGTTGATATCGACATTGTCTGGCTGCTCGATAGCGTAAGCCACGGCGCGGGCGACGGCGTCGGCCGGAATTTGGTTTTGCTGGTAAAACGCATTGACAAATTCCGCACTGGCGCCGTGACTGCTGCCGTGTTTCAGTTCAGATTCGACTGCGCCTGGCAGAATGGTCGTAGTACGGATCTGGCCACCGACTTCATGGCGTAAACCTTCGCTGATGGCGCGCACCGCAAACTTGGTACCGCTGTACACAGTGCCGCCCGGGCTGAAAACTTTAGTGCCGGCCACTGACGAGATATTAATAAAATGACCACTTTGCTGCGCTTCAAACACCGGCAAGGCGGCGGCAATACCGTACAACACACCTTTGATATTGATGTCGATCATCCGGTCCCATTCGTCGGTACGGACTTCGCTCATCGGTGCAATAGCCATAAAACCGGCGTTATTAATAATCACATCTAAGCGGCCGTAGCTTTGTTGCGCCAGCTGGACTGCAGCCTGCAAATCTTCAGCTTTAGTGACATCGACCACCTGATACACAGCGTCGCCACCCGCGGCCTTGATCTCGCTGACCAGCTGCGCCAGTCGGTCGGCGCGGCGCGCCACTAACACCAGTTTCGCGCCACGACTGGCCAGCAGCCGGGCGGTACTTTCGCCTAAACCACTGCTGGCACCGGTGATTAACACGACTTTCTGACTGATACCGTTTTGTTGTTTGTTCATCTGTTGCTGCTCCATTATGAAGGATTCTGTTTGACTGCAGCGGCAGTTTAATTGGCCTGAACTTGCGTTAGAATGGAATAGTTAAGCTTTCAGAATTCCAAAATAAGGAATAATTGCGATGGCGCTGAATAAACTCGAATTACTGCGGATTTTTTGTGGCGCGGCGGAGCTGGGGAATTTTAAAGCCTGTGCCGTCAAGCTGGCGTTATCGCCGCAAGCGGTGACACGGGCCGTGCAGCAGCTGGAGCAACTGACCGGTGAAGTGCTGTTTCATCGTAATACGCGGCAGGTGCGACTGACGCAATTTGGCGAACAGTTATATCGGGACGGCCAGCAGCAGCTGGCGCAGCTGGAGCAATTGTTCAGCCCACGGCTGGCAACCCAGGACGCGCAGGGTTTAGTGCGGCTGGCCGCGCCAGCGGCGTTTCGACCGGTATTAAGCCCGTTATTGCTGGAGTTTGCCGCGCTGCATCCGCAAATTCGGCTCGACGTGCGGTTGTCGGATCAGCACAGCGATGTGGTCGATGAACAAATTGATTTAGGTATCCGTGCTGGTTTACTTCGAGACCAGAGTTTTGTCGCGCTGCAGGTGTCGGAAGTGGCGCTGTATCTGGTGGCAAGCCAGGCTTATTTGACAGCTCACGGCATGCCTTCAGACCTTGCTGCTTTGAACAACCATCAACAAGTCAGTTTACTCGACGCCGGCACTGGCCGGCCCTGGGCCTGGTTTTTTCGCGATGGCGAGATTTATCAGCCGCGACAGGCAAGGCTGCTGGTCAATGATGCACAACAGGAGCTGGCCGCTGTCGCTGCTGGCCTGGGGTTAGGGCAAATCGCTGATTTTCTGGCAAAACCATTGCTGGCGCGGGGCGAACTGGTGCGGCTGTTGCCGGAGCAGGAACCCACGCCCTGGCCTTTGTCGCTCTACCGGCCACAACGTGGTCCGGTGCCGGCCCGCGTGCGGTTGCTGTTTGATTTTCTGCGCGAAGGGCTGCGGGGCTGAGCGTTATTCGTTATTCGCGGATGATCTCAATTTGCGCAGCATGCTGGCGGATAAACTGTTCGACTTGTGGCAGTTCAGCGAGTGGGAATCGCCACAATTGACCGCCATTCCAGGCCAGTTGTAAAAACGCCGGGCCCTGTTTACCTTGCTGACCAAGAACCAATTTTCGCACTGTATCCGGCAAGATAAATCCAGCGATGCAAATGCGGTTTTGCTGCAGCGTCAAATCATTCAGTAAACTGCGGGCCATCAACTGCGGTAATACCCGTGCGCGTAAGTAATTCGCGGCGGCAATCAGAATGGCCAGCAGGTACAAGCCCGTGGTAAAGGGTTGTCGCTCTGGCCATTGGCTAAAAATACAAGCGGCGAAAAGCACGCCACAGAGCAGGCTAAACAGCCATTTGCCTGGAGTGCTCAATGAATGCCACCCGGCAGATACAGCTTTTAGCCCTGGCGCTTTGACGTCACCACGAAAGTCTTTTTCCCGATAATTCAATATGTTCAATGCTAAAAATCCATTTATGTAAACATCCTGTTTACCATATCGAAGACTGTGCAGTACTGCAAGCTGCAGCATCGATGAGCAGAAACAACAAAGCAGGCTTTGGGCCTGCTTTGTGATTGTCAGCGCTGGTGCGGAGGGCGTTAAATTTTAGTCAGCCAGCCGTGTTTGTCTTCAGCTTTGCCCCACTGAATATCGTTCAGAGCCTGACGCAGACGGGCTGTGGTTGGGCCTGGTTCACCGCTGCCAACTTTGTATTCTTTGCCTTGATGGATCAGCGTACCCACCGGTGCCAACACGGCGGCTGTGCCAGACAAAGCCGCTTCTGTACCAGGTTTGGCTGCGCGTTCCAGTAGTTCGTTGACGGTCAGGTCGCGCTCAGACACTGTCATGCCCAGGTCGCTTGCCAGGGTCAGGATGGAGTCGCGGGTCACGCCGTGCAGGAAAGAAGCGTCCAGCGCTTTAGTGATAATTTCGTTGCCGTCAATCAACAGGAAGTTGGCCGCCCCGGTCTCCTGTACGTCGCCATTCGGGCAGAACAACACCTGATCGGCCTGATATTTGGCTTTGGCCTGCATGGTTGGCTGCAGCGCGCTGGCGTAGTTACCGCCGCTTTTGATCATGCCCATGTGCGGCGCGCAGCGGGCGTTATCTTCCATCAGCAGACGCAGCGCGCGGTGACCACCGGCAAAATAGTCACCAACTGGGGACAACAATACATACAACATGGAGGTCAGTGTGGGGGTGGCGGCTTTGCCGATCGCAGGTTCTGTACCGATATGCGTTGGGCGGATATACATAGAACCCGGTGGGGTCGGCACGTCAGCGGCAAAATGGCGCACGGCGTCGACAATCATTTGGCTCAGCAGCGCAGGGTCAAATTTTGGCAGTGATAATAATTCTGTGCTTTGCAGCATGCGGGCGACGTTTTTATCCATGCGGAAAATCGCGATAGTGCCGTCTTCATGGCGGAAGGCTTTTAAACCTTCAAAACAAGTACTGGCATAGTGCAGCACATGGGCGCCCGGGTGCAGACTGATGCTGTTGGCCGGGACCATGGCCGCTGGCCCCCAGCTGTTACCATCAAATTGGGCCATTGCCATTTCAGGCATAAAAACACTACCAAAAGCTGCCATTTTCTCTTTTCCTGCTGTGTTCTAAAGGGCTGTTAAAGCCCTTAATTTGAAAATTGTATTGTTCCAAAGGTGTTTTTTACGCTGGGTTGCGCTGATAGCTTGATCCGACATCCAGCGCTAACGAGTTGCACATGCTGTCGGATTCTTTTTACGCATTGTAACCAGCCTTGCTGCTTTCGGCATCAACTATCTGAGCGTCAGGACGGCTGAATTGCCATCCATTATGGCTGTTGCTGCATCGCCAGCAACTCGATTTCCTTCCGGAGCTGTTGCCAGACTTTGGCGGCACCCGTTGCGGACAAATGGTTGGTATCAAAATACAACAACACACCTTGTTCCCGTGTTTGGCAGCTGCTTGTGTCACAAAACAGTTTTTTACTATCCAGCACTTTGGTCTTTGGTAATGTTGCCAGCTGTTGCAGTATGGCTATTTCTGTGTGATGCCAGCGCTCCATCTGTGGCCGCGGCAAATGAAAATCCCCCAGTTCCATGGGTCTGAAGCCGGTATCGGCATAGTCTGGCTGCTGACTAATCAACAGAACAGGAGCATGCTGATTGAATTGACTTATCGTCAGTTGTAGTTGTCGCTGCAACAGCAGTGTTCGCGCTTCCAGCGATTGCATTTCACCGCCTTGTGGGGCTGTGGTGACAAAATGATGAGCCGGTTGCAGTTCACCCTGTCGTTGCCACCCTTGCAGATATAAAGACCAGCGAGCAGACAGAATCACCAAGTCTGGTTTTAATGCCACAATATAATCCGCATAACTTTGCAACATATCGAGTTTATCGCAGCTGCCCGCGTTCCCTTCACCATCAAAACGACGCACGCCAATGACTGGTGGGCAACCACCATGTGCAATTACAAAAAATTCAGTATCTGCAAGACCAGGGAAATTAGCTGCTAATACGCCGGCATGTGAATCTCCCCACAACACCACGCGACGGCTGCCGTGGCCAAACACTTTGCAGCTGGCCGTACCGTGTAGCTTGATGTCTGGGCATGTTCTGAAGGGTTCAGCTGCGACTGCCGGGTCAATATTAATGAGATCAGGGTGTTGCTGTTGCCAGCGGCCAACGATCAGTTGTTGCTGACCAAGTACTGCGACCACTATAAAAAACAGACTGCCAATGCCGGCAAAGCCAAAAATCTGTTTGCGACTAAATCGTTGTTTCTGTCGAAATGGTGCCTCGATAAATTTCCAACTGAGCCAGGCAAGCACCAGCGTCAACACGGACAAACCAGTCATCAGCACAATGGATGGTTTATCCAGAGTATGATGACGGGCAAAAGCAAATAGCGGCTGATGCCACAGATAAGCGCTGTAACTAATCAGGCCAACCGAAGTCAATACTTTGTGGGACAACAGCCGGCCTGTTAGCGTGGATTGATCAGCAAACAGCAGCAGTAAAACAGTCCCTCCGACAGGAAGAAGCGCACTAAAACCAGGAAATAGCGTTGTTTTATCAATCAGAACACATCCCGCAATCAACAACAACAGGCCCAGTAGGCTCGCCAACTGCGTAACAAGCGCTGGAAACTGACGTGGGTGTTGATGCAGCCACCAGGCGACCAGCGCACCGGCCAACAGCTCCCAGGCGCGTGTTGGCAGCATGTAAAAAGTAAATGCAGGCCTGTGCTGTGCGCCCCATTCTGCTAACACCAAGCTGACCATCAGCGCCAATGTCAGCAGGACTGGCAGCAAGGACCTGCAGTAACGCCACAACAGCAGCATCAATAGCGGGAAACAGAGGTAAAACTGTTCTTCGACCGCCAGACTCCAGGTATGGAGTAATGGTTTAAATTCAGCAGCCGCGTCAAAGTAACCACTGCTTAGCCAGAACCAGATATTTGAACAAAACAGCGCGACGGCCAGCAAACTATCCGCATAATTCAGCAAATCTTGTGGGCTAAGCCAGTACCAGGCCATCGGCAAACTGACCAGCAGAACCAAATACAATGCAGGCAAGATCCTGCGGGCACGACGCTCCCAGAAGTGAACCAAACTGAAAGTGCCGCTGTTTAATTCGGTGAGGATGATGCTGGTGATGAGATAACCACTAATGACGAAAAAAACATCAACGCCAACAAAACCACCGCTAAACAGAGAAAAACCGGCATGAAACAAAATGACAGGGAGTACTGCCAGCGCTCGCAGGCCATCAACTTCGGGTCTGTAAATCATGTTGCGACAAAGTGAATGTGAAGCTGGCCAGTATATCTGGCTGATTTCAGCGAGGCTACCGTTAACGTTGTAACATCGCTTGATCCACCCGCTGCATTAACCGGTCAGCGTCGGGGTGTTGCCGGGATAACATCAGATACACCGGTAGCTGTTCGAAGCGGTCAAACTCCAGCATTGGATTACTCAGGGCTACATCGCTGGCGTGATAACAGAGGTAGTAGTCGTAGCGGCCGCTGAGTAGCAGGCGGTAGGCGTCCTGCTGACTGCTGATGTCGTAACGCTTCACTGCAAATGCCGCTAGTTCAGGGCGCTCCTGCAGAAATGCGAAGCGGGTTTCGCTGAGTGCCAGATACGGATAGTGTTGCAGCTGTTCCAGCGAACTGAGTCTTTTGCTGCTGCGCAGCCGTACTACACCAAGTTCAGCCAAATAAACCGGCGCTGTACTGATTTTAAGCGTCTGGCGCTGTGCAGGCGTGGGTGCGACTACAGCACTGAAATCAATATGATTTTCCAATGCCTGTAAACCACGTGATAGCGAATAGAATTCAAATGTTGGCTGAAAACCGGCCTGGCGCAGTACCTTATCAACGTGGCTGATGCCAAGCCCTTCAGCGGCTCCGTCGCTGTTGGTATATTCAAAGGGCGGCAGGTTAGAATAAAAATAGGTCACCGGCTCGGCCTGCACAGACAGGCTGCAGAGCCAGACGGCAACCAGCAGCATCGGCCGTACAGAGGCAAAATGAACTCGGAAAACTGCAGCCAACGGACACCTCCGGGCAGGTGACATCAGTTATTAACCTTAGCACAGCACCGAGGGGCCGAATGCTCGCGTCAGTTCTTGTTGCACGGCGCCGGGGGGCTGGCCAGCAAACCCCGCACCAGCGCATACTGCGCGGCGTAATAGCTCAGCATAATCCACAGACCGGCACCGGACAGCGGCTGCCAGAACCGGTTCAGCCCGATCAGACAATCCGAGCCGACAAACAGCAGGCCGCCACCGATCAGCCAGGCATTGCGCCGACTGCTGCACCAAGTCCCGTAGGACATGCTCAGGATCACACAGATATAACCCAGCACTGGCACCGTCATGGCTCCAAGCCCTGGCCACATCAGTGCGAGGACGCCCGCAGCAAAGATGGCGTAAGGCAGCAACAGTACAGGCCTGTGACCGGCAAAGGGCCGCATCGCCAGTAAATAACACAAGTGCGCCAGCAAAAAGGCGCCAAGACCAAATACAAAAAACTGTTGCCCATCTAAGGCCAGCAACACATCGCCCAACATGGAAAATGCCAATGCGGCCAGTAAACTCAAGTGTGGCCGGACTGGCTTTGCAAAGAGTATCCAGCCGCTGAGCAACACGAGTGGCAGAATTTTTAGCAGGAAACTAAGTGGGAATGCGCCATGCGCGTCGAGCCACAAATAACTGGCTGCCAGCGCAATATATAAGGTATTTAGCAACAGTGGCATCAACATCGGCCTGAAGTGAAAAATACCAATCTAACATAGCGTCTTACTTTCTCAACTGGGGGCTGCATTTAGCTTTAGTGGTAACAAACAGACTTTGCCTTGTGGTGATACGGCCACGGGGCGCTGCTGTCTGGCGGCGATGAACTGGTTGACCCGGGCGATAAAAGCCGCCGGTACTTGTGCGGAGAAGGCGATATACACATCACCTTCGACAACAGTCAGCGCAAGTTTTTGATAGTTTTTCTGCTGCTCCGCAGGCAAGGCCGCCAGGTGCCGTTCGGCGGAGATCAATAAATCAGCGCGGCCTTTGTCCAGCATATCAAAAGGTCGGGCCGTGCTGTGGTTGACCGGCACCAGACCTCTGCTGCAATTCGGGTACTGCCGGAGCTGTTGCATGGCTTCACCGAAATAGCCTTGTGCCGGGACCAAAATGCGTGCCTGTTGCATCACCGGGTCGCACCAGGTTTTGATTTGGTCCCAGCGACTATCCTGTAGCCTCCGGTAAACATAAACATTATTGCGGCCAATTGGCAGGCTGAAGCGAAAGGTGCGGGACGGTGTTTTGGCAAGACCGGTGATCACTTCAATCTCGCCTGCCTGCAGTTTTTGTTCGCGCACAGTCAACCCGGGATTGCCGTCCACAAACTGAATTGGACAGCCTAATTCGCGGAAAAATGCCTGCTGCCATTGGTCGATGCAGGATGGCGCCGTGCTTTGGCGCTCGAATAACTGAAAAGTCCGCAGTTGCTGCGGGCATTCTGCGGCGACAGCCTGCAAGCCAAGCAGCAGGGTAGATTGCACCAGTCTTTTTAGCATTGCAGTTACTCTAAGTCTGCGACTGGCCTGAGCCGGTCGACGTCAGTTATGGCGTGCTGAATAACGACAACGAATAGTCCAGTAAAGCCCCGTCGGCGATATTGCCATGGCCAGGCACCAGCATTTTCACCCGCGGATAAGCGGCTTTTAAGTGTTTCAGGCTACCCGGCCAGGCTTTGACGTCGGCATCGGCAATATTGCCAAGGCCGGGATAACGGGGCGCTTTGACAAAACAGCCGCCATGTAGCAGCTGATAGTGTGGCAGGTACAGAACTATATTGTCGATAGTGTGGCCAGGCCCCGGGTAAAACCACTGGACAGGGCCATCTTGATACACGGCGCCAATCGCAAGATTTGTCACGGCTTGCAGCGGTTGAATGCCAGCTTTTGCTGCCAATGCAGCGGTCTGCGCTGTTACTTGCAGTGGGATACCGCGTTCGGTCAGTGCAACGACGCCGCCGGTGCGGTCTTCATGCGCATGGGTGGCTATCGCCTTCACCACAGGGCGTTGTAGTACTACATCAATCCAGTGCAATAAATCCCGGGTTGGATAAAAACCCCAGGCGGTATCGAGTATCCAGATGCCCTCTGGCGTGTCGAGCAGCAGGCCGTTTGAGGTAAAAACTGCCCCATTGCTCAGTTTTTGTTCGGTTCGGTGCAGCCACAGCCCTTCGGCCAGTTGCTGCACCTGCAATTCTGGTGACAACTGCTGTACCGGATAGCTTGCCGGCTGTTGTGCCAACGCATTGCTGGCCAAGAGTAAAGCCGTGGAGGGAAGAAACATTGTATGCATCAGGAATTCCTTGGTGGTGCCGGGGCCGCGCCGGTCTGGCAACTATGCAGATTCTAGCCAAGGTCTGTTGATTGTTCCCATGGTTTTTGTTCCTGTTTATGCTAACCCCCCTGTTATGACTCTGGCTTTCTCGGGGCGAAGCTGGTGCACGCACCAGCTTCAGGCACGTCTTACAAGCTCAGGCCATGCCGGTACAGCGTTGCTGCAACCTGCAGCATGGCTTGTTGCCAGGCCTGCGATTTAGTCTCATCCGGTGCCAGGGAATATTGACCATCGCTGTTGAGCAGCAACACAAATCCGCTGTCTGTAGCTTTGTTGTAATACATCATACTGCTGGCGCCGACAAACAACCCATTATGACCAACATAGTCACCGCTGCGCTGCCAAAACCAACCAGGGAAATCCTGGCCCGGTGTAAAAAGCTGGTTCCAGCCCAGCAGCTGATGGCGACGGGGCTGGCTCAGCCCCGGCAATGCCAGCGCCGGAGTTTCGCTGGCGATGGCAGCCAGATAAGTACCGAGGTCACGGGCTGAACTGTGTAGCATGCCGTCGTAGTAATCAGACGATGCGTAACGCGGCAGCGGCATGAGTTTCCCATCTGGTGTCGGCAGATATAAAGTCGCGGCGTTGCGAAAATCTCTAGTTGGCCAGAACGTGTTCTGCAGCTGCAGCGGTGCCAGAATTTCACGGCTTGACCAGTCTGCAAAAGGTTCTGCGGTGTGTTGTTCCAGCGCCAGACTGGCCAGCTCAGCACCGACGTTACTGTAGTTTTCTACGCCGGCGCTGCCAAAATTGGCGCTCTGGTACCAGCGGCCACCCGGTTGCAGATAACTGGCTAAAAAGTGCAGATGCGACGGTTCCGGTGTGCCGCATTGGTCAGTGCCAAGCAATTGGTCGAGCAATGAAGAACCGTCTGCTGTGCTGTAGATGGCGCAAAACAAAGTGTTGTCCTGATCGACAATGCCGGATTGATGTTGTGCCAGCTGCAGCCAGCTTGGATTGAAGTTCTGTCCATCCGGTCTTTGCGGCAAAAACGGTAATGCAGGCAACGGGTGGTCAACGGCAATATGCAGTTTAGCGATGGCAGTGCCAAGCAAAGTTTTACTGATTGATGCGACCAGCGTCGGGGTATCCGCGGTCATCGCGGTGTTGCTGGCGACATCGGCCAGGCCTTCGGCAAAAGTCGCCACGACTTTGCCCTGGCGCACCACAGCTGCAGAAATGCCTGGTTGGTTAAATTGCTGGCGGAACTGGCGCATGCTGTGTTGCACTTCGGCGGCTGAAGTTGGCAGCGCGGCTGGTGCCTGCAGCAATTGCAGCGCCCGGTCCAGCACAGTGACGCTTTGCAGCGCCGCATCCAGGCTCAGGTATGGATACACCGGCACGTCGGGTAACACACCTTGGACTTCCTGTAACTGGCCGGCCGGGTCCAGATATCGCTCGTTGCTAAGGGTCAGAGTCCAGCCATTGGGCAGCTGGTGCAACAAGGCATCAGACAAAGAGCCGTGCGTCGGTTCGCCGATAATAGTGGTCTGTGGCAGACTTTTAAGTGCCAGCGTCAGCACTTCGCCGGCACTGATGGTGGAGCCACCGGCCAGAACCTGTAACGGCTTCAGGTAAGGTGTCTTCGCAGCCGCCAGCTTGATGACGTGCTGACGTCCAGTGCGCAAACCTTTGCTGCCGATGACGCGGGTTTCGGCGTTAAACTGGCTGGCAATTTGCAAAGCCACCGCATCAAAGCCGCCCTGATTAAACCGCAGGTCGATGATCAGACCTTTAGTTTGCGCCAGCCAGGGCTCTAGTTCCCGCATGGCTGCTGTCGCTGTTTTGATATCGTCATTGGCAAATTGGAGCCAGACGCTGGGGGCCAACGAGGCGGGGTCTGGCTGGCTCAGTGCCGACAGCTGATTCAGTCGCAAATACCCGATACCACCCGGCAGCATGCCGTATTGCAGGCTGGCACTGGCGCGGGTTTGTTGTAAACCCGGAGCCTGTAACAGCGTATCGGTCTGCTGTTGCAGCAGTTGATGATAAAGGTCCAGCTGAGTGAACAGACTGTCGCTGTCGCCAGCTTCGCCATCCGCTGCCACCTGTGCAAACAGCCCGCGACGGGCATATCCCTGCAGCGCCGGGCCGTCGGCACTGCCCAGTACCACATGCGCATCGCCAAAGCGGGCAATGATTTCCTGATAATACTGTTGCTGCTGTTCAGGGCTGGCATTGGCAAATTTCGGCTGATACTCGCGGTACAGCTGTTCCCAGTTGAGCTGGCGCTCTGCTGTGAATGCGTAATATTGCTGAATATCCTGCCAGAAAAATTCGAAGTTTTTGGCGCTGTCCTGTGTGTTATTCATGGGGTGCAGACAGCTGGCGGGCAGTTGCGTCAGGCGTTGGAACTGGCCAAATAGGCCCGGGTCCTGCGCCAAACTGAGAGTGTTGCCATCCGCGCTTAATTGCAGCTGAGGCTGAAGTGCCTGGACTTCTGCTGCCGGATGGTCGGCCTGGCGCACACAACCAAATGTATTCAGATTAAAGATTTGCAGCCGGTTTTGCTCTAACTGCCACACAATGCCGTAGCCGGCTTTTTGCCAGATGCCGTGCGTGGTGGCCTGGTTGGGTTTGAGGACGTTGTTCACGTCATCATGGCAGCCACTCAGAGTCAGCAATAAACAACTCAAAAAAGTCCATGGATACAGTTGCCGTCTTTTCATCAGAAATCCTCCGCTTAAGATGACGGCAGTGTAAATAAGATGTATATGCCGGGCTGTTTTGGTTTTGCTGCAGAACTGTCAGTGTTTGTAAGTAGCAGGGATCTATGGAGGTCTGATCAGTAAAAAATCTGTCGGCTGGCTGTCGAATTGCTTTGGCGGCAACCGACCAAGGGCGTCCTGTTCATCAAACATCACGGAGCGTACCGATGTCACACACCAATCCGACTTTATCGCAATTACACAATCAGATTGATCAATGGCAGCAAGCTGTCAAACGCGGCGAAATGCACGGCATCCGCAGCAACTACGCTGACGATATCCGCGCCTTTGATGCAGTAAAACAACTGCAGTTTTATCAGGCCGACTACTTCACACATTGGCAGCAATGTCTGGAATTCTGCCAAAGTCATGTTGCTTTTGAGCTGCGTGATATTCAGATCCGTCATGAAGGTGCACTGGCCATATTAACCGCGCTGTTGTATTGCGCCGGCAGCAACGACAAAGGCGAAGTACAGGGCTGCTGGATGCGTTTAAGCCAGGGCTGGCAATGGCAGCAAGGCCAGTGGCGGATTATTCATGACCATTTTTCGGTGCCTTTTGATATGGTAACTGGCTCGGCATTGTTTAACTTAACGCCGGATGCCTGAGGAAAAAACGATGAAATATTTATGCCTGGTCTATAGCGACGAAAAGCTTCTGCATTCGTTGCCGGAAAGCCCAAAAGACCCTGAGTGTTTTGCCTACGCGGCTGCGGTGCAGCAAAGCGGCCGTATGCTGGCTGCGGAGGCGCTGCAGCCGGTAGCAAGTGCGACCACAGTGCGGGTGCGTGCTGGCAAAACGCTGTTAACCGACGGTCCTTTTGCTGAAACTAAAGAACAACTCGCTGGTTTTTATCTGGTCGAAGCGCGCGATTTAAACGAAGCCATCACGCTGGCGGCCGGTATTCCGGCAGCGCGCGTCGGGTCGGTGGAAGTACGGCCTGTCCGTGAGCTGGATGTCTGAGCCTGATGTCTGAAACTGTCAACCCGGCCGCCATCGCGGCTTTATATCAGCAGCATTCGCGCCGCGTGTTGGCGACCTTAATCCGTCTGCTGGGCGATTTCACGCTGGCGGAAGACGGTCTGCAGGAAGCCTTCGCTGCGGCCCTGCAGCAATGGCCAGCGCAGGGGCTGCCAGACAACCCGCTGAGCTGGCTGGTATCGGCTGGCCGCTTTAAGGTCATCGACAAATTGCGCAGCCAGCAGCGGCAACGTGTCACGGCTGAAGCCTGGTTCGCGGAGCAGGGTGATGACGCAGGTCTGGTCAGGGACACTGAATCGCCGGACGACATGGCGATATTGCAGGATGACGAGCTGCGGCTGATTTTTATCTGTTGCCACCCGGCGCTGTCGCCGGAAGCTCGGTTGGCGCTGACGTTGCGCGAAGTCTGTGGCCTCACCACCGAACAAATCGCCAGCGCTTTTTTGCAAAGTCCGGTGACTATTGCCCAGCGTATTGTGCGCGCCAAACAAAAAATCCGCGATGCGGCCATTCCGTATGAAGTGCCGCAAGCCGATCAATTACCGGAGCGGCTCGATACGGTTTTAAAAGTGATTTATCTGCTGTTTAACGAAGGTTACAGCCAAAGCAGCGGCGACAAACTGTTGTGTGCCGAATTATCGGCGCAGGCCATCCGGCTTGCCCGGTTGCTGCAGCAGTTAATGCCGTCAGATGGTGAAATCAAAGCGCTGCTGGCACTATTGCTGTTGCAGGAAAGCCGGCGCGCGGCACGGCTGGACCCAGCCGGCGATCTGATTACACTGGCTGAGCAGGACCGCACTTTGTGGGACTCAGCCCTGATTGCCGAAGGTGTCCGGCTCACTGAACAGGCGTTGTCCGGGCCACGCTTTGGCCCTTATGCACTGCAGGCGGCAATCGCCGCAATACACGCCGAAAGCCCGACGGCGGCCGACACTGACTGGCCGCAAATTGCCGCCTTGTATGATGTACTGCTGCGGCTGGAGCCCGGCCCGGTGGTGGCATTAAACCGGGCTGTAGCCATTAGCCAGCGTGACGGTGCAACCGCCGCATTGCCGCTGTTGCAGGCGCTGGCACAACAGGGGGAGCTTGGCAGTTATCATCTGCTTGATGCGGCGCTCGCTGACTGCTACCGCCAGCTGCAACAGACAGAGCTGGCTCGGCATTATTATCAGCAGGCGCTGGCGAAAACCAGTCAGGCGGCGGAACAACGTTTCTTACAAAAAATACTGAAAATGTTGAATTAACGTAAATTCATCGCTTCATTCCGTGGATCTTCCCTGTTACTCTATGACCAGAAAATAACATGGGAATGGAGTTATCCTGATGAAGTTAAAGCATTTATTGCCCTTGGTTTGCCCCGCAGTTTTTTTGTTATCCGCAGGTCTGTCGCAGGCTGCTGCACCCGCGACCACCACTCCTTTTCAGCCACTGCTGGAAAATTCCCGAGATTGTTTTTCCGGTCCCGTCAGCAGTTATGATGGCTTCGTCAGTATGATAAAACGGATGAGTCCGAATAACCCGAATATGGGCGCGATGATCAATAAATCGCTGCCACGCGCCATGTATGAGCAATTTCAGCAACAGCTACACTGCGAACAATTTGTTTATGATGTCGATGGTGTGAAGGTGTTGGGGTATCTGATCCAGCCGAAACAGGCGGCTGCTAAATCGTTGCCGGTGCTGGTGTATAACCGCGGCGGCAATGGCAAGTTAGGCGCGTTGCTTTTCCCGAATGCTGTAGGTCAGCTGATGCCGCTGGCGGCACAAGGTTATGTGGTGTTTGCCAGTAACTACCGCGGTGAGCACAACCAGCTGAAATTACCGCCGGAACAAATGGGCAAAGACGAATTTGGCGGCGCCGATGTGGCCGATGTGCTGGCGTTTAAAACCATGCTGAACAAAGTGCCTGCGGCCAATCCTGAACATGTGGCGATGATGGGCCACAGCCGTGGTGGCATGCAGACCTGGCTGGCCGCCAAACAATGGCCGGAACTGGATGCGTTGGTGATTATTGCCGGTATGACCAATTTAGAGGCTGACCTGAAAGTCCGCCCTGAAATGGAAAATGTCTACAAGGCGCGTATTCCGGATTACGCTAGCCAGAAAACCGCCAGTTTACAACAACGTTCAGTCAGCCATTTCCTGCCACAAATCCGCGCTGACTTGCCAGTGATGATTGTGCATGGTGATAAAGACGAACGGGTAGCGGTTGGCAACGCGACACAAATCGCTAAATTGCTGGCTGAACGCAAACAACCGCACGAACTGGTGATAGTGCCGGGCGGTGACCACAGTTTGCGTAAACAAATGCCGCAACTGCGCGAGCAAATGGATCAGTTTATCCGCCGACAGCTGCGCTAAATTGCAGCGGGTTATTTTTCATAAAAATCAAAAAAAACAGGGGTTGTGATGCGTAAATTGGTTTGTGTTCATCTCGCTGTGGTGGCCGGCACTTTGCTGAGCCTGAGTGCCTGTAGCCAGACGCCGGCTCCGGTTGCTGCGCAGGCAGTGACAGCGCCCGCCGCGCCGGCTGCAGCTTCTGCTGCATTTGCCATCAAGCCTGGCGCCAGACTGCCTTGGCAGACGCTGCGTAGTATCGACGGCAATGAAATCCAGCTGGCAGCGGGTAAACGCCAGCTGCTGATTTTTTTCGCCACCTGGTGCCATGATTCACAACGCGCCATGACGCAGCTGATGGCGTCAGATCTGGTGCGCCAGCAAGATTTACAAATCATCGGCATTGGCCGCGAAGAACAAATTCCGGCGTTGCAGAAGTTTCGCAGCGACTATCGGCTGAATTTTGCGTTAGTGGCAGATCCGGACCGGGCGTTGTACCACCAGGTCGCCAGCAAAGGCATTCCGCAGCTGGTGACCGTCGGTGCTGATGGTTCAATCCGGCAGGTGCTGCTGGGTGAAGTGCCGGATGCGGTCGCGCAGCTTCGCTGGTAATACTGCTGCGTTGATTATGAGGCGGCTATTGATTCACCGCGGATTCAGGCCCGGCTGCCGACACTGGGCCTGAAGTTTGTCCGTTATCCAACCCGGAGGGAGCCATGTCCAGTTTATCAACACCGTTATTTATTTCGTCCGCCGGCCTGCTGTTACTGGCGTTAACCGCCTGCTCACCGGCGCCGCAACAGGACACCACAGCGACGACCGCAGAAACTGAGGTCACAGCCGAACCGGTCAGCACGAGCGAAACGCCCGACACCACTGCAGCCAACCAACTGACCTTACATGCCCGGCTTTATGTCAAAGACCAGACCACGACTTCCGCCATCGGCAGCAGTAATCAACTGCAGGCGGCGTTTTATCTGCAAACGCCGGTGCAAGTTGAAGGCAGCGGGCTCAGCGCGCGTTTTACTGATGTCTACGATCAGGATTTAGTGCGGGGCCAACTGCTGGCCAGTGGTCATACCGCTTTTAAATCGGACCCGGCGCTGACCGAGCACTATCAGATGCAGGCTAGTTGGCCGACGCCTGTGCCAGTCACCCAAGGCCGGTTTCGCATCTGGGCGCCGGAGCCTTCTTCGATTGGAGAAGGTTATAGTGTCAAAGTGGAACTGGAAGTACCGGTCACTGGTGACAAAAAAGCCCAAATTAGCAGCGACGGCGCCTTGTTAGACACCGAAATTACCCATGCCCGACCGATGGCTTGTGGTACTGAGGCCGGTCAGGAGATCTGTAAACTTAGTTACACCGTCGATGCGGTGCCGACTGTGGCGCAGGATGAAGCCGGCAAATTGCTGCTCGACAGCGCCAAAACGCTGTATGCCAGTCAGGGCAAAATTAACAGTGATGGCGGTTTAATCATGTATAGCAGTCTGGTGCCGGTGTATGGCGCAGTCACCAGTCTGGAAGATGGTCATCTGGTGATCCGCTCCAGCCAGCAATACAGCCTGAAGTTTAAAGAAGCCGACATGGCACAGCAGCTCGAGCTGGTGGTCTGGACCACAGCGCCGGGCGATCACTGGCAACCGGCTAATCTGCCGCCGCTGACATTCTGATCAGCGTCATTATTCAGTCCGCTAACATCCAGTCCGCCGCTGCGCGGGCGTGGATGGCGGTGGTGTCAAACAACGGCACTGCCGCATCGTCCGGCTGCACCAGCAAACCAATCTCAGTACAACCCAAAATCACGCCTTGTGCGCCTTGCGCCACTAAATCGGCGATGACTTGCTGATAGGCAAGACGGGATTCCGCTTTGATTTGCCCGAGGCAAAGTTCGTCGTAAATCACCTGATGCACCAGGTCGCGTCCGGGCTGATCGGGGATGATGACTTCAATACCTTGCGCCAACAGCCGGGCTTTGTAGAAGTCCTGCTCCATGGTAAAGCGGGTGCCTAACAGACCAATACGATTGAGGCCCCGGGCCTGAATTTGCTGTGCTGTGGCATCGGCGATATGCAACAGCGGCAGCGGTGTTGCGGAGGTGATAGCGGCCGCCACTTTGTGCATGGTATTGGTACAGAGCACCAGACCTTGTGCGCCGGCGCGCTGTAAGGCTTGTGCCGCTTCGGCTAATAACAGGCCGGCCTGTTGCCAGTCGCCGCTGCGTTGCAGTGCCTCAATTTGTTGAAAATCCACGCTGTACAGGATGATTTTGGCGCTGTGTAAGCCGCCTAAACGCTGATTGATCTGTTGATTAATCTGCCGGTAATACGGCACTGTAGATTCCCAGCTCATGCCGCCAATCAGTCCAAGCGTTTTCATCGGTTTGCCTCTGTTAAATTGCAGTCGTTGTATTGGTATCACAGCCGCTGTGGCTTGTCACAGGCCGGTTTGTAACAAGGGGTGCCCATGCCGCATTCAGAGTCGGCTTTAGGATATACTGCGGTTTTTACTCACCAAGGCGACTGGCGATGGCCCTGACCGAACTTATTATTGAAGACCTGATCCCAGGCAGTGGCAACACCATCAAAAAAGGCGGCGCATTGATTAAAGCGCATTATCGCGGATATCTGGCGGACGGCACTGAGTTTGATTCTTCCTACCGCCACGGCGCGCCTTTTGAAACAGTCCTGAGTAAAAACCGCGTGATCCAGGGCTGGGTACAGGGCCTGATTGGTATGCAGGTTGGTGGTACCCGCAAGTTGCAGGTACCGGCCGCTTTGGCTTATGGTGAACGTCAAATTGGCAGCATGATCCCGCCCAATTCAGACCTCTGTTTTGTTATTGAGCTGCTGGAAGCGCTTAATCGGGACGACTAATTACCGCTCCTCATGAGAAACAACAATGACTGATTTAACCCAGGGCTCTGTCCGCCGCCATCTGGTCAACATGGCGACGCCGATGATGATTGGCATGCTGGTGCAGGGCCTGTATTTATTTGTTGATATGTATTTTGTTGCCAGTATTGGCCCGGCGGCTGTCGCTGCGGTCGGTGCCGGTTCTGCGCTGATGTTTCTGGTGCTGGCGTTGACGCAAATGCTGAGTGTCGGCACTGTCAGTCTGATCGCGCGGGCGACCGGCGCGGCGGACCATAGTTATGCCAATCAGGTGTTCCGCCAGTCGATGTTGCTGGCCGGTTTTCTCACCGCGCTGACGCTGCTGGCCGGGTTTTTATTACAGGATTTTTATCTGCAAACGGTCAGTACTGATGCTGCGGTACGCGAGGCTGGTGTTGAGTTTTTGCAGTGGTATCTGCCCGGTCTCGCGCTGGCGTTTGTCTCAACGGCCATCGGCTCAGCGCTACGTGCAGTCGGTGTGGTGAAACCGGCGATGGCAGTGCAGCTACTGACCGTGTTGCTGAATTTAATACTGGCGCCGGTGCTGATCTCTGGCTGGGGCACAGGTCTGGCGCTTGGAGTGGCCGGCGCGGGTTTGGCCAGCACACTGGCATCTGCCGTTGGCGTGCTGCTGCTTTGGGTCTATTTCCGTCGTTGTCAGCATCAGGTGCTGGATACCAGCGCCGGCTGGTCCTTGCAGTTGCCGGTGTGGCGGCGCTTGCTGGCGATTGGGCTGCCAGCGGGTGGCGAATACGCGCTGATGTTTTTGTTCACCGCTTTTGTATATTGGGTGATCCGGGATTTAGGCACTGAAGTGCAGGCGGCTTTTGGTATTGGCATGCGCATTATTCAGGCGGTGTCGTTGCCGGTAGTCGCCTTGTCGTTTGCTATTCCGGCCATTGCCGGGCAAAACCTCGGTGCCGGTTTGCATGACAGGGTGCATCAGACACTGCGCGCCGCGCTGCAGCTCAGTTTTGGCCTGATGCTGCTGATTTTCCTGTTCAGTCAGTTTGAAGCCGAAATGCTGATGCGCTGGTTCACGGCCGACGCCGCAGTGGTGCTGGCGGGTGTGGTGTTTATCAAAATTATCTCCTGGAATTATCTGACATCGGCTTTGGTGCTGACCTGCTCCGGCATGTTTCAGGCACTGGGGAATACCTGGCCGTCGTTGCTGAGTTCTGCCGTACGGCTGACTTTGTTTGTAGTGCCTGTGCTGTGGCTCAGCCAACAACCGGCGTTTACGCCGACCCAGGTCTGGTGGTGTTCTGCACTGAGTGTGCTGGTGCAGGGGCTGCTCAGTTTCAGTCTGCTGCAGTGGCAACTGAAGAAAATGCCCACGCCAGCGCTGACGCAGCAGTAAGGAACAGGAAACAGTCTGATTGCCGGGCCGCACTCGTGTTGTGTGGCGCGTTTCATTACACTGCAATCAGGTTTTTACTGCGGCCTGGTGGCGATAAACAATGTCAGAACAATGGCTTAGCTTTACAGTCGTGGCACTGTTGACGACGTTAACACCAGGCCCTGCCGTGTTGTTTACCCTACAAAATGCGCTCAGTGCCGGCAGCAAGCCGGCTTTGGCTGGCGCGCTCGGCAATGCTGTTGGCCTTGCGCTGGTGTCGCTGCTGGCTTTTGCTGGCGTCAGCCTGTTACTGACACAATCGATGTTGGCTTTTAGCGTCCTGAAGATTTTAGGTGCAGCGTATCTGATGTATCTGGCCTGGGGGCAATGGCGACAAAGTGGTGGTGCTTTAGCACCGAGCGCCGCGTTGGTGGCTGGCCGTGGCTGGTTCGGCCGGGGTGTTGGCGTCGCACTGACCAATCCGAAAGCCTGGTTGTTTATCAGCGCTTTATTTCCGCAGTTTATTAACCTGCAACAACCGGCGGGCCCACAGTTTGTCAGCCTGACGTTGATCTTCGTCAGTTGCTCTGTGTTGGCTCATACCTTTTGGCTCAGCCTGGTCCGGTTTGGGATGCGAGCCAACCCAAATCCGGCGGTGCGCCGCTGGTTGGGCCGTGGGCAGGCACTATTGCTGGCGCTGATCGGCATCAGTCTGTGGTGGACGCCGTTACCGGCCTGAAAATAGTTAGCCTCAGGGCGTGTTGACGTTTGGTGTTTGTTTTTGCAGCAGTTTGGCAGCTTTTTATGCAAGGCAGTGCGAGAGCCGTGTAGTTATTCTACACAAACGAGCACTAACGCAGCAGAAAGAGCTGCCAAGCGCTGCCCTAAGGGTTCGTTTGGCAGCGCTTTGGGCTTTGTCACTCGTTGCTCACATAGAATCACTATGCCACGCGCCTCATTTCGCGCCCAAAACGCCGCCAATTCGAACAAAACTCAACCACCAAACATCAGCACGCCCTTGCCTCCGTGCCGCTCTATGGCTGGTATCGGGGGCTTTTTTCTGCTTTTGTCAGCTTGCCTGCAGTTGCCATCTCCGTTACCTTTTTTGGTCAGATTGTCGGGCAGCGTGTTTGGGAGTGATATGTATCAGGGCAGTTGTTTATGTGGCGCTGTGCGCATTGAAATCCATGGCGGTATCAGTGCAATCATTCATTGCCATTGTTCTTTGTGCCGGAAAAGCACTGGCAGTGCTTATGCCACCAATGGTTTTGTGGCGCTTCGTGATTTTGTGGTGTGCACAGGCCAGGACACCTTGAGTTTTTTTGAAACAGGGCCGGGTAAAAAGAAACATTTTTGCCGCATTTGTGCATCGCCGGTGTATAGCAGCAATGCGCAGGTGCCCGATAAGATCCGTCTGCGGTTAGGGATTTTAGATTCCGATATCAGCGAACGGCCGCTGTCGCACAATTTTGTCTCGTCCCGCGCCTGCTGGGATGATTTAGATGCGGATTTGCCGCGGTATGACGGTTATGAGCCGGGCCGGGCGATACCGCAATAATACCAGGCCAGTGCTCACTGACAGCTGCAGTCAACCCCGCTGCGCACCGGCGCAGCGGGGTTTCATTCAGAACTGATAGCTGGCGGTCAGGCTGACTTGCCGGCCACGCAGGTTGTATTGCGTGGTGTCGGTGTAATCGCTGCCGGCGCTGGGGTCAAACGGCGGGTCACGGTCCAGCAGGTTTTGCACCGCAAAGCTGATTTGCGTATTGGCCAGACCACGGTAACTCAGCTGGCTGTCCCATTGCGTGAAGCTGCTGATGTCGCTGCGAAGCCCCGGATTACTGGCTGCCGTCGCCACTTTTTGCTGATAGCCACTGGTAAAGGTCGCCGTCAGGCTGGCTTGCCAGTCGCTGTGTTGCCAAATCAGGCTGTTGTTGCTCTTCCAGGCTGGTAACGCACCAAACTGATTATTGCCGGCGCCTTCCAGCACCGGCTGGCCAGCGACCAGCGCCTGTTTATAGTCCAGCAGATGAGACCAGACGGTTTTCAGACTGAGGCGATGGCCGTTACCCAGTTCAAAGCGATAGTTAAAGTCGATATCGACACCACGGGTGTCGCGGCTGCCCTGATTGGTGTATTGGTTTTTCAAAATCTGTAAGCGGCCCTGCGCATCACGCAGAATGCGCCCGGCATACAACTCCGGGTGATCGACCACATATTGCGCGCTGTCGCCGGCGATAATGTCCTGCTGTTCAATGCTGAACACATCAATGCCGATGCTGCCTTGTTTACTGAACGACCAGATCACCCCGGCGTTGCTGTTGGTCGAGCGTTCCGGTTGCAGCAGCGGATTACCGCCGCGCAGCTGGGTGTAACCTCGACGGCTGCCGGGTTCCAGCGGGTCATTCGGGTCAATCACAGTGCCGTAGCTGATGGTATTGCTGTCGGCAATTTCCGGCAAAGACGGCGCGCGGAAGCCGCGTGACCAGGACGCGCGCAGCAGCCAGTCTTCGGCCAACACATAATGCACGCCGGCTTTAGGCGAGAACGCCCGGCCGAAATCGTCATAGTGATCCAGCCGGCCAGCGATGCTGGCGGTCAGGTCGGTGTACAGCGGCAGGCTCAGCTCGGCAAAAGCCGCGCTGACAGTGCGCTCGCCTTTCACCAGGTTAATCGCGGGGCGCAGTTCAGTGCCCGACAACACCTGCGGCGACGTGCCGGCGTCCATCCGTTCTTTGCGTAAATCAAAACCAGTCGCAATGGCGGCTGTGCCATAGTCGTTGTCCCACAAATCGCGACTGGCGCTGCCGTTCAGCGAATTGATTTCATATTCACCGGGGCGGCGTGTTTGCAGACGTAGCCGGTTCAGCACTTCAGCGCTGTTCTGGCGACCGTCAAAACGATAACTGCCGTCTTTTAATACTTTCTCAAATTCAAAGCGATTGACGAAGTTGTCCACGTATTCGCGCTGATGACTGAATGATTGCAGCAGTTGCAGCTGGGCATCCCAAACCTCACCCTGATATTTCAGCCCGGTCAGCACACGGCTGAACTGCTGGCTGTTGGCTTTGGTGCGTGGGCCTAAATCAAACAGCGTGTATTCAATCGCCAGCGGTTTGCTTGTGCTGTTGTCGGGATGACTGACAGGTAACAGCACCGGAATATCGGTCAGAGTGCCATTAACCGGATTATAAGCCCGCAGGCCAGCGCCAACGGTCAGCGGCGCGCCGAATAACATGGCCGAATCATTGTCGCTGTACAGCCACTCCGCAAAACCGGTTAAGTTGTCGCCAAGCGCCACAGTACCTTGCAGCGATAACTGCCGGCGTGTCACTTCCGGCTGCAGTGTATTAAAAGGCTGGGCGTTAAAAGCACAGACTTCGCCTTTGCGCCCCGGCGTAAAATCACTCCAGGGCCGTTTTTCGCTGCCGGTTGGGCAGTTCGCCAGCGCCTGTGGCAGGGACGGATTGACCAGCGAATTCGCACCTTGTGCGCTCCAGCCGGCTAGTTTGCCACCGGGCAAATGGCGGAAATCACCGCTTTTTAATAAATCGCGATCGCTGGCGTCTAAGCGGGCGCGGTCAAACCAATCCAGCGTCAGACTCAGGTTATAACCATCCTGTGCAACGTCGCCGATACCGGTCGCCAGGCCCAGTCCAAATTGTTCGAGGCCACCCTGGGTGGCGCGGCCAGTGCTGAGCGACAGCTCAGTGTCGGTGATTTGTTCTTTTAAAATGATGTTGACCACGCCGGCGATGGCGTCTGAACCATACACCGAGGATGCACCGTCTTTGAGTACTTCAATGCGTTTGACCGCACTTAACGGCAAAGCGTTGAGGTCAACAAAAGTGTCCTGAGTATTCAGCGCAAAACCATAGTTTGACAGGCGCTGACCATTGACCAGCACCAGGGTATTTTTTGGACTGAGGCCACGCAGGCCAATCGAGGCAGAACCGGCGGAAAAACTGCCGGTATATTGCTCGTCAAAGCTGTTGCCGGAATTGACCGACAGGTCACGCAGTACGTCGGTCAGTGTGACTTTGCCGCTGGCGGCAATCGCATCAGCGTCGATTTGCAGCAGCGGCGTGGCATCTTCCTGCTGGCTGCGTTTGATAAAACTACCGGTCACCTGAATACGTTCAACGGTTCTTTCAGTTGCAACTGCTTCAGCGGCTGTGTTGGCAAAAACAGGCGTAGCAACAGCGATGGCGCTGGCGAGCAGCGTCAGAGAATGTGGGGTAAAGCGCATGATAAACCTCAATAAAATTCGGTGCTGAGCGCATTCACAGCCAGGCTGCAAATCTCAGCGAATGGGACCGCCGCAGCAGTCAGTCACAAAGGTAAAAAAACAGGCTGGCCAAACGCGGTGCTTGAATATGCAGCGGTTCAGGCCGGAAAGAGGATCAGCAACACATTCGTGCTGGCTGCAGGCAACAGGCTGAGGTTGGTGTGATAGTGGCGCTATCGGCGCTGATATAGGTGTTTGATAACTGTTGAACTGGCAACATGGTCGGAATCCTTCTTACTACGATTTCCAGGCTTCCGGTTGACCGGTGAGCATGTGCAGGGTGATTCTTGTATCTGGTACTGAATAGATGTTTAGCCGTCCAGATGTCGCGCATTGTAGCGATTTTTTATAACATGACAACCGCTGTCATCTGGTTTTTATATATCTAAATGGAATAAAAGATAAAAGTTATACAGCATTTGTTGGATCAGCAGGGTCGAAATGAAGCAGATCTGCATGGTTAGCTTGCCGGAAGTCGTTGATCCGGCGACACTGTTTGGCATATTCGCCCTGTCTGCACCGAAGGTGCTGGCGGGTAAAGCTTGAAACACAGACGCCGACCCAAAGTTGGCCGGAATTAACCTTTATGTTTTTATTATCGCAACATCAGCGTCTGTCTGGCGTAGCGCTGCTGCTGGGCTGGGTCCTGCTGCTGGCAGGCTGTGCCAGTGCGCCGCCGGCCACAACACAGCCGGTCACAGCAAAAACTGTGACGCAGCAGCAGTCTGGGCCTGTGACTTTCGTGCATCCATTGCCGGGTGCCCGTATCAGCGCTTCATTTGCCCGTTACATCGTCAAAAGCCGTAATCGTCAGCATCATGGTGTTGATTTTGCTGCGCCCAGTGGCACGCCGGTATTTGCGTCAAGCGCAGGCGTGGTGTTAAGCGCTGATAACAGTAGCCTCAGTGAAGCCTTTGGCAATGCGGTGCTGATTGAACATGGCGACCAGCTGACCAGTTTATCCGCGCATTTGTCGCGGCTTGATGTGCAAATTGGCCAATGGGTCGAAGCCGGTCAGCAGATTGGTTTGGTTGGCCAGACCGGCCGCGCCACCGGGCCACATCTGCACTTTGAACTCTGGCGCGGCAGTGTGCCGCAGGACCCGATTGCGTTGCTGCCATTAAACCCGCAGGAGCGTAAACAGGCTTTAGTTGAAATGCAGCGTCAGGCAGCGGCCAGCCAGGCTTCGGCGAAAAAACGTGTCGCGACGGCAAAAAGCCTTACTGTGACGACTCAAGTCGCCAAAGCGACTTCGGCCAAAAAAGCCCCATCGGCGAAAAAAACGCAGCAGGCAAAAACCACTGCCAAAGCAAACAAAGCAAAAGCGCCAGTCAGCAAAGTCGCAGTGACGACCAGTAAAACCGGCAAAGCCGCAGCGCCGCAAAAATCGACCAAAGCCAGCTCTGTCAAAACCCCCACAGCCAAAACCAGCGCCGGCGAGTAGCGTGGCTTAATCGGCAAATTGCTGGCGAAACGGGCTACTGCGCAGCGCCGTCCAGGCGAGTTGCAGGTTGATGGTCAGGCTTGCCGCCTGCGTGCTGCTGAAGTTTTGCAATGCCAGAAGCTGCGGTTTGTCATACCAATGCCCAGCCAACACTAACCCTTCCACCTGACGCAACGCCTGAATTTGCTGCAGCGGATTTGCTGCTAATAACAGCAGGTTAGCGTCTTTCCCTATGTCTATGGTGCCGGCTGTTGCTGCCACCCCGGCATATTGTGCCGGCCATAAGGTCGCACTTTGCAGCGCCTGCAGTGGAGTGAGTCCGGCCTGAGTGTAAAGTTCCAGCTCGTCAATCAAACCGCTGCCGGTAAAAACAAAACTGTCCGGGGTGTCGGTGCCGGCCATGATCGGCACGCCAAGCGCGACGGCTTGTTTGAGCTGTTGCTGCGCCAGTGCCAGCAGCTCGGCATGTACAGGCCGGCCTTGTTGGTCAGCGCCGCGGTTTTGCATACCGTCCGCGTCGGCTTGCCACAGGGTGCGAAGCAGCCAGGGCACCTGAGAAAGCCTGGGGTCCTGCCGAAAAACCGGCTCTGCCGCTTTGGCCCCGAGTTGCAGTGTTAGTAAAGTCGGGCTCCACCAGACGCGGGCTTCGGCCATCGCGCGCATTTTCTGCTGGCATAACGCTGTGTCCTGGCTTTGCAGAATCTCGCGCCAAACGTCGCTGTTGATCAGCCCCTCTCGCATCGGCTGCTGTTTGAGCTGCATGGCCACCGTGGAACATTCAAATAAAAACAGCCGGCCGTGTTCGATACTGCGCTGGCGCGCCTGAATCAGGTCGGCCAGCGTCACACGCCAGGGCTGGTGTCCGGCCAGTTGCAGGCCGGCGTTGGCCGCGGCCTCACTCAGCCATTGATATTGCTGCGGGCTTAACAATTCATAAGTTTTCAGCGTATCGACGCCAAGTGCCTGATAATGCCGGACCAGCGCGGCAGCGTCGGCCGCAGTTTGCAGCCGTAAAAAGGCCGGAAAATCCGCCGGTACTTCAGCGCCGCCATTGATGGCAAAACTGCTTTGTTGCAGATACAGCGGGCTGCTGCGCTGTCCGTTGCGGGCCTGTTGGCTCCAGCCTTGTCGGTCAGCGGCGCAGGCGATCAGACTGTCATCGCGGGTCATACAGCCGGACATATCACGCAAATAGGTAACGCCATGCGCCAGATAAAGCGGGTGATGCAATTGTGGCGACAGTTTCAGGCTATGGCTGTGGTTGTCCCACAGGCCCGGCACCACATAACTGCCCTGGCCCGAAACATAATGATAATCCGCTGACGGCTTGACGCCTGCCGCGGTGATTTGTTCGATGTGACCTTGTTTGAGCCAAACGGCGCGGTTTTGCAGCACTTCGCCGCTGCGGGTATCAACGATATGTACATTGTCCAGTACTAAAGCGTCACCCGACCACGCCGGCCCCGGCGGTTCTGCCAGCGGCTGTAGCAGCAACCCGGTGACCAGCAGTAACAGGCAGAGCAAAACACTGCAAAGGCCAAGGCCTAAAGTTTTTATTAATCTGGTTTTGCGCATTCGCCATTCTCATTTGCAGCAACAAAAACTGAAGATAACGCCGTGTCGGTGAAATTTTTGTCAAAGCGGGGCCTGCTGATGCGGTTGTAAGCGGGTGCACCAATATTGCGCTTCAGCCTGGCTGTCAAAGTGCAGCGCACAGGCCTGGGCCAGCCTTGTCGCGATACTTTGGCCAAAGCCACTGGCCTCCGGGGCAGCGGCCTTTTGTATTGGATTTTTCAGGCACAGGCCTTGTGACAGCGGTTTGATTTCGACCACACCGGCTGCACTGTGTCGCCAGATATTCTGCAGTAAATTCGCGAGTAGCAGCTGCAAAACCGGCGCCGGGGCTTGCCACTGCAAATCTGCCGGCAATTGCAGAGCAAGCTGTAAATCCGGCCTTGGTTGCCATTGTTGTTGCTGTTGCCATAGTTGTTGCAGCAGCGGCACCACCAGGATTGGCACCGGCGCGTGCTGGCTGTCAGCTTCGCGCGCCAGCAACAATAAACTGTCGATCAGTTGCTGCATCTGGCCACAAGCGCTGGCAATTTGCAGCAGACGGCGCTGTGCTGCAGCGTCGCCGGGAGATTGCAACAACAGCAACTCACAACTGCTCTGGATCACTGCCAACGGGGTGCGTAGTTCATGGCTGGCGTCGCGGCTGAACAAACGTTCACGCTCGGCAAACTGCTGTAGCCGAAGCATACTTTGCTCCAGTTTTTGCGCCAACAAGCTGATCTCCTGCTCCTTAAACTGAGCGGCAAAGCCCTGTGGCAGCGGCTCTTGTTGGACCAGCATCGCCAGTTGTTCCAGCGGCTGGCTGGCGCGCCGTGCCAGGTACCAGCCCAGCGCCAGTGCCAACAGCAAAAACAGGGCAAACAAACTGCCATAGACCGCCAGCATGGTCTGGCGAACCGGCCGCACCACTAATTGCTGACTGACTTCAGTCACCAGAAACAGGGATTGGGACGCCGCCGGATGTGACCAGCGCCTTAAATGATAATGTCGGCCCTCAGTACCGGCCAATTCCGATGCTTTGGGCTCGGCCTGATAAGCCGCCGCCAAATCCGCCGGGAACTCAGTCACGGTCTGATAGA